>CAYGMB010000075.1:0-2849 GCA_964350765.1 uncultured Flavobacteriaceae bacterium
TAAATGATTCCTCAGAAAATGGTATTATTACTATTGAAGACGGTTTTAATTCTACTTTTTTAATTGAAATTGAAGACTTTAAAAAAAATAAAATAACCATAAGAGTACCTATTTCTGGCAAAAAAGAAATTGTAGCATCTAAAGACAATAATTCATCTACAGATTATGTCTATTCAGATCAAGCTACCTCAATCACAAAAGGTAAATACAGTATTTATATCCCAGCAAATGCTTTATATGAAAATGAACATTTAAATATTGATGTAAAAGGAGATACTTTACACTTCCATGAAGACATTGTACCTATTCACAAAAACATTACAATTACTGTAGATGCATCAAATTATTCTGAAACAGACAAAGGAAAATTATACTTAGGTAGACTTAATTACAAAGGAGAACCATACTACAATACCACATATAGAAAAGGAGATAAATTGTCTGCAAGAACAAGAACAATGGGCTCATATGTTTTAGTTTCGGACACCAAAAGCCCTAAAATTCAACCTATCAACTTTACTGATGAAAAATGGATTAGCAAAAATAAAACCCTTAAAATTAAAATTGAAGATGACTTAAGTGGAATTAGCAAGTACAGAGCTACACTTAATGGAGAATTTATTTTAATGGAATATAATTACAAAACAGACGTTTTAACTTATGATTTTGAGGACAATGTTATTTCAGAAACCGAAAATAATTTGAAACTAATTGTTACCGATAATGTGGGAAATAATGCTACATTTGAGGCAACTTTTTTCAGAAAATAATTAGACCTTTTTACTTTTGAAAGCAAAACTACTACCACTACTACTATTTTTTTTAGTAACAACAACTAGTCTTATCGCACAACAAGCAACCATAAGAGGGGTTATCTTAGACGAAGATAACAATCCCGTTGGTGGTGCAAATATTTCTTATAACGGAGGAGGAACCCAAAGTAACCTTGATGGCTTTTATGAGCTTAAAATTCCTGCAGATCGAGATGTAAAAGTAACTTTCTCTTATGTTGGACTAAAAAACATTGTACAAACATTTAATCTCTCTAAGTTTGAAGATGTAGAGTATATCCCTGTCATGAAGATTGATGTAGAACAACTAAGCACTACAATAATAACAGGTAGAAAAAATAAGCGTATAGAAGGAGTTACTGTACTTGATATTAAAGCAGCGGAAAACATTCCTACCGCAAACTCTGGAGTAGAGAGCTTATTAGCATCACTCCCAGGAGTTTTTATTAATGATGAATTAAGTACGCAGTACTCAGTTAGAGGAGGAAACTTTGATGAAAATTTGGTTTATGTAAATGAGATTGAAGTGTATAGACCTTTTCTAATACGTAGTGGACAACAAGAGGGATTGAGCTTTGTTAATAGTGATCTTACCAAATCTGTTGACTTTTCTTCAGGTGGATTTCAAGCAAAGTTTGGAGATAAATTGTCATCAGTTTTAGATATTCAATATAGACAACCCACACGTTTTGAAGCATCAGCAGATTTAAGTCTTTTAGGTGCAAACGTTTCTGCTGGTGGTTTGAGTGATGATGGTAGATTAACAGGCCTTATAGGGTTACGCTACCGAGACAACAGTTTGTTTGTTAACTCTAAACAAACAGAGGTTAATTTCTTTCCTGTATTTGCAGATGCACAAGCATATTTAACGTATAAGTTTAGTGACAAATTACAAGTTGATTTTTTAGGAAATCTTGCTATTAATGAATACACCTATCAACCAGTTACAAGACAAACCAACTTTGGTACTCTTCAAGACCCTATTGCACTTTTAATTTTTTATGAAGGACAAGAGGAAGATAGATATGATACCTATTTTGGTGCTTTAAAAGCAAGTTATGAAGTCTCTGAAAACTATACAGCAAAATTTATTACGTCTGCTTACCAAACACAAGAGCAAGAATATTACGATATACTTGCCGAATATAGAATTGGTACACCAAACACAAATATTGGTAGTGAAAATTTAGGAGAGGTTGAGTTTACAGAAGGAATTGGTGCACAATTACGCCATGCAAGAAATGACCTTGACGCATTAATAATTAATGCCGAACACAAAGGTTTATTGAATGTTGATGATAATAATTTTGAATACGGAATTAAATATACTCATGAAGATATTAGAGACCGAATTCAAGAATATGAAATTGTTGATTCCGCAGGGTTTTCTGTACGTCCACCTTTAGCAGATTTTGTAAACAATCAACCGTATGATCCATTTACTTCAGACATTGTTCCTTTTACACAAGTTAGAGCAACAAATAGTGTTCAAATAGACAGAATTTCTGGATACGGACAATGGAGTAGAAAAACATCACTCGCAAATGGAGATTTGTGGTTAAACGCAGGAGTACGTTTTCATAATTGGACTGTAAGTGGTGATAACTTAGAGAGTAACACTCAAACTGTAATTAGCCCCAGAGCACAGATTGCATATAAACCTGATTGGGAGATGGATATGCTTTTTAGGCTTTCTGGAGGTCTTTATCACCAACCACCTTTTTACAGGGAGTTACGAGATTTAACAGGGACAGTAAGACCAGAAGTAAAGGCTCAACAGTCTGCCCATATCGTTTTTGGTAATGATTATAGCTTTGAACTTTGGGGAAGACCTTTTACTTTAAATAGTGAAATTTATTATAAAGACCTAACAGATGTAAATACCTATACACTCGAAAATGTAAGGATTAGATACAGAGCAAATAATAATGCAACCGCTTATGCTTATGGACTTGATACTAGGTTAGCAGGAGAATTTGTTCCTGGAACTGAAAGCTGGGTTAGTTTTGGGTATTTAAAAACTGAAGAAAATCAAGATGGTCGTGGAAATATCGCAAG
>CAYGMB010000075.1:2859-8617 GCA_964350765.1 uncultured Flavobacteriaceae bacterium
GACCAGCGATTAAAATTTGCAGTCCTCTTTCAAGATTATGCTAAATTTATACCAGATTTAAAATTATACCTAAATCTTACTTATAACACAGGATTACCAGGTGGCTCTCCAGCTTTTGCAGACCCGTATGATTTTCAAACACGCTTAAGAGACTATCGTAGAGTAGATATAGGAACTTCTTATGTGTTAGTAGATGAAAACAAGTTAAAAGAGAGTGGTTGGCTTAAAGTGTTTAGGGAGTTTACAATAGGCGCGGAAATATTTAATATTTTTGATGTAAGAAACTCAATAACAAACACTTTTGTTAGGGATGTAGATACACAGCAACAATTTGCTGTACCTAACTTTTTAACACCAAGGGTATTTAACGTACGTGTAAAAATGAAGTTTTAATAGCTTTTTTCAGCTTTCCATAAACTCTTTTAAGGTAGCGACTACGTAATCAATTTCATCTTTTGTATTAAAGCTTGAAAAAGAAAAGCGTAACGAAGGTTTACCCTTATCCTCCTCTGGAAGTATTTCATATAAAACATGTGAGCCTTTACTACTACCACTTTGGCAAGCACTACCTTTAGAGCAAGCGATTCCTTTTAAATCTAATTGAAAAAGCAACATCATCGCCTTTTCTGGTGGTAATGGTAAGCAAACATTTAAAAGTGTATAAGTGCTCTTATCATTATCATGACAACTACCGTTAAACTTTATAGCTGGAATTTCAGAAGTAAGTTTCTCTTTAAAATAATCTTTTAATCCTGTAATATATGCCTTCTCTTCTGTTAGATTATTGTAAGCAATATTAAGTGCCTCGGTCATACCTGCTATAGCATATACTGCTTCTGTACCAGCACGTAGTCCTCTTTCTTGAGCACCGCCAAAAATTAATGGTTGTAAACCTGTATTCTTTCTTACATAAGCGAAACCAGCTCCTTTTGGACCATGAAATTTATGCGCTGCAGCTACTGCAAAATCAATAGGGATTTTAGAAAAATCAAGCTCAAAATGCCCAACAGATTGTACTGTATCACTATGAAATAGAGCATCATTAGCTTTACACAACTCTGCTACACGTTTAATATCTAGAATAGTTCCAATCTCATTGTTTATATGCATTAAGCTAACAAGAGTCTTCTTGTCTGAAGCTTGTAGCAGTTGTTCTAACCCTTCATAATCAACGGTACCACAAGCTTTATGTGATACATAATCAACTTCAATATTTTGAGTTTTTTGTAATTGCTGCACAGCATATAAAACTGCATGATGTTCAATTCTACTAGTTATAATTTTAGTTACACCAAGATCTCGAACACAACTATTAATTATAAAATTATCTGCTTCAGTTCCGCCAGATGTAAATATAATTTCTGGAGCAGTTGCACTTAGGTGTGAAGCTATTTGTTTTCTGCAATTTTCAAGTATTGCTTTAGAAGATCTTCCGTAAGAATGTGTAGATGAAGGATTTCCAAATTCATTTTTTAAGACGTTAGTCATGGTAGAAATAACTTCGTCACGCAATTGCGACGTAGCAGCACTATCAAAATATACTTTTTTCATGCAGGCAAAAATAGGAATTAAAATATTCCTATGTACTCAACAGTTATAAAGAAATGCTTTTCTTTGTAATTGAGTTTGAAAAATCGTGTTCTTTATGAAAAAAATAGTTTCAATTTTAACTGTATTATTATTTCTTTTTTCTTGCGATGATGGAGATATAATTGTTACTACTTTCGATTTTGGAGATGTAAATCTTCAAAATTGTCAAACAAATGATGGAGTTGTCTTTTTTAGTATTAATGACGGAGCATTAGAGAGCATAGCACTAGACTTAACAATTACTGAAGAAGATTTTTTGGTTGAAGGAACAAAAGACTACCAAATAGGAAGCGTTAACAATGTTGTTGATTATAGAATATTTAATGGAACTGTAACATCAAGTTATTTTTGCAATAGCATTCCTCCTACTACCCCATCAGTCTCCATAAATTACACAAGTACTTCGGGGATTGCAAAATTAACAAATACAGTATTGCTTGATGACAATGATGGGCTTAACGACGAAATTGAAGGAGACGATACGGACACCGATGAAGATGGTATCCCCGATTTTTATGATTTTGATGATGACGGTGACAATGTACCTACTGGAGTTGAAATAGGTGCTGATGTAGAAAATCCAAGAGATACGGATGGAGATGGCACACCAGATTATCTTGATATAGATGATGATGGTGACGGAGTTTTAACTATAAATGAAGACCTAAATATGGATTTGGATCCAACAAATGATATTTCGGACAATACAATAGGCCCAAATTATTTAAATCCAAATATTAGTATAGAAACAATTATTGAAGCCTACAGAGAACACAGTTACAGCATTAACACTTCCACAGCATTGTTTATTGAAGATTTAGTGCTAGTAGGTGAAGGAGAGGAAATCACACAAGAAAGTCTAGATTTAGGTGAGATTATTGATATTTTAACTGGAACAATTACAATAACTCCAGAGTTTTAAATTTAGAAATTCTGATAAATGTACACCTCGGTAGCTCCTCGTCCATATTTTTTAAAATCTGCATCGTAATATTTTACATTTTCATAGCGCCTAAAAAGATACTCTAACTCTGCTTTAAGCACGCCCTCTCCTACTCCATGAACAAAAACTACTTTTTGTATTTTTTTCTTTATAGCAAAATCTAGTTGTCGTTTTGCAGTATCTATTTGGATTGTTAGCATATCGTAATTACTCATCCCTTTTTGGTTTTTTACTAATTGATGAATATGTAAATCTACTTCCATAGGAGGCAATTTTCTATCCTTAGGTTTAACTCTATTAGATTTTTTCTTTTTGGGAATTTCCTTTTCTAACACAACAGCTTCTATGTTTCCATCAACTAGCTCATTTTTAATAGCATAGCTTTTATCCACTACTAACTCACTTTTTGAATACTCTAAAACAAAACCCTCTTCTGTTAGTATAGAAACTATACCATCATTTATTTCTTGTACAACTCCAGAAATATTCTCGTCGAGAACTGAAACTTCATCATTTATTTTCATCAAATTCTATTTTAAAGTACAAATTTCGAATTTTTAAATCTTTAAAAAGGTGTATTTCATCGATAATTTACCTTTTTTCCAACATTGAATGCATTTTTTTTATATTTTTAACGCACTAATTATTAGGTATTCACCCCCAAACAGAATACTTTTAAATATTTAATTATGAAAAACCTACTACTCAGTTCAGTTTTACTGCTAACAACTGTTGCTGCATTTTCGCAGCTCTATGTTGCCCCCAACGCTAGTACTAGTTCAGATTCTTACATTTATGTTGACAATCAAATTTTGTTTGTTGAACAAGATGTTAATCTGGTAAGAAACACGAACAATGCAACTACAGAAGCAAGTATTTATTTAAGAAATCAATCCCAATTACTTCAAGGTGCAACTGGATCAAATAATGATGGTACTGGCCTTATCTCGGTTATTCAAGATAGTAGATCAGATTCTTATGATTATAATTTCTGGTGCTCTCCTGTAGGAAATCCTACTCAAGGAGGTGGAGTTGCTGGAAATAGAAATTTTGGAGTGTTAAGTATTAATGACTCTCTTGGATTAACTGAAGCTAATTTAACACTAACTACTTTAGGATATAATGGATCTGGCTCTGGAAATGGTTCTGCAGCAGGCGTTAACCCACTTACTATTTCTAGAAGATGGTTATACATGAGGCCAGCTGGTTCAGGTTGGACATCAATACAAACTAGTGATGTAGTTCCAGCCGGACTAGGATTCACAATGAAGGGCACAAACGTGACGAGTCATGGAAATGTTCACGAAGATCCAAATAATCAAAAATATGATTTTAGAGGAAGACCTAACAATGGTGATATAACAGTTGCAACAGTTAATGATGGTAGTATTTTATCTGGTAATCCTTATCCGTCCGCTCTAGATTTAAATAGGTTATTTTATGATACTTCTGCATCCGATAGTGATGGTGTTGATAATGGTGGAAATTCCGAGATAACAGAATTTAGATTTTGGGATGAAGACCGCTCAATAAATTCTCATTTATTTATCAATAATAAGGGAGGATACGGCACTTGGATTCCTGGACCAGGTGGGAGTAATCCAAACGGGACTGACCCTGGACTATATGCTGTTCCAACTTTTGTGTCTTACGATGCTGCTGGAAATCCTATGCCGGTAGATCCTATGAATGATGATACTGGTTTGGCATACGAAAGACGTTTTTCTCCAATAGGTCAAGGCTTTATCATAAAAGCAGGTCCTTCATTAGGTGGTGATGGTACTCCAAATCAAATTACTATTAAAAATGAACACCGAAGGTTTGTACAAGAAGGACTAGCTAACAATTCTCAGTTTAGATCTCAAGGAGAAGTAGTTGAAAACAATTCAGTAAGATCAAATAATTCAAACTCTTTCTCATTATTTAGGATTTATACTATGTTTGGAGAATCTCATTATAGAGATATGATTTTAACTGTAAGTCCAAATGCCACATTTAATTTTGATAGAGGATTAGATGCTAGACATCCTAATGATGGTGGAGAAAATGATGCCTATTTTTCTTCTTATATGAATGAAGGAGATGCAGAAACCGAAGCGTTAGTAATCCAAGGTGTACCTTTTGATATGGAAATGTTACTTCCATACTCGGTTAAAGTAAATACTCCTTCCGTAATAGAAGTGACAGTAGTTGAAGAAGAAAATCTACCAAATGGAACGAAAGGATTATTAATGTTTGATAGTTTACTTAATACGTATCAAGTAATATCTGCTGGTCGAAGTGCCTTTTTAAGATTGAAGCCTGGCGTATATGAAGACAGGTTTTATATTGTTTATTATCATAGAGGTAGGCAAGCTGAAGAAGAGACAAAGGACGCTAAAGAAGCTATACAAGCATCTTTAGATTTCTTCCAAAATAACAGGGCATCCCAACTTGAAGTAGGAAACCCAGAAAATTATGAAATTTTGTCTGCTACTATGTTTGATATGGCCGGAAGAATGGTTTATAGAAGAACTAATTTAGGCAACAATAATCAATTCCAATTCCCAACTGGAAACTTAAGTGATGGAGTTTATATAGTTAAATTAACAACGAGTGATAACATTGTGATTGACTATAAGATGTCTGTCAAAAATTAAAAAACAACATATTAAACAATGGAAGAATATATGCTCCCTTGTTTAAACAAAGAAATTTTCGGCTTAGAATGTTTAGGCTGTGGTATACAACGTGCCACAGCCTATTTATTTAAAGGAGAGTTTATCTTAGCATTTAAAATGTACCCTGCAATTTATACACTTATATTGCTGATATTTTTTTTAGTCATTTCGCTATTTTTTAAAATAAAACATTCTGAAAAAATAAAAGCAGGTTTATTAATTCTTAATTTAATAATCATACTAATTAATTATCTTGTAAAAAACTTTTAACTACCTCAACAAATAAAGATGGAAAAACAAAAATTAAACACTACTCTTATCTACATCTTATCTATTGTTAGTTTAATATGCTGTTTTTGCGCTGGTTCTGGATTTATACCTTCTGGAATTGCGTACTTCATAGCAAAATCTAAAACAAAAGAGTATTTAGATAATCCTGAAGCATATGAAAATGGCGAAGCAATGAGAACTGCAAAAACAATTGCTTTAATTGCTTTAGTTATTAATATTCTTTATTTGTTATTTACAGTCTATAGAATATATACGATTGGATGGGATGAGTTAA
>CAYGMB010000076.1:0-4465 GCA_964350765.1 uncultured Flavobacteriaceae bacterium
ATGGAGTAGAAACTTTAGTATTTGAAGAAGTAGCCCTAGTGTTAAAAGTTGAAACCTCGTTTGGTAACAATGTAGTGACAGAATTTACAAGCTTACTCCCGTCTTGCATTTTTACACTTTGTAATACAACAGGATAATTACTTCTGTTAATAGCTTCTATGCTAACTTCATAGGAGCCTTTTGGGTTTATACTATTAGTATTTGCTACGGCCTCAAGAAAAATACCACCGCAATCTAAAATAAGTTGCTCTAGTTGTGTTTTTTTTATCTCTTTCCAATGCTTATCATCCAGTTGTCTTACTAACTCATATGCTTTTAGTAATTCTGGAAGCATGCTGGAGGGGTTCTTAAAATTGAAGCTTTCTTCTAGTGGCTCTAGTATCGCTCCAATTTCTTTTCCACCTTCAATTCGAGACCAAGTAGTATTAATCCCTGCGAACAAATCTGGGGTAGAAGCATTACTTGTTGCTTTTTCTTTTGAAAAATCTCCTTTTAAAAATTCTAGATACTCTGTTGCATTACCACGACTTCCTGTGCTTCCAAAACCCTGAGATTTATGCATGCTTCTACTTAAAGAAGCTATTTCACCATTAGATAATCCCAACGAATTATAATAAGTACCTGTTTCTAGCTCAAGAATATTTGACTTATCTGCTTTGTCAAAATTTTCTCTACTTCCATAAAACCACCATGAGGTATTAAAGAAAAGTCGCTTAGGTTGCCAAGTGCCTAACTCTTTTGCTATTTCAGAGTATTCTGCTTCATTTCCTACTAAGTCAAAAGCCTCAAAACTTAGCATTGCAGAAGAAGTATGATGACCATGTGTAGTTCCTGGGTTTCTATGATTAAAACGATTTATAATAATGTCTGGCTTGAACTTTCTTATAGCTCTAACAACATCGCTTAGGACTTCTTCTTTATTCCAAATAGCTAACGTTTCATCTGGATGTTTAGAATATCCAAAATCATTAGCTCTTGTAAATAACTGCTCGCCTCCGTCAGTTTTTCTGGCTGCAATAAGCTCCTGGGTTCTAATAACTCCTAAGAGTTCTCTAATTTCTGGACCAATTAAATTTTGACCACCATCCCCACGTGTTAGTGATAAATATGCAGTTCTTGCTTTTACGTCATTGGATAGATACGATATTAATCGTGTATTTTCATCATCTGGATGTGCAGCAATATACATTGCACTTCCTAAAAAGTTTAATTTTTGGAGGTTATGATATATTTCTGAAGTTGTGGGTTTTTGCGGTTGTTGTGCTAGGAGGGAAGGACTATAAATAAACAGTACCAGTAACGTAACTATATAACGCATAAAGGTGTATTTTAAGTTTTTAAGATTGTTATCTCAAAGATACCCAAAATACACCCTTAGCAATATTTGTTGAGATTTCTTTAACAGTTAAGATTACTTCTTAACCACTTTTTTAGTAACTGTCCCTTTTGAAGCATTAAACTGAATAAAATACATTCCAGCTTCATAATTTTCTAATGAAATTTCTAGAACAGAAACACCTTCTTGAATTAAAATATCTTGAACTTTTTGCCCAAGCACATTATATATACTAACATTGTTTACTTTAGTTGTAGTAGGCAATGTAAATTTAACAGTAGCATTTGTTGGGTTTGGAAATGGTCCTCTTATGCTTTGAGTAGTAAATTCTTCAGTATTTAAAACACCATCTACATTTATCTTCCAATACCCTTCTGGCGCTACAATTGGTCTGTTAATTGTTTTTCCGGATGTCGCAGTTCCTTTAATGTAATATTCTATTTCTTCTTGAGAACTTGGAATACTTAGGTCTGTTGTCCAAGTATCACCACTATCTAAAGTCATAGGTACTTCAGTATAGTTTGTGCTACCTTCTGTTCTCCAAAATACAGATGCGCTCGCAATGCCAGAATTGTGTTTTATCATTGCATTTACAGTTACAGTCTCATTTGGTGCTGCTTCAGCAATGGGTTGATGTACAATCCATAATGGGTCTGAAACACCTATGCTGTGTGTAATACAATGTATGGCTCCAACTTGTGAGATTAAATTTTCTCCAGAATTATCTACATCTATACCTACAATATTATAACCTGGCATCATTTCTTCCCATTGAGCTAGTGCAGGACCATCTACTTCTGGACGATATAATGGAATTAAAATAGTCTTATTTATAAAAATTGCATTTGTATAGTTTCTATAAAACCCTCCAGTATCTGGATAGTTACCAGATTCACTAGGTGGTGCAGCTATTCTTTTAACTTTATAAGGTGTTCCAAATGGACTCATAAAGTTAGAAAGTACATAATCTATGTTTGCTTCAATTTGTGGCCCATCTGCAACTCCTTGAGGATATTCACTTACTAGTAATGTTTCTTCATCTAGTAATTTCATGTGCATATCTATATGATTAATGATATCAAAAGGAAGCGCAGTCATTTTAATGTAACTGTCTATACCCATATAAGCTTCCATAATTGCATCAATTTCTGCTTCAGTTTTAGGAGTTACCCCATAGGGGTTTCCAGGTTCATTTTCTTCTAATATTAACTCTGATGCAAAAGCATTTCCTAATCCATCACTCATAAAATTACCTCCAGTATTAACCAAGTCGTTGGTGCCAGAATCTGTAATATAGATAGGAATCCCTAGTAAATTTGCATGAGCAGACGGTATAACATCATCGTTTGGTCTAGGTCTATTGTAAATCCAGTCTACAAGTGCTCTATCGCCTACATCATCAAAATAAATTGTATTACCTGCGTAATCTCTAATCCAGATGGTATCCCAGTCTTCATCCATAAAAATTACATTGGTTAAGTCAATTCCATTAGAAGTTAAATAATTTGCAACATTTGTTTCGTTTTGTGTTGTAATAATTACTTTACATTCTTCTACTGCAGCAGCTACTATTTGTCGTAATATGTTGGGAAAAGAAGGTTGCCATGTAATAACTAGGTATTCTATTTCTTCCCACTCTGCCATTGTACGTACTTCTCCTACGGGAGGGTCTGTTAGTACAGATCTTGTAAAGTTGTAAGATGAAAGCTGGTCTTTCTCTTCTTGGGTCTTGTAATGTGGTACTATTTCTTGTGCAAAAAGTGTGGCAGTAAAAGAGAATATAAATATATATAGATTTCTCTTTAATAATGTAGTTATAGTCATTGGGTTTGCAATTTTTTCCCAAATATACTCAAAAACGTTGGTTTAACATTATAGCCCTAAGGAATCCCTAAGAATAACATCCTTGTTATTATTTTGTTCCCAGTATGCTGTTTTAATTGTTTTTAGTCTTGTAGCAGTTGTTTTTAAGGATTCGGTATTGCTGGCTACATTTATTTCTTCCCATTTTTCAATTTGATAGGGGAATTCACTTTGAAAATAAATTTTAAGTTCTCTTTGTAGATTAGGATAGTTTAACGAGTAAGAACTTATAGAGTCGCCCTGTTTTAGGTTTGCAAAAGCTGTATAGGCTTTTATCTCTTTATGTCGAAGTCGAATAGACTCGAAGGAAGGTATCATCATAATATCTCCAGTTGGAAGTTCTTCCGGGTGTATTCTTATAAGACTCCAAATTTCATCTTCTAGCCAATCTTTTTTTAGCTGTAGCGATTGGTCGCCTTCATTTTCAAAGTAAGAATAGGATTTTATTTGGTATTCAGATTTATTATTAAGCTGCATATATACCTGTCCACACCATTCTTGAACAGAGTTTGTTACCTTCAATGCATTTTCTGTTTTATTAACAGGAGTAAAGGTACTTGTCATAATAGAGTATGGATAAATACCTGTGAGAAATTTTTTAGTTCTGTTTAATTTTAAAACAGGAATGTTTTCTTCTGAAGAACGATCTGCTTTTACTTGTTTTTCAGGTAAAAATTCTTCAGTTACAAAAATGGTAACTGCGGTTCCTTCTCTTAACTGCCCATAACGTTCTTGTGATAGCTTATAAGATGTTATCTCTGCATTACCCGCATACCAGTATGCATTAAAAGCTTGTGATAAATCCCTTTTTTTTACAGTACTAGAAGCTGATACAATTTCAGTATTTAATATTTTATTTCCTTTTTGATTTGAAGTACAGCTTGAAAGCAGAACCGGGATGCTAAGCGTTAAAAAAAAAGAGAAGAGAAGTTTCATAAATACGTTTTACACAAATTTACAAACAAATCAACCTAGTGCAATATCCATTAACGTTTTATAAACAAGTCTTGTAGGTAACCCCATAACGTTAAAATAGCAACCTTCTATTTTCTCTATTCCAATGTAGCCAACCCACTCTTGAATACCATAACTTCCAGCCTTATCGTAGGGTTTGTAGTTGTCTAAATAATAAGTGATTTCTTCGTTTGTAAGGGGTTTAAACCAAACCTTAGTAACATCATAAACCAATTTTTGAAAATTTTTTGATGTAAAACATACAGAAGTGTACACTTCATGGTAGTTACCACTTAAATTTTGAAGCATTTT
>CAYGMB010000076.1:4475-8607 GCA_964350765.1 uncultured Flavobacteriaceae bacterium
TTTATAGCTTCTTCCTTGTTTGAAGGTTTTTCTATTGGTTTACCATCTTTCCATACAATGGTGTCACTTGTTATTACTATATCTTTTTCTTTTAGATCGGTAAAAGCGCTTGCCTTTAATTGTGCCAAATAATTTGTTATTTCTTCTGCTTTCAATGTATTGGGGTACACCTCATCCACAGGACGGACATCTATTGTATAGTTTATATCTAGTTCTTTAAAAAAGTTTTGTCTTCTTGGAGAGCCAGAAGCAAGGATAATATTGTATTCTTTTAGATAATTGGTTAACATGGTTAAGTAAGTACTTGTGAATATAATACTAATGAAAGTATTCCAAGAAATAGAATAGCTTTCATCAACAATGACAATTTTTTATAATCTTTTTCGGTTTTTGCAGACCAACATTGTATACAGAAAATGCCTAAAGGAGCAATAATTGCACCTAAGAAGTAAAGTGCTATTAATTGGTATTTATATAGATTAAAGTAGGTATATCCTAAAAGACTTATAATCCCAAGAAAGCTAAATACAAATACTAGTTGCGTTGTACGTTTTCTACCTAGAACAATCGCTAATGTGTTTCTACCACCATTTTTATCTCCATTTATGTCTTCCAGATCTTTAATAAATTCTCTTAATAAATTTATATAAGATGCAAAAATTGCATAGTATACTAAGGTTGCGCTAACCATTGTTTGTTCTTTAGTAGGAGCTGTAGAAATCGCCGGAAGTATATCAAATAAAATTATAGTAATAAGGGTCATTCCTACCAAGATACTTATAAGAATATTTCCTATTAAAAGCCTAGCTTTAAAATTACTAGCATACGAATAGAGTAGTGCTGCAATTATAATGAAATAGGCAGCAAAAGTTGGTTTTTCTATGTGGTTGGAAACAATAAATCCAGCTAAAACTCCAGTAAATGTTAGAATTGCATAGTAGGTGCTGGCATTTTTTTGAGATATTAATATGCCAACTATAACTTTTTTTGGTTTATTAATTTTATCAATTGCTACATCATAGCTATCATTAATAACATATCCTCCAGATGCAATGCATATTGTTGAAAAAACTAATAAAAAAAAATAAAAAGGAGAGAGTTTAGTAGTAACTTCTAAAGACTCAATAAAGCCATATTTTGCAATAACCATAGTTATTACAATCATTACCAAATTTACAGGCCTAACAATTTTAAAGTAGGGAACCATAGTACCTAATCATACTTTGCGGAGGTTGCTTTTCCTTTAATCCAGTTGTCTTGTACTTTTAATACTTGCTCTATAACGTCCCGAACACATCCCAGGCCTCCTTTTTTGTGAGAAATATATTTACTTACGGCTTTTATTTCAGGAACAGCATCTTGTGGACAACAAGGAAGCCCTACTAACTGCATGACTTCTAAATCTGGTATATCATCACCCATGTATAAAACAGTACTTAAATCTATTTTTTTTGAATTACAATACTGGGTAAGCTCATTTTTTTTATGGTGCGCTCCAAGGTGAATATCCTTAATTCCCAAACCAGCTAGCCTATTTCTAACACCTTCATTAGTTCCGCCAGAAATAATACATATGTTATATCCTTTGTCTATAGCAGTTTTAAGAGCAAAACCATCTTTTGTATGCATAGTTCTATACATTTCCCCACTTGTAGTTACTTGTATTGTACCATCCGTAAGCACTCCATCCACATCAAAAATAAAGGTAGTAATATGGTTTAGATATTCTTTATAACTTTTTTCCATGTATGTTTTGTATAGATTGTGTTAATTGCTTGTATAGCTTTCTTTGTTGCTCATCTTGTAACAAAAGTAAATGTTTTTCTATTGTTTTTTTGTCATTTCTTAGCGCTGGACCTGTCTGTGCTTCTAGCGGTGTAAGTGTTTTCAATTTATGAACAGTTTCTTCAATTAGAGGTTGTAAAATTGAAAAGTCTAAATTATTGTCTTTTGTAATTTCTGAAGCTAAAGTAAATAAATGGTTAGTAAAATTGTTTACTAATACAGCTGCTAAATGAAGTTTTTCTCGCTCTTGCGAAGTTACTATTTGAACATTTTCTGAAATTGTTCTTGCTAACCTTATTAGTAACTCAGTATCATTTATGTGCTCACTTTCTATACAAATAGGAATTTTATTAAAATCTATCTTGCTGCTTTTGGAAAATGTTTGTAATGGATAAAATCCTCCTCTACGATTCTTTTTATTTAAATTATGTATCGAAACACCCCCAGAGGTATGAACTATTAACTCGTTGCTCATTGGGAGTGAATTTGAAAAACTTTGGATGGCATCATCAGTAATACCAATAATGTATACATCAGCCTTAGGAATTTCAGTAAGCTTTGTAGTGAATAAGATATCTTTAAAATCTTTAGGTAGCTCAATTTCAGACCTATTATAGATACAATTAATCGTTACTTTTTTTGAAGCAATAAAAGCGGTGGCAAGATGAAAATTAACAGAACCAAACCCCAAAAGACAAACAGTAACCATATTGCTAAAATACATAACCTAAACTGATTTTAAAATGCATCATTTAACTATTTTAAACGGGTGTTTTTAGTTATTTTTGCATAAAATTTCGCACTATGCAAAAGAAGATTGCTTCAATCCTATTTTCTACTCGTCTTACCGCTATTTTATTTATTGTTTTTGCTGTTGCCATGGGTATTGGAACTTTTATGGATGCTTCACAGGAAACCTCGCCAACACCTTACTCTAGAGTACTGATTTATAACGCATGGTGGTTTGAGGTGATCATGGGGCTTTTTGTAGTAAATTTTATAGGTAACATTTTCAAGTTTAGACTTTGGAGAAAAGAAAAGTGGGCAACTCTTACGCTACACCTTTCTTTTATTTTAATAATTGTAGGTGCTTTTGTTACACGTTATATAGGTTATGAAGGTGTTATAAGTATTAGAGAAGGAGCAACGGAAAATCAAATACTTTCAGAACATGCATATTTAAAAACATTTATTGATGGAGACTACATAAAAGATGGAGTTGCACAACGCAGAAATTTACCTTTAAAAAAGCTTAATCTTTCAGAGAGGTTAAATAATAATTTTACAATTAAAACAGATTATAATAAACAGCCTGTTACAATTCAATACAAAGACTTTATTAGCAATGCGAAGGAAGGGCTTATTCTTACTGAAGATGGTGAGCCACATTTAAAAATTGTAGAAGCTGGAGATGGTAATCGACATGATCATTGGCTTAAACTTGGTGAGGTAGCAAACATACATAACGTTTTATTCGCATTGAATAAGCCTACCGAAGGTGCTATTAACATAACCTATCACGAAGAAGATGGCTCATATACATTATTAACCCCATTTGAGGGGAACTACATGCGCATGGCTGACCAAAAACAAGGAGATGTAGTAAAAGATAGTATTCAGAATTTACAGTTGCGTTCTTTGTATCAGTTAGCTGGAATGGCATTCGTGATTCCCGAACCTGTTGTTAATGGAAAACAAGGCATTATAAAAGCAGAATTACCAGAAAAAACAAATAGAAGTGCATTAATTCTAGATGTTTCATCTGGAGGAGAAACTAAAACAGTTGAGTTGCTAGGAGGGAAGGGCACTAGTCCAGATCCAGAATTAGCAGAAGTTGGTGGCTTAAGTGTTTACATGACCTATGGTTCTAAAACTATTGACTTACCATTTGCAATTACTTTAAACGATTTTATTGCTGAAAAATATCCTGGTACGGAGAAAGGGTATAAGTCTTTTAAAAGTAAAGTAACTGTTGTAGATGGTGATAATTTAAAAGATGAGGAGATTTATATGAATCATGTTTTAGACAAAGATGGATATCGCTTTTTTCAAGCTAGTTTTGATGCAGATGAGAAAGGAACAATACTCTCAGTCAATCACGACTTTTGGGGGACTTGGATTACTTACATAGGTTACTTCTTACTCTACTTGGGATTAATGGCGATACTTTTTGATAAGAATACTAGGTTTGGTTCTCTTAAAAAAATGCTCGATAAAATTAAAAGTAAGAAGAACAAGATCACAACCTTGTTACTTGTGTTTTTTTCATTAAATGTTTTTGCACAAGAAGTTAATCATGAACATACTGCTACACCTAAGACTACGGTAGACTCATTAATACTTGCTA
>CAYGMB010000077.1:0-8591 GCA_964350765.1 uncultured Flavobacteriaceae bacterium
TTTCCATGCATCTATGTATACATCTGCTTGCTCGCAATAAATGCCTTTTTCATTAAAAGTTAATAGGGGTTTATTCATTGTACCTAAAAATACAAAAGCTCGTTACTTCCAATTAAATAATTAAGAAAAGTTTAGGTGATTTTTTCCGAAAAAAATTTCAAAAAAAAAGAAATACAAAAAGTATATTTGCACTTTAAAATTATACTATGTCATTTACAGATTTATTTGAAAGCGGAGAACATAAAAGAAATTTAGGGCACTTTGCATCTATAGCAAATATGGCTGCTGCTAGTGGAAAATTAACTCCAGATGAAGAAAAATTGTTAATGCGTTTTGCAAGAAAACTTGACATTAGTGAAAGTGAATACATAGAGGTTTTAAAAAACCCAACAAAGTACCCTATTAACCCACCTAATGATGCAGATAAAAGATTAGAGCGTATGCACGATCTTTTTAAGATGATTTTTGCAGATAACACTATTGATGACCAAGAGAGACACCTAATAGAAAAATATGCTATTGGTTTAGGATATACAGAGCCGCTTGCTGCAAAATTAATTAAGCGTTCTATAGAGATATACAGCGGTGGTCTTGATCTTGAGGACTATCGTTATCTTTTAAATAAGTAATACTACTATTTTAATATTTCTCCTATTTTGGAGAATAATTCCTTTTTAGTAAACGGTTTTGCTAAGAAATCCCTAGCTCCTGCGCTTACTATTTTTTCTTGTTCAGATAGAACGGCATTTCCACTTACCATTAAGACAGGTATACTATTAATTTTTTCTGAGCTGTGAGTGGTAATCTCTTTAAGTACTTGAAGCCCGTTTTTTGATGGGAATACCATCTTCAAAATTATTAAATCATACTTTTTTTGCTCTAATAATTCTAAAGATTGCTCTGGTGTTTTTGCTATTTCAATTTGGTAGGCTTTGTCGTTGTTAAGAAATAATTTCATAAACAACATTTGCTCTACTTCTTTGTCTTCAATAATTAAAATACGCTTGCTCACCAAAATTCCAGATCCTTTAGGAACAGATCTTTTTCCAGTTGGTTTTTTGGCTATTTCAAATGGTATTGTAAACCTAAAGGTAGTTCCCTTTCCTTCCAAACTTTCTACCCTAATGTCTCCATGTAAAACGGTTATTAATTCTTTTACAATTTTAAGCCCTAAACCTTGGCCTAAAGGATGTATTTTTTTTAATTGAAGTTGATGGTACGATTCGAAAATAGTATCAACTCTTTCTTTTGAAAAACCTAGCCCAGTATCACTTATACTGAAGTTGATAAATGTTTTTCCATCAATTACTTTTTTCTCATTACAATCTATACTAATTTTAATATTACCAGTATCTGTATATTGAAAAGCGTTGTTAATTAAATTAAATAGTATCTGGTTTAATCTAGTTGGATCTCCAAGAATTCGAGTAGGTACAGCATCATCTATTTCTAGATCTGTCTCAATAGGTTTACTATTAAATTTTGAAGTAAAGTGTTTGAGAAGATTTTTTACAAGAGGGCGTATGTTAAACGGAATATGTTTTACCTCAATTTCTCCTTTTTCAATTTTTGAAATATCAAGCATGTCATCCATAAGCACCTTTATGTGGGAGCCTGTTTTTTGCATGATATTAAGTGTTTCTTTTTGGTTGTATGAAAGTTGTTTGTCCTCAGCCAGAATATCCATAAATCCTAATAAATTATTTAGTGGATTTCTAATTTCATGATTAACATTAGCTAGAAAATTATTCTTAAACTTTTCTTTTTCAAATAATAAATCACGCTCAAAAGCTAGTTTATATTTTTCTATAATAGCCTCATTTTTGTCTTGTACAAGCGGATGGGAATACTCGTAATGCTCAGTAAAATCTGAAATAGTAACAAATAAATTACCATTTTCCTGGACAAGGTTGATATCTGCAATAATTTGTTTTTTATTAATTTCTAGATTAACACAAGCAAATTCTATAGGTTCATTTAAAGTTTCAAGTAGAGGAACTATAGATTCAAAAAAGGGATGTAAAGTTGCAAGATTTGTGTTTTTTTCAACAGTAAAAACAGTATTTTCTGTGTCAACAACTACACCATTTTTGTCTAATTGAATGACTTGTATTTTTTTATTATAAATAAGGTTTTTTATTTTATCTATCATCTTTACAGCAACTTGGATGCAAGAGAGGTAAAAATCTCTTCAACGTTATTTCCAGTTTTGGCGCTTGTAAACTTACAATTTTTAAATAGAGTTTGTTGCGTAAAAAAGTCTTCTAGACTCTCGTTTTCGATTAGGTCGTATTTATTCCCGACAAGTGTATATGGAACGTTAGGAAAATGAGATTCTAGGTATTTAAGTTCTTCAGTTAAATTTTCATAAGTTTCTGGTCTGGTAACATCAAAAACATAAAAGAATCCATGTGTTCCTAGTAAATAGGATGATCTAGCCTTTTCTATAGAAGTGTTACCTTCTACGTCCCAAATAATTAGATTAAATGTTGTGTCTTTAATTGTAACTTCTTTTTTCTTAATGTGTACTCCAACAGTAACGAGATAGTCTTCACTAAAAGCGTTATCTACAAAGCGTCTAATTAAACTGGTTTTTCCAACACCAAAATGTCCTAAAAGGACTATTTTTTTTGAGAGGTTCATACGTGTGTTTTATCTAATTGTGTCTTTTTTCTTTTTTAAAAAATGCATAGAGGCTAGCGTCTAACTCTTCTTTGCTTAAGGTACTAATTGTTTTTGATAACTTTTCTGAAAATTTTAAAAGCATATCTTCTAATTTGTTTTCAAAACTCTGTGTATACGCTCCGGAAATAGCTGCAGCAATATAATAACTGTGAAAATTTTGTATGTGTAAAGTAAACAACTCATACTCTATAGTTTCCAGATTTTGCCCTCCTTTGTTAAAGGCATCTTCTGTAAAACTTTTTATAGCAGTAAGCATACCAGAAACTAGTTCTTTATCTATAACCTCTGTGTTACTATAATTTCCCAATAATAGTCCAGAACCTTTTTGAATAATAAATACTTCCTCAATAGTAGCGTCGTTAAGTTCATTAAGTAATAGATCTGCTTGATTTACACCACTTACTCTAGATTTTATTTTTCGCTTAAGATTGTTAAATGAAAACACATTAAAGTTGTTGTTTATCTTCTCAGAGAGCAGTTTCATTTCATTTTGTATGTACCTCTTTATCATTTTACCCATAATAGGGTAAAGTGCTTCAACAACTTGCTCTTTTGAGTTTTATCTGTTCTTTAAGTGTTTTTGTAATAGTGGGCCCTAACGTGCTTGGCATTTCTTTAATAAACACCTCTAGTTTTTCTTCTAGAATGGCGTCTATTTTTTTTTGTTAGTTTTTCTTTTTTCTCTAATGTTTCGGTAATGGTGTTTAGTCTAGTATCAATAGCTTTTGCTATCTCTCTATCGTCAATAAGGAGAATATCACGAAGTAGTTGTAGTTTTTCTTCTTCCTTACTCATTTTTTAATGTTAACTCCCTATTTTTTCGCCTAATTTAATAAATAAGTCACCAAGCTCTTTTCTGTCCACTTTTTCTTCTGTTAGAGCATCAGTCTTAGAATTTATAGCATCTTCTAGATCGGTAATTCTAATATTTATATCTGTACTTAGTGAGTCTATAGATTGCATTAGCTCGTTTCTAACTTCATCTATATAATTTTGAAGTTTTTCTCTTTTTTCTTCAATCTCCTTTTTGAGGGTTTCAAACTCACTATCGTACTGCTCAATATTTTCTCCAAAAATGAGGTTTTTTATTGCTTCAATTTAAGAAGCAGAATCAACAGTACTTTCTTGGTTGTTTTTCTTTGCCATTGTGAATTAATTAAGTGGTAAAACTACTAAAAAATAAAGATGCAACTATCATACGTCCTGCATAAACTCTTCGGCCTTTTCGACCATGCGTTTACTTCCACAGATAAAAGGAACTCTTTGGTGTAACTCTTTAGGTTGGATGTCTAATATTCTTTTAAAACCATCACTTGCTTTCCCATTGGCCTGTTCTGCTAAAAAAGCCATAGGATTACATTCGTACAATAGTCTTAGCTTACCTTCTGGATTTTTTGAGGTATTAGGATAGATGTAGATACCTCCTTTAATCATATTTCTATGAAAATCTGAAACTAAAGAACCAATGTATCTTGATGTATAAGGTCTGTCTTCTTCTTCTTTTTGGCAGTATTTAATATAATTTTTAATGCCTTGAGGAAAATGAACGTAGTTCCCTTCGTTTACAGAATAGATAGATCCGTTTTCTGGAAATGTCATATTAGGATGTGACAAATAGTAGGTTCCAATAGCTGGATTTAATGTAAAACCATTTACTCCATGCCCCGTGGTGTAAACTATCATAGTAGAAGTTCCATACACAATATACCCTGCTGCTACTTGACGATTGCCTGGTTGTAAAAAATCTTCTAAAGTAACAGGAGTTCCCTCAGGAGTTACTCTTCTATACACAGAAAAAATAGTACCAACCGAAACATTTACGTCTATATTAGAAGACCCATCTAAGGGGTCAATTAAAACTACATACTTGTTGTCATTTTTTTTATTACGCCCCTGTATGGTAATAAAATCGTCTTCTTCTTCACTAGCAATCCCGCAAACAATCTCTCTGTTTGTTAGTGTTTTTATAAACGCTTCATTCGCATAAACATCTAGTTTTTGTTGATCTTCACCTTGTATGTTAGTATCTCCAGCAGCTCCCAAGATATCAACCAATCCCGCTTTATTTACTTCGTGGTTTACTACTTTTGCTGCTAATCTAATAGAGTTTATGAGTCTGGAGAGCTCTCCAGATGAGTATTTAAATTCACCTTGATTCTCAATAATGAACTCTCCAAGCGTTTGATTTTGTTTTGCCATGTGGTTGGGTTGTGTGAATTTGCTCCAAATATCGGGATTTTTAAGAAATTGAACCGATATTTGTAATGTAAACTATGAACAAAAAAATACACATTAGAGAAGCTAAAGAGAAAGATATGTTTGCTGTGTTGCAACTTATCAATGAGTTAGCGGTTTTTGAGAAAGAACCTAATGCTGTGGATATTACAGAGGACACTTTAATTGAAGCTGCTTTAGGCTCATCTCCGTCCATTTTTTGTTTTGTTGCAGAAGTTGATGATGCTATAGTTGGGATGGCAATTATTTACTTTAGGTTTTCTACTTGGAAAGGAAAAACAATTCATTTAGAAGATTTAATTGTAACTCAATCTATGAGAGGAAAAGGTATTGGCGAAGCGCTTTACAGCAAGGTGTTGCATTTTGCTGAAGAGCAAGGCGTAAAAAGAGTAGAGTGGGTTGTGTTAGATTGGAATAAAGATGCTATTAATTTTTACAAGAAAAGTGGTGCTACTATTTTAGAGGATTGGCACTTAGTCCAAATGGACGAAACAGGATTAAAAACATATTTAAAGAAAAATAATTAATTAACTTAAAATAGCTATCCACCTTTGTGGATGCAAAAGATGAAGATATACAAATTTGGGGGTGCCTCTGTAAAAGACGCACAAGGGGTTAAAAATGTAGCAACTGTTTTAGAAAAAACAAGAGAGAAAGACTTAGTCATTGTTGTTTCTGCAATGGGTAAAATGACTAATGCTTTTGAGGGATTGATAAACTTATATTTTTCAAATCCTAAAGAAATAAAATCTTATATTTCTGAAATTTACGAATATCACAAAGCAATTTTGGATATCCTTTTCAGTAATGAAAATCATCCCATTTTTGAAAAAACCCGTGGTTGGATAAAGAAGCTTTCTTCTTTTCTAAAAACTAACAAGTCTACAAACCATGCGTTTGTTTATGATCAAGTAGTGTGTTTTGGAGAATTAATTTCTACTACAATTATCTCAGAATATTTAAACGATAATGGTTTTAAAAATACATTTCTAGATGTGCGTTCGTGTATTAAAACTGACGCTACGTACCGTGATGCCAAAGTAGATTGGGAAACCACACAAAGCAATATTAAAAAATTAGTTTCTTCTAAAGGTATTACTATTACCCAAGGATTTCTAGCAAGTGAGAAGATAAATAACTTTACCACAACTTTGGGTAGAGAGCGTAGGGACTATACAGCAGGGATTTTTGCCTATTGTCTAGATGCAGATAGTGTTTCTATTTGGAAAGATGTCCCTGGAGTTTTAAATGCAGATCCAAGATATTTTAGCAAAACAACGTTATTAAAACACATTTCTTATCGTGAAGCTATAGAGCTAGCATTTTATGGGGCATCTGTAATTCACCCTAAAACCTTACAACCATTACAGCGTAAAGAGATACCGCTATACGTAAAATCTTTTTTAAATCCACTTGATAAAGGTACTTGTGTGGGTAAAGGAGCAACTTTAGACCCCATGACATCTTGCTTTATTTTAAAAAGAGATCAGGTTCTAATCTCACTTTCTTCATTAGACTTTAGTTACATGATGGAAGATAACATAAGTGAAATTTTTAATTTGTTTCATACTTTCCAAATGCGCGTAACCTTAATGCAAAACTCAGCCATTAGTTTTTCAGTATGTGTAGAGAACAAGTATAATACGCTAGATAAATTACTTTCAAAATTAAAAAGAAGATTTAAAGTAAAAGTAAATGAGGGTGTTACTATCTATACTATAAGGCATGCTACACCAAAAGAAATTAAAGCGCTTTCCGAAACCAAAGATATTTTATTAAAGCAAGATACAAGGGAGACCGTACAGCTTGTTATCAAAGATTAGTTTAAAAGGGTTTTCACTATATTTGTTAGCCTTACTTAGCACACCATATGGGATTAGTTACTGCAAAAGAAATAGCGAAAGCTGTAAAACTCGATAAATATGGATTTTTAGGGACTTTTATAAGCTGGTCTTTAATGAAAGTGCTCAATATTTCTACTTGCAATAAAATATACAATAGAAACAAACATCTCAAAGGATTAGCATTTATTAATGCTCTTTTGGATGAGTTTGAGGTGGATTTTGAAATTCCAGAAGAAGATTTAAAACGTATACCTAAAACGGGTTCTTTTATTACAATTTCTAACCATCCTTTGGGAGGAATAGACGGTATTTTACTTTTAAAACTTCTCATCGAAAAAAGACCCGATTATAAAATAATTGCTAATTTTTTATTACACAGAATTGAGCCTTTAAAGGAATATGTAATGCCTGTTAATCCTTTTGAAGAACATAAGGATGCTCATAGTAGTGTTGCTGGTTTTAAGGCAGCTTTAACTCACATTAGAGAACAACAGCCTTTAGGTATTTTCCCCGCTGGAGAGGTTTCCACACAAAAGGATGGACAAATAATGATAGATAAACCATGGGAACCAGCCGCAATGAAGCTTATTAAAAAAGCAAAAGTCCCAGTAATACCTATTTATTTTCATGGTAGAAATAGTAAGTCTTTTTATCGATGGGCAAAAATTAGTGATACCCTAAGGACAGCAAAACTTCCTAGCGAATTACTTACACAAAACGAAAGAACTCTCAAGGTAAGAATTGGAAATCCAATTTCGGTAAACGATCAAGCTGAATATGAAAACCTTGAGGACTATACTGCTTTTTTAAGAAGAAAGACGTATGTATTGGCGAATCCTTTTCAGAAGAAAAAATTATTAGAAACACTACCTAAAGCAATAAAATTACCTAAAGCGCCTAAAAAAATTGATGGACATATATCTGTAGAGGCGATGGAGGTAGAAATTGATGCACTTAGAAAAGCAAATAAACGATTACTAGAGAGTAAAAATTATGAAGTATTTCTTGGAAGTGCTCAAGAAATCCCAAACATCCTTCAAGAAATTGGGCGATTACGAGAGATTACCTTTAGAGAAGTAGGAGAGGGAACCAATAATGCAACAGACCTTGATAAGTTTGATTCTCATTATCACCATATGTTTTTGTGGGATAATGACACAAAACAAATGGCTGGCGCATACAGAATGGGACTTGGGTCTAAAATTTTTGCAGCTTATGGTATTGATGGGTTTTACTTACAAGATTTATTTAGGTTTGAACCAGAGTTGTATGATATGATGAGCAAGTCTATTGAGATGGGACGGGCTTTTATAATTAAGGAATATCAACAGCGTCCTATGCCTCTGTTTCTTTTATGGAAAGGTATAGTTCATACTACTTTGCGTTATCCAGAGCACCGTTTTTTAATAGGAGGAGTAAGTATAAGCAATAAGTTTTCTGAATTTTCTAAATCGCTTATGATTGAGTTTATGAAATCACATTACTACGATCCTTATGTGGCTCAATATGTACACCCAAAAAAGGAATCTAAGGGAAAGCGAAAAGATGCGGATAAAGACTATGTGTTTGATGAGGCTGAAGCGGATTTAAATAAATTCGATAAGATTATTGATGAAGTCGAACCAGGCGCATTACGCCTTCCTGTCTTACTTAAAAAATATATTAAGCAGAATGCAAAGCTAGTTGCTTTTAATGTTGATCCAATGTTTAATAATGCTGTTGACGGATTGATGTATATTAAAATCGCCGACTTACCCGAAAGCACAGTACGTCCAGTAATGGAAGAGTTTCAAGCCGAATTAGAACGTAAGTTTTCTAATGAAGAAA
>CAYGMB010000078.1:0-8544 GCA_964350765.1 uncultured Flavobacteriaceae bacterium
AACTATACGAAGTTTTGGAAAAAATAGTGCGACAGATACTGCTTTAGTTCTTTTAACTCTAGGCTTCTATACCTACTATATTAATTACACACAAGATGTTACATATGTTAAAGACAGAAGTCTTGTTCCTAGAACCTCAGCGGGAGAATGGGTTAGTTCTATTTTATTTGCAGTAGTAGCAGCAACTCTAGTGCATACCTATTTTATGCAACCTTTTACCATACCAACTTCATCTTTAGAAAAAACACTATTGGTTGGAGATTTCTTATTAGTGAGTAAGTATCATTATGGAGCCAGAACTCCAATGACTTCAGTAGCATTACCAATGGTACACGATACAATTCCTGTTGTTAAATCTAAATCATATTTAACAAAACCACAATATCCATATTTTAGGCTACCAGGTTTTCAAAAAATAAAGCGCAACGAGATCGTTGTTTTCAACTGGCCAGTAGATACTGTAAATGCCTTTCAGCAATACGGAGATGGCAAATACTACTATAAGCCTATTGATAAAAAATCTAACTATGTAAAACGCTGCGTTGGTTTACCAGGAGACTCATTAGAGGTAAGAGATGGGTATGTATATATTAATGGAAAACAAAATGAATTACCAGAGAGAGCCAAGTTGCAATTTGGTTACGCATTTAGAACATCCAGACCTTTAAATCCATCGTATGCAAAAGAGCAGTATAACATTAGCGATTTATATATAGCTGATAAAGAACAGAGCTATCAGGTTTTTCAAGCACATATGACGAATGAAGAGTATGAAAAATTTAAAAACTATCCGTATTTAGATACCATTATAAAAACTTCTTTACCAAAGGGACAATTATCTCGTGGCACTTTCCCTAATGATGCAAGATACCCTTTTAATAATGACCATTTTGGGCCTATTTATATTCCAGAAGCCGGAAAAACTGTAGCGATAACTACAGAGAGTATTCCGTTTTATAAAAGGATTATTGAAGTGTATGAAGGAAGTGAGCTTGGTATAGAAAATAAAATATCGCAATCTGGTACACAAGTGTTGCTTAATGGACAGCCTATTACTGAATACACTTTTAAAATGGACTACTACTGGATGATGGGAGATAATAGAAATAATAGTGAAGATGCTAGGACTTGGGGTTATGTCCCATTTAACCACGTTGTTGGTAAACCAGTTTTTGTTTTTATGAGTTGGGATGGTAAAGCACAAGGAATTAAAAATAAAATTCGTTGGGAACGTCTCTTTACAACTGTTGGAGGTAATGGCGAACCTGTTTCTTATTTTAAGTATTTTATTATAGCATTAATAGGGTTTTTTGCTTTTAACTTCGTTAGAAAAAAGAGAAAAGAAAAAGCTAAAAAATAAAAGATGAATATTTTAGTTCATCCCACCTATTTCCCCTGTATCGTACAAATGGCTGTAATTGCACAGTCCAAAAAAGTAGTTTTTGAAACTGACGATACCTACCAAAAACAAACCTACAGAACTCGTGCTTATATAGCGCATAGCAACGGGAAATTATTATTAAACGTTCCTATAAAGCATAGTGCAGATGGACAACGTCAAAAAATGAGAGATGTACACGTAGAAAATGATTTTCCTTGGCAATCACACCATTGGAAATCATTACAATCTGCTTATCGTACTTCTCCTTTTTTTGAATACTATGAAGATGACATCGCTCCACTATTTACTGAAAATGTAACTCATTTATTAGAACATACAATTTCAATTTATAAAGTACTTGCAGAATTAATTGGTATTGAAACACATGTGGATTTCACTACAGAATATTTTTTTAAACCAGAACAAGAAGATTATAGATATCTAGCAAAGTCTAAGGAAATTAATATTAAAGTTCCTAAGTACACACAAGTGTTTGAAGAAAGTCATGGTTTTTTGCATAACCTATCTATTCTAGATTTATTATTTAATGAAGGGCCTAACACATTAAATTATCTGGAAACTATGCCTTTAAAGTTGTAACTTATTCTATAGTAGGCCAGCCAAAAGTAGCTATAAGAGGGTAATGGTCTGAGAAAGATTCCTTTATTGTAATAAAATTTATTACATCTAATGATTTTGAACTTAACATATAATCTATACGCATTGGGTACCCATCAAACTTAAATGTAGTCCCTAATCCACTACCTCGTTCTATAAAGGCATCCTTCATATCCTTTTGCAATGTATGATAGGTATAAGAGAAAGGTGTGTTATTAAAATCACCTGCAATAATTGTTGGATATTTTGTGCTTTTTTTATGAGCACTTAGTAACTCTAACTGTTCTTGTTGTTTTATAAATGTTTTTGCCAATCTTTTTCTTAAACGCTCTTTATCACCTTTTTGTAATGAGTTAACTGTGGGAGAAATTCCTAGGGACTGTAAGTGAATATTATATATTCTTATAGTATCTCTTTCTTTTACCACATCTACAAACAAACCATTATTAAATGTTTTGTAAAAGTCTAATGAGCCTTTATTACTAAAAGGGAACTTAGATAGTATTTCATGCCCCATATTTGCGTTTTCATCTTTGTAATGGATATATTGATAAGGGTATGCCTGTAAGTTGAGATGTGTTTTCTTGTAATATTCCTGAATACAAATAATATCTGGATCTTGTTCTTCTAGTAGTGTACCTAATTGAGGGAGTATTTCACCTTTTACCTCTTTTTCATAGGCATTAAATAATCGCACATTATAAGTAAGTACTTTTAGGCTATTATCATAATCTTTAATACTACCACTAGAACCAAATTCGACAAATGGATTAAAATGAAAATAAGCTATAACTAAAACAACTCCAGAAACCAATAGCTTCTTCTTTCTACGCAACAACCAGTAAAGTAAAAATATAATGTTGAGTAAAATAAGAGGAGATACTGCTAGACTTAACAGAGAAATAGTTGGAAACGATTTTGGTGGAATATAGGGAAGAACAAAAGAGAGTACCAACAAGAATGCACAGATAACATTTGCTCCAAAAACTAGTTTTCCAAAAAAACCTATCCTATTCAAGTACGAGTATTTTATTCTTTTCCAGCTTTAAATAAAAAATCTTTTTCAGCCTTTGTTAAACTTTCATAACCACTTTTACCTATTTTGTCTAAGATAGCATCTACTTTTCGCTGGTTATCCGTTTTAGTTTCACTTGTAGTAGAACGCTTTGTTTTTTGTTGTGTTGTTTGCGTTCTATGTACTTTTTTAAAAGGTTTCTTTTTTCTAGGAGTAAATAGGTCTGATATCCAATCCATAAAGCTAGTAAACCAAGCGCCAATATCATTGCCTTTGGCTAGTTGCTGTGCGTACAAATACCCAAAAATTCCTCCACCAATATGTGCCAACAAACCGCCTTCATTTCCTGAAGCTGGTAAACGCACTAAATCCATAACAAATAAGAAAGTAGCTATCTGCCATAGTTTGATAGTAAACGTAAAAATTCTAAATGCGGTGTTGGGTGTATAGGTGGCTATAAACACCATAATAGCAGTTACCGCACCAGAAGCACCTAGTAAATAGGCATTTCTTCCTTCAAAAACAGGAAATAGATTATATGATAAAACATACAACAATCCACCAGCAATGGCTCCTACAAGATAGATAGTTAAAAACCGCTTACTATCAAATAGGTTTAGAACAAAGTTTCCAAACCAGTACAACCACAGCATATTAAATAGGATATGAAAAAAATCGTAGTGTATAAAAGCATAGCTAATAAAAGCCCATGGTTGTAAAATAAAATCTGAAAAAGAATCTGGTAGGACAAACCAACTAGTAATTGTAAATAGATCAATATTAAAGAAGAATCCTATAAGTCTAACAAAAATAAAGAATAGAGCATTAAGCACTATTAACTTAATATGCACAGGTGCTGTTTTATATTGGTATGCTAGACTGTTTGCTGCCATATTAATTCCAACGGGTATGATTCATGCTATTCTTTTTCCAGTAGTATGCCATTATAAACCCGAATACCGCACCACCTATGTGTGCCCAATTGGCGATATTTTGTCCAAATAACGAGAACCCAGTAACACCAGAGAACAAATCCAACAACAATAACCCCGGGATAAAGTACTTTGCCTTTACAGGAACAGGGAAAAAGAGCAACATTAATTATGCATTAGGGTATAATAAGCCAAAAGCGACTAAAACACCATATACAGCACCAGAAGCTCCAACAGCCCTCCTATAATATGCATCTACCATTCCACTAAAATCTGAAATTGGAAAACCCTCTGGAAGATTGACTTGATAGTTTCCAGAACTAGAACTGGTGGCTTGACGAATCACATCATTAATCATCTCAAAAATTTGAGCATCTGCGTAACCAGCTGCAGATAATGCATCAAAACCTGTTTTAAAATAGTAATAGTTTACTAGAGTATGTATTAAAAAAGCACCAAGACCAGCTGAGAAATCGAAAAATAAAAACTTGTTACGCCCCCATTGCATCTCTAATGGTGAGCCAAATGCCCATAGAGCATACATATTAAATATTAAATGGAAAAGCCCCCCATGCATAAACATATGAGTTACAGGCTGCCAAATTTGAAAATTAGGGTTTTCAAAATAGTATAATGAAAATAGTTTATAAAGCAAATCACCATCAAGCAACATAGTTCCTAAAAAGAAAATAACATTGATTATAATGAGAACTTTTATAGATTCGGTTATCCTACCCATTTTTAAAACTTTTTATCAAAATCTGATGCTTCCATAGTTGTAAGCACCGGTTTATTTTTTGGTGAAACGCTTGGCTCTTTACAAGCAAATAATTGGTTTACAAGATGTTCTTGCTCTTCAGCAGTCAAAACTGTTCCTGTTTTTACAGCCATACTCTCTGCCATACTTTGCGCAAGAATATCATTTTGACTAAAACTAGTATCTGGTATATCCTGTTTAATATCACTTAACAATTGTTCAAAAATAGGACTTACTTGACTTTCTTGAATACTAATAGGAACGCCCGTAATTTCTATTTCACTATCATTTTGTGTAGAAAACAAAAAGCCAGTATGTTCCAATTGCTCTTGTACTTTTAGCAATAACTTTATATCGGGTTGCGAAAACTGCAAGACTAGTGGAAATAATAACTGCTGACTCACAGCCTCTTTAACAGTAATATTTTTTAATAATTCTTCATACAAAATCCTTTGGTGTGCACGATGCTGGTGTATAACCATCATCCCACTCTTAATAGGACTAATTATATATTTATTTTGTATTTGAAAGGTTGTAAATGATGTCTTGGTAGCTTGCGACTCTTCAAATAAAGCTCCTGTAACTTCTTCACTTTCAAAAGTAATAGCTTCAGGCTTACTCTCTAGTCCAGTATATAATGATTCCCAAGCAGGTGTAGTTTCTTTTTTAAAAGAAGTGTGCTTTTGTTTTACAACTGTGTCAGACTTAAAAGGATTAAAAGAAGGATCTACTTCAATCTTAGGAGCTACTGGGTTCTTTTTACTGTACTCATAAGGTGTATCAAAACCAGCGTCCTTATTGAAATCTAACACAGGTGCGATACTAAACTGTCCTAGACTATGTTTTATTGTGGCTCTAAGCATTGCATATATAGCATGCTCATCATCAAACTTAATTTCGGTTTTAGTTGGATGAATATTAATATCTATAGATTTTGGATTAACTTCTAGATATAAAAAATAACCTGGATGCAATCCGTCTTTAATTAAACCTTCAAAAGCAGTACTAACAGCATGGTTTAAATATCCACTTTTTATAAACCTATTGTTTACAAAAAAAAATTGCTCACCTCTACTCTTTCTCGCAAATTCTGGTTTTAATACAAAACCAGAAACTTTTACTATTTCGGTGTGTTCTTCAACAGGAACTAATTTTTCATTTGTTTTATTTCCAAAAATTCCAACAATACGTTGTCTATAGTTTTGTGATGGTAACGTAAAAACAGCATCACCGTTATGTAACATTTTAAAAGACACACTTGGATGCGCGAGAGCTACTCTATGAAATTCATCAATTATATGACGAGTTTCTACTGGATTACTTTTTAAAAAATTACGCCTTGCGGGTATATTATAAAATAAATTTTTAACTGCAATAGTAGTACCTGTTGGCACTACTGTTGCTTCTTGTGAAACTACAGTACTTCCTTCAATTTCAATCTTAGTACCTATCTCATCTTGGTCTCTTTTGGTTTTTAAATCTACATGCGCAATGGCAGCAATAGAAGCCAAAGCTTCACCTCTAAAGCCTTTGGTGTGAAGGTTAAATAAATCTTCAGCAGCTTTAATTTTTGAAGTGGCATGACGCTCAAAAGATAAGCGAGCATCTGTAGTGCTCATTCCTATGCCATTATCGGTTACTTGAATAAGTGTTTTACCCGCATCTTTAATTACTAGTGTAATTTCAGTAGCGTTTGCATCTATGGCATTTTCAAGAAGTTCTTTTACTACTGAAGCAGGGCGTTGTACAACCTCTCCGGCAGCAATTTGATTAGCAACGTGATCTGGTAATAACTGAATAATATCCGTCATTAGAATCCTTGAAAGAAAATAGATAAATCAAATTCAATAATAAATAGAAAGATGAGTAAAAAAATTGCAAAGATGATAAGAATCCTACGATTTGCCTTTTTGTCTTTAGATTCACGTAGTTCTTGCCAAGCTGTTTTAAAATTAGATTTTAACCCTTGCTTACCAACAGTAGTCCTATATTTATCAAACTTATGTTCAATTTCGAAAGGACTACCCTCTTTCTCAGACTTGTAATAACGAGGGCTGTAGCTAAATTTTTTATTTTTACGTTTACTTATTAATCCCATAATTCTAGTGTTTCAAAGTTACTTAAAATACTGCAGTTTATTGTATATAATTACAACTTTTACGAGTGCTTACTTCTTAAACAACAAGGACTGTTCCAGTTTTTTTAGTAACATTTAATTACTACAAATTGTACAAAATTTTTAGTATCTTGAAATTATGAAAAAATTTATAATTTTATTTAGCATCGTACTACTTGCTACGGGATGTTCAAAATCTAATGAGAACCTTGAAGTAACACAGGAGAATTTGATAGGAACCTGGAAACTAATTCAGGCTTATAATGACCCAGGAGATGGTAGTGGAGATTTTGAAGATGTCCAAGATGGCTATTCATTTACATTAAATGAGGATGGAACATTTATTTCTGAAAGACTAGCAGAATGCGCCACAGGTACTTATACTATAAACAACTCAAAGCTTGTATTTAATTATAATTGCGATGATTTTACTGAAGAGTATGTTGATATAATTAGGTTTTCAGGAAATAATTTAATTTCTTCTCCTATACAACCATATGCTTGTATTGAAGGGTGTGAAAGAAAGTTTAGCAAAAATGGTACCTTTTTCTAAGCAGTTATTCTAGTAAATCCACCACTAAACTATTGAACAATTTTGCTTTAGACGCAAACATCTTATTCATAATCTCATTCGATTTTAGTTTGGCATCTATTAAACTTTTCTCTCTAGAATTAATTAAAAATACAGAGCTTTCTCCAAAACTTAGTTTACGTTCTTCGGCAGCAACAAGTGTTTCATAATCGTTTACAATATCGATTATGAGATTAATCTGCTCATTATATGAGTCTATTTCATTATAGATTGCTAAAACTTTATTCTTTATTTCTAATTCTTGACTTGTTAATTCAAATGTAGCATCTTGTATTTTGAACTTTGCTAATTTTAAATCTCCACGCTCTTTTCTAAGAAATAATGGAAATGAAAGTTGTAACCCTGCCTTGTAATTTGAACTATTAAAACTGTTAGCAATCTCTGGAGTTTGACTTAAAAACTTATATTCTAAATCTACTTTGGGCAACAATTTGTTTGCCTTTAATCTTTTATCAACCTCTAAAGCTTCTAATTTGTTCTCTAGAGAAACTAACTTAGGATGTGTAGAAATATCAAAATCGTTTAAAGGTCTATTTTCAATTTGCAAAGCAGTATCAATCGAAGTTAATAGTTTAACTTCTGGAATTACAGTTTCTTCTAACTCTAAGGGAATGTTATTCTCTATCCATAAAAAGTTGGAGAGTTCTAATTTCTTTTTTAATAAATTAAGCTGTGCTTGTTTTAAACTTAGTTCCCTATTTTGAACAGTTATTTTAGCTTCAACAGTATCGATGGCTGCACGCTCTCCTTCTTTAGCGCTTCTGGCTATGCCATTAAAACGTATTTTGGCATTTTCTAAAAAAGAATTATAAATTCTTTCTTCATTATAACTTTTTAGCCAATCGAAATAAGCTAGAGACGCATTAAATAAAATCTGGTTTACTAGTAAATCTCTATCTGCTTTTGATTGTTGATTAAAAAATTTTGCCTTACGGAGCGTAGCCATCCTATCGTTAATTAACAGGCCTTGCGCTAATGAAAATGAAACACCCGCGCTGTAGAGACCATCTGTAGGTAAACTATTTTGAGGGTTAAGAAATTCTCCTGTATTTTCCTCAAAGTCTGCTTTTAATTCTATTCCATACCAAGTTGGAATTTTAAATGCTGCATTTAATAAATCATAATACTCACTA
>CAYGMB010000079.1:0-7973 GCA_964350765.1 uncultured Flavobacteriaceae bacterium
GGGCAAGGGTTGCTCTTCTTCTTTAAGTCTTTTATATCGTCTATAAACTACCTCTTCCATAGATGCAAAATCATCTGGACCTTCTACAGTTTTAATATTAAACTTTCGATAGTCCTTTTTGCTTGGTTTTCCATTTTTAAATACCACACAAGCAGCTACAGGATGGCTTCCTTGTATGTTACTATTATCAAAACATTCAATATGGCGAGGTTCTTCACTAAGACGTAAATCTTTTTTCATTTGCGCCATTATACGATTTGTATGTCTATCTGGATCTACAATTTTAGATTGCTTAAATCGCTCCATACGGTAGTACTTAGCATTGCGTGTGGAGAGATCTAAAATGTGTTTTTTATCTCCTACTTTAGGGACATGTACTTTTACTCCTTCTTCTACTGAAATTGAAAATGGAACATAAATCTCTTTGGATTGAGAATTAAATCGTTGTCTAAGCTCTATTACTGCCAACTGTAGCAACACCTTATCTGTTTCATCTAGCTTTTTCTTAATCTCCAGGGTATGTGATCTTATAATTGCTCCAAAAGACAATTGTAAAAAATTTATATAGCCGTAACTCTCATCACTAATAATACTAAAGACGTCTACATTATTTATTTTAGGGTTAACAACAGTAGACTTTGATTGATAATTTTCTAGTACATCTATCTTCTCTTTTACTCGTTGTGCATCTTCAAACTGAAGATCTTGAGCAAATTGTTTCATTTGCTTTTTAAACCCTGTAAGTGAGTCTTTAAAATTTCCTTTTATAATATTTCGTATGGCTTCAATATTCTCATTATATACACTTTCTGTGTATTTTCCTTCGCAGGGCCCTAAACAATTTCCTAAATGGTACTCCAAACAAACTTTATACTTACCAGCTTTAATTTTTTCTTCACTAAGGTCATAATTACATGTTCGTAAAGGGTATAAGCCTTTTATTAAATCTAGTAAAGTATGAACCGTTTTCATACTTGTATAAGGACCGTAGTATTCAGAACCATCCTTTATTAGTTTTCTAGTTGGGAAAACCCTAGGAAACCTTTCATTTTTAATACAGAGCCAAGGATAAGATTTATCATCCTTAAGCATAACATTATACTTTGGCTGGTATTTTTTAATGAGATTATTTTCTAACAATAATGCATCTGTCTCTGTTTCAACAACAATATGCTTTATATTTTTTATGCGTTTTACTAGTAATCTCGTTCGGGCATTGTCATGTTGCTTTGTAAAATAAGACCTTACTCTCTTTTTTAGGTTAATTGCTTTTCCTACATACAATAACTTACCATCTTTATCATAATATTGATACACCCCAGGGGCCTCAGGGAGCGTAGAAATTTGTAATGTAACGGAAGCTTCTGCCATACACTCAAAGATACAGGGTATTTTATTTTGAACGAACTCTACTAATCTTATTTATGTTAAAAGAGGGTTAAAATAAAGTTTTTTAAAAACGGCTACACTTGAGTTTACGTACTTTACTATAGATAGATTAACCAACCTATGCAAAACAATAAAAAAGTTAAATACATACAACGCAGTAGCATTTTGTTGCTGGCTTTTTTATATCTTCTTTCTCCTATACAACAGCCTCTACTTGAAGGGTTTCATAAAATTTCTCATAGTATAGGTACAACAAAGACACATAGTCACAGTCACCAAGTAGTTTCAATTAATCATGTTCATAATCACGGACACTCTCATGAACACAAACTACTTTCTTTTCTGAAAAAAATATTTGATAGTACTACAAATGATCATAATACTCAATCTTCATTTGTAAAATATGACAAGCATTTTGCCGAAGAAAATGCTGAAATAGAACAACGACTCTTATTACCCTATAAGAATAACTTTTTTTATAAAGCTATTGGGTACAAAAATTACCTTACATTAGACTTGCCCCCTCCCAAGCCTCTATTTACTTAACAATCTTCATACTCATATTCTAGTAAAATTACTAGATGAGTTTTATTTAATCATAAAAATTATAGTTATGAAACTAGTATTTTTTTGGGTACTAGTACTATGCTGTGCTGTGATGCAATCACAAGTGCTAGAAGGCAAGGTACGCACCCAAAACAACACTCCACTTGAGGACGTAGGAGTATTCAATAAAAACAAAGGTTCTCATTCACATACAGATGCTAATGGAGTATTTGTATTAGAAAATGTATCAGTTAACGATGTAATTTATATTTCATATTTAGGATTTGAAACTGCCATAATCACAATAAGCAATAAAGACTTACAAGAAGGTATAACTGTGAGTTTAGCAAAAGCAACAGTTTCATTAGGCCAGATTGTGTTAACTCCAGAAATAAACACTTTAAATCAAATTGTTGAAATAGATTTAAAAAACAACCCTGTTAGAAACTCACAAGAAATATTAAGAAGAGTACCAGGCTTGTTTATTGGTCAACATGCTGGAGGAGGTAAAGCAGAACAAATATTCTTACGAGGTTTTGATATTGACCATGGTACAGATATTAATTTAAGTGTAGATGGTTTGCCTGTAAATATGGTATCTCACGCACACGGACAAGGGTATAGTGACTTGCATTTTATAATTCCAGAAACTATAGAAACTATAGACTTTGGAAAAGGACCTTATTATGCAGAGCGTGGTGATTTTACAACCGCAGGATATGTCGCTTTTAAAACAAAAAAACAGTTGGACAATAGCTCTATTTCGGTAGAGTATGGTGATTTTAATACCTTAAGAACAGTTGGGATGTTTAATCTATTAGAGACCAAAAATAGTAATGCCTATGTAGCAACATCGCTCAATACTTTTGATGGGCCATTTGAGTCCCCACAAAACTTTAATAGGTTTAACATTATGGGGAAGTACAATTATTCACTCCCAAATAATCAAGAGCTTACCTTAACAGCACTTTCAAAGTAAATGGGACGCGTCTGGACAAATCCCTCAGAGAGCAGTAGATGCTGGGCTTATAAGTAGATTTGGTGCTATTGATGATACTGAAGGTGGAAACACAAGTAGAACCAACCTACTTGTAAATCACAATAAAGTACTTGATAAAAACAAGAAGCTAACCTCAATAGCTTTTTATACACATTACGATTTTGAGCTGTTCTCAAACTTCACTTTCTTCTTAGAAGACCCAGTAAATGGTGACCAGATTGCACAAAGTGAAGACCGAAATATCTTAGGTTTTTCAACTGCTTTTTCTGAAAAGATAAAAACAATAGATGCTTTTGATTTTGAATATACAGCTGGAGCGGGTGTAAGATACGATGATGTAAATGATGTTGCATTATCTAGAACCAGAAACAGAGAGGAAATCCTAGAAAGATTAGCCTTTGGGAATGTAGATCAAATTAATGGATATACATTTTTAAATACAGAGTTAGACTTTGGCAACGTTTCAATAAATCCTTCGATAAGGTTAGACTACTTCAAATTTGATTACGAGAATTTTTTAACTGAAACGTATGACAATAAAAGTGAAAGCAAAGTATTTGCTAGTCCAAAGTTAAATGTAACCTATAGCCCAACAAATTCGTTACAACTCTTTGCAAAAACTGGAATTGGATTTCACTCCAACGATGCAAGAGTAGTGGTCGCTAATAATGGCGAAGACATTTTGCCAGCTGCATATGGTACAGATATAGGCGCACTTTACAAGATAACAGATAGGCTTATTGTAACCTCAGCTCTTTGGGCATTATTCTTAGATCAAGAATTTGTTTATGTAGGAGATGCTGGTATTGTTGAGCCTAGTGGTAAATCTAGGAGGCTGGGTGTAGATTTCGGAATGAGGTATGAAGCTACAGATTGGTTATACCTCTTTGGTGATATTAATTATACTTATGCACGAAGCACAGAAGAACCTGAGGGAGCAGACTTTATTCCACTTGCACCAGATTTAACATCTGTTGGAGGGATTACTGTAAACAACCTTGGTGATTTTTCTGGAGGTCTTAATTATAGGTACATCAAAGACCGTCCAGCAAATGAAGATAATAGTATTGTTGCAGATGGATATTTTGTAACAGACTTAAATCTCAATTACACTTACAAGAATATTGTTTTTGGAGTTGCTGTAGAAAATCTATTTGATACCGAATGGAACGAGACACAGTTTGCGACCGAAAGTAGATTATTTAACGAACCAGAACCTGTTGAAGAAATACACTTTACTCCAGGAACGCCTTTTTTTATAAGAGGAAAAGTAACTGTAAACTTTTAAACACCAATTAAAGCGGCACTATTCTTTTTTATATCTTGCAAACAGTAATCATTATAAAATGAATATTGCCGTTTTATCCCGTGGAGAGCGACTCTACTCTACTCAAAGCCTCCTAAACGCTGGTCTTAAAAGAAACCACGAAATGGAAGTATTAGACCCCGCTCATTGCACACTATCTGTAGAAAACAACAAGCCTGTTCTTTACTATTGTGATGAAATTGTAGACGATTTACATGCCGTAATACCTAGAATTGGAAGTTCAAACACCTTTTATGGCTCCTCCTTAGTACGCCATTTTGAGGGAATGGGAGTTTTTTGTGTCGTTACCGCAGAAGCTATTTTGCAATCCAGAAATAAATGGACTTGCTTTCAAATATTATCACGGCAAAACATTCCTGTCCCCAAAACATATCTTGGTGAAGCATTTTCTACAAAAAAAATAGTAGATGCATTTGGTAAAAATCCTCTTATTATAAAGGTTTTGCAAGGCACCCATGGCGAAGGAGTAATCCTTGCCGAAACACATCAATCTGCAATATCTACAATTGAAACTTTAAAAGCTTCAAAAATTAGATTTGTGGTGCAAGAGTTTATAAAAGAATCTAAAGGAACCGATATTAGAGCGATTGTAGTAGACGGAGTTGTTGTTGCTGCAATGAAACGACAGAGTAAAGAAGGTGATTTTAGGAGTAACCTACACAGAGGTGGTAGTGCTACACCCATAAAATTAAGCCATCAAGAAGAAAGTCTAGCCCTAAAAACAGCAAAAGCATTACGTTTAGGGGTATGCGGTGTGGATATTTTACCTTCTAGTAGTGGCCCTCTAGTTTTAGAAGTAAATTCTACTCCTGGGTTAGAAGGAATTGAAAAAACAACTGGCGTAAATATTTCTAAAAGTATTGTTGGTTATATTGAAAGAAACAAACGCTAAAAATTATTTAAATCCATAAACTTCCCTCTTACTTGCATATCTATTTTAGTATCTTGCATAGACTAAAATAGATGGCGTTGAAACGAAAAATTGGAAGAGTAGATAAAGTAGATTTCCCTTTATTAAACATAAAGGATATAGATATTAAAATAGATACTGGAGCATATACTTCAAGCATTCATTGTAAAAATGTAGTAATTGAAGATAATTACTTAAAATGTGTGTTTTTAGACAAAAACCACCCCTCCTATCACGAAAAAGAGTTCATTTTTGATGAATATGATGTGAAAGTTGTTAAAAGTAGCAATGGGCAAACACAAGCTCGCTATAGAATATTAACTGAAGTTGAGCTTTTTGGAAAAACACATCCTATACACCTAACATTAAGCGACAGAAAGGATATGAAGTATCCTGTTTTAATAGGTAGAAAATTTTTACTGAAACGATTTGTTGTAGATATTACAAAAACTAACTTATCCCATAAATTAAAACTCAAAAAAGAAGAAAAACTGCTGAAGAAAAAGAAGAAACTTCCTAAAAAGTCAAATAATGAACATTAAAATATTATCTGCGAACCCTAATCTTTATTCTACAAATAGATTAATAGAAGCAGCCACCAAAAGAAAACATAAAATAGAAATTATAAACCACACAAAGTGTGATATTGTAATTGAAAAAAAGAACCCCTGCGTATATTACAAAGGCAATAAAATTGAAAATGTAGATGCCGTAATACCTAGAATTGGGGCATCTGTTACGTTTTATGGTACTGCCGTTGTACGACAGTTTGAGATGATGCGGTGTTTTACAACAACAGAGTCTGTTGCTTTGGTGCGTTCTAGGGATAAGTTAAGAAGCCTTCAGATATTGTCCAGAGCTGGATTGGGCTTACCAAAAACGGTTTTTACTAACTACTCTAAAAACGTAAAAGAAATAGTTGACCAAGCAGGAGGTGCTCCTGTTATAATAAAATTACTTGAAGGAACACAAGGTATTGGTGTTATACTAGCCGAAACCAAAAAAGCTGCAGAGTCTGTTATAGAAGCTTTTAACAATCTACAAGCACGTGTTATTGTGCAAGAATACATCAAAGAAGCTGGAGGTGCAGATATTAGAGCTTTTGTTGTAGATGGTCATGTAGTTGGCGCAATGAAAAGACAAGGAAAAGAAGGTGAGTTTAGAAGCAATTTACACCGTGGAGGCACAGCTTCTGTTATAGAGCTTAGTGATGAGGAAGAAACAGCAGCCATAAAAGCGGCTAGGGCTATGGGCTTAGGAATTGCGGGAGTAGATTTATTACAAAGCTCAAGGGGTCCTCTAATTTTAGAAGTAAACTCTTCTCCTGGACTAGAAGGAATTGAAAAAGCAACAGGAAAAGATATCGCTACTACTATTATTAAGTATATTGAAAGAAATGTTTAAATAATGGAGATAAACGAAGACCTATTTATTTTAAACCAAAAAATAGCACCTGGGGAGAGTAAAACTATTCACTTTAGTTTCGCAAAACTTTATACTTCAACCAAAGTAGAAATACCAATAATTGTTGAAAGAGCTCTAGAACCAGGTCCTGTAATTCTTATGACAGCAGGAATTCATGGAGACGAAATAAATGGTGTTGAAGTAGTAAGACAGGTCATCGCAAAAAAAATAAACAAGCCCAAAAAAGGAACCATAATTTGTGTCCCAATCCTAAATATTTTTGGTTTCTTAAATGCTAGTAGAGAGTTTCCAGACGGTCGTGATTTAAATAGAGTTTTTCCAGGATCAAAAACAGGGTCACTAGCCAGCAGAGTAGCCTATCATTTTACCAATAAGATACTTCCTTTAGCAGATTTATGTCTCGATTTTCATACTGGAGGGGCTAGCAGATTTAATGCCGCACAGATTAGAATTACAAAAGAAGATACAGATTTGGCAGCTCTTGCTGAGACTTTTGGAGCACCTTTTATAGTGCATTCCCCTAATATTGATAAAACTTACCGAGGTACTTGCAAAAAATTAAATATTCCTATTCTACTTTTCGAGGGAGGAAAATCCTTAGAAAGTAATAAACATATTGTAAAAATAGGTGTTGAAGGGGTTATGAGAATACTTGCCGAAAAAAAAATGTTGGCAGATCAATTCTCAACTCCTTCAAAACCTAATAGCATTATACTTATTGAAAACAGTAAGTGGATAAGAGCACAAAAAAGTGGGTTATTGCATGTTAAAATAAATTGCAACAAACATGTTGAAAAAGGAGAGTTTCTTGCTACCATTACAGATCCCTACGGAACAATGCGTTTTAAAGTTTTAGCGCCTAATGAGGGATATATTATTAATGTAAATCATGCTCCTATTGTTTATCAAGGAGATGCTATATTTCATATCTCTACAAAGGATTCTATATACACTAATGGATAAACAGGCATTTAGAGAAAGCTATCTTAAACGTAGAAAAGCACTTTCAGAAAATGAAGTTGATGAAAGAAGTCTTTCCATTGCGAATAAGGCATTAGAGATTAATATTTGGGATAAAAGTTATTATCATATTTTTTTATCAATTGAAAGTAAAAAAGAAATAGACACTTCCTATTTATTACATATTTTACAAGGTCGAGACAAGAGTATTGTTGTTCCAAAGGCTAATTTTAAAACAGGAGAAATGTCACATTACCTACTACAGGAAAACACCAAGCTTGTGGTTTCAAAATACGGGATTCCTGAGCCTAAAGAAGGAATATTAATCTCTGAAAAACAGTTAGAAATTGTATTTGTTCCTCTATTGGCATTTGACAAATCTGGAAATAGAATTGGGTATGGGAAAGGATTTTATG
>CAYGMB010000079.1:7983-8530 GCA_964350765.1 uncultured Flavobacteriaceae bacterium
ATCGCTTTTTATCAAAGTGTAGTGATAAATGCTTGTTTATAGGGCTTTCTTTCTTCTCACCAGAAGAAAAAGTACTCTATGAAAACATAGATATTCCCTTACATTATTGTATAACTCCTGAGAAAATCTATTCATTTTAAAAAAATGGTTATATATTTAGAGTCATTTTTAATAAGTAACAACTAAATAAACCAATTATGGAAACACAAAACAATCCTGCTGGAAGTCCACCAGATAATAACTTAGTTTGGGCTATATTATGTACTGTGCTTTGCTGCCTACCTTTAGGTATCGTTGCAATTATAAAATCTACCAAAGTAAAAGAACTTTGGTTACAAGGAGATCATGCTGGTGCGCAAAAAGCAGCAGACGATGCTAAGAAATATTCTATGTGGGGAGCAGGTATCGGTCTTATCTTTGTAGTATTATATATAATTTTTGTAGTAGTGCTTGGAGTAGCAGGAGGAGGTTACTAAAAATAAATTAAAGTTATACTTTTGAGCTCTCTAATTCTTTTTAGAGAGCTTTTTTAATTTAATAAAGTTTA
>CAYGMB010000080.1:0-4081 GCA_964350765.1 uncultured Flavobacteriaceae bacterium
CTTACCGAAAAAAAGAGACTAGAATTAAAAGCTATCATCGAGGCTGAAGCTATAAGCTATCAAATTGTACACGTAATGATGAATGAAATTGACAGTATTAATATTTTAAACGCCTCTATCTTAGGCATGCATCGTGCAATTAACAAATTGGTTCCGAAGCCACAATACATTGCAGTAGATGGTAATCGCTTTAAACCAGTTTTAGATATCCCTCATGAAACTGTTGTAAAAGGCGATGCGAAATATTTGCATATTGCTGCTGCATCTATCTTGGCAAAGACGGAGCGAGATGCTTTTATGAAAAAAATAGACCAAGAGTTTCCTCAATATAATTGGCGAAAAAACAAAGGGTACCCTACAAAAGAACATAGAGAAGCCATAAAAAAATTTGGCTCCACTACTTACCATAGAAAAAGCTTTAGGTTATTACCAGAGCAATACAAATTAGACATTTAGGAAAAACTTGTTGAAAACCCGTCAATAAACATTTTGCAACACGCAACAAAACCCTATAAAAGGTTGTTATTTTTGTTATGATGAAAGCTTTCAAGTTTACTTTAATTTTTATTTCTTCTATTTTATTTTGGAGTTGTGTTGAAAACACTTCCAAAAAAGGAGCTATTGAGGATTTTATTCCAAAAGATGCATCTGTAGTATTTAAAATTTCAAATTTTGAAACGCTACAAAAAGACCTCAGTAATAATGCAATTATTAACAACTATAAAAAAATAGATGCTTATAAATTTCTTTCAGAAAAAGCTACTTTATTGCAACACTTAAAACCAGAAGAAGCAAGTATTATCGCAATTTCACAACAAAACGATAGTACTGCCTCTTACACGTTTATTACTAGAGAAAGCCCTAAACTTTTTATTGCAGACTCTTTAAAAAATACTAGTATAGAGACAATAGCTTACAACGATATTTCTATGCAACGAATCATTATTGAAGACGAAACTGCATTTGCAACCACTATAGATAGTGTTTTTGTAGCCTCCTCCTCACAAAAAGTACTACAAGATATTATAGAAGAAAAAACGTTAAAAGACCCTGTTTTTAAAAAAGTAGCTTCGATAAAAAACAATGCTGAAGTTGAAATGATTTTACCAGCTACTACAATAAAAAATACAGACTCAACCTCAATAAATTTTGCTTCTTGGGCAACTTTAGATATGGCTATTTTACCCGATGCAATTACAGCAACCGGAGTAGCTATAGCTAGGGATAGCGTGCAACAATTGCTCAATGTATTTAAGGAACAAGTTCCACAAGAAAATAATTTATCGCAGGTAATACCAACCGATTATAAATGGGCAACTAGTATTACATACAGTAACGCAGAGGCACTCACTAAATTAATTACTAATTATAAGAGGGATAGTCTTACTCAAGTTTATCCAATCTTAGGGAGTACTAACGAAGCTGGTAGCATAGTATTAGAAAATGGAGTTGTTATTGGCTTAAAAAGCATAGATGCTACATTAACTCAAGATGCATTAGCTCCTTACGTTACTGAAATAAGTTCATTGCGAGATATAACTATTTACTCTTTTTCTGAAAGTGATTTATTTTCTGAAGCTTTTAGTCCATTACTAAATCAAGCACAAGCTAACTATATGATTCAGTTGGATAATTTTTTTGTGTTTACACCAACTGAAGATATTGCAAACCAATGCATTATTGCTTTTAAAAACAAAGATGTACTTAGTGAAACTAGTTATTATCAAGATAGCAAAACATATATTGGACAATCTTCATCTTTATTAATATACCGAAGTAAAGAACATATTTCTGATGCTCTAAGTACATTTTTTAATAAGCAAAACACACAACAGATTAAAAACAAAACGCTTTCTAAATATCCTTTAGCATTGTTTCAGTTTAGTTATGATAGAGATTTTGCGCACATTAATTTGGTTTGCAAAGAGGCTTCTACAAGTAAACAAGTATCTGCAACAGTTAGTCAAGAAGCTAGTATTACTTTAGAAAATGAAATACTAGGTAACCCTCAGTTTTTTAGTAATCATAGAACTAATAGTAAGGATATTGTTGTCCAAGATGTTACTAATACAGTACATCTATTTGCTAACAACGGAAAATCACTTTGGACAAAAGAGTTAGACAAACCCATTCTAGGAGAAATTAATGAAGTAGATATCCTAAGAAATGGTAAAAAGCAATTAGCATTTGCGACCTCGTCTGCTTTGTATGTGGTTGATAGAAACGGTAAAGATGTAGCTCCGTTTCCTATTAAATTTAAAGATAAAGTTACACAACCCCTTGCTGTTTTTGATTACGATAATAATCGTAAATATCGCTTTGTAATTACTCAAGACAAAGATGTTTTACTTTACAACAGCGAAGGAAAACTTGTAAAAGGATTTGGCTTTAATGGTGCGAAATCGAGTATTGTACAACCGCCAAAGCATATTAGAATGGGTAATAAAGACTATATACTAATCGCAGAAGAAAGTGGTAAACTCAATATTTTAAGTAGAGTAGGAAAAAGTCGAGTAACAGTATCAAAAACCTTCTCTTTTTCTGAAATTCCAATAACTAGAGAAGGTAGCAACTTTGTTGTTATTACTAAAGACAATAAAAAAGCATCTATTAATCAAAGTGGTAAAGTAAACTTTCAAAATCTTAATATATCGCCTAGTTATTGGTTTACAATAAAGGGCAGCATAAAGGCTACTCTAGATGATAACCTTCTTCGTATTAATGGTAAGCTAGTTGAGCTTCCTTTTGGTATTTACACAAACCCTCAACTATTTTTAGCCAATAGGACTACCTATATTTCTTTAACTGAAACTCAAGAAAATAAAGTTTACATGTATGACAAAACAGGGAGACTTTTATCTGGCTTCCCAATCTATGGCATAAGTAAAGCTGCCGTATCATCGGTTAAGGACAAAACTTTAGTGCTCACAAAAGCAAATACTAGAGAAATTGTGGTTTACAGATTCTAATTTTTAATTTCTGCCTGAAAAAGTGTGGTAAAATGTTTAAGTAATTTTTGTTGCACCTCTTCCATAGAGACTTCTTGTTTTCCTAACTCTACATTAAGTGATGTAACTGCTTTTCCTTTAATTCCACAGGGTATCATATTGTCAAAATAACCTAAATCCGCATTTACATTTAATGCAAATCCGTGCATAGTTACCCATCTACTTGCTCTAACACCCATGGCACAAATTTTACGTGCAAAAGGAGTTCCTACATCTAACCAAACACCAGTTTCTCCTTCACTTCTTTCGGCTTTTACTCCATATTCAGCTAAGGTTAAGATGACCATTTCTTCAAGTAATCGTAAATATTTATGAATATCTGTAAAAAAATTTTCTAGATCTAAAATGGGGTAACCAACTATTTGCCCTGGCCCATGATACGTTATATCTCCTCCTCTATTTATCTTGTAAAAAGTTGCTCCAATATTTGCTAAATAATCTTCAGAAACAAGAAGATTTTCAAAATCACCACTTTTACCTAATGTATATACATGAGGATGCTCAACAAATAAAAAATAGTTAGGTGTTTCTAAATCAAGATCTTCTCTTCTATTTCTAATTTTAAGGTCAAGAATTTCTTTAAATAGTTCTTCTTGATAGTCCCAAGTTTCTTTATAGTCTTTAAGGCCTAAATTTTGTATGACAATAGATTTGTTCACTTTCTAATTTTCTAATTCTACCTCAAGGTCTAAAGCATCTGGATTTTTAAAATACTCCAAGAAGCTTCGCTCAACTTCAATTGTTTTGCCATCTAAAGATAACTTAGCGTCCTCTGCAGAAGATTTTACGACACGCTTAGGAAAAGTATATTTTAAAGTGTATTTCATACCACCCATAAAAGCTTCAGCTTGTTTTAAACTATCCATCTGTACTGCGTGTCTTTCTTTGTCTTTTATAAAAGCATCTCTTTTAAATTTTCCATTTGTATAACTATAAGAAACTCCTATTATATCTGGTTGTGGACCACCCTCTTCCTTTTTAGGCGTTGCTTTTGCACCTGGCATAATACCTTCTGCTTGGTTAAATCCTTTAATTAATTCATTAGCCTCATTTACATTTTTAAAATTTGTAAA
>CAYGMB010000080.1:4091-8512 GCA_964350765.1 uncultured Flavobacteriaceae bacterium
GTTTTTCCAGTTTCTGGATCCATTTGCATGCGCATGTTATAATTTTGCATAGCAAGAAGCCTTCTTTGTTCTTCTAGTGACAGCTTTGCGATACTATCTTTTTTCTCTTCAAATAATCTTTTAAAAGAAACTACTGTATCCATTTTAACAAATGTTGAATCTTGGCTAAGGTCACCACTAAAAGCCATCATTTCTGTTAGGTCCATTCCTAAGGTCATAGTACCACTACCATCCTCATTAAGTACCATAGTTTCGGTAAACTGACATGAAGAAAATAAAATGATTACAAGTAATAGTAAGAGCTGTTTCATGCTATAAGATTTTAAGTATATTTACTACAAAAATAGGTATTAATTTTCTTAAAAAAAGAAAACTAAGTGGTTCGTAATTTTAAGTTTCTTTTTTACATAGTTGGAATAATTATTCTAACAACTTCTTGTTTTGATAAACATCAAAATGAAGAAAAAAGAGAACAAGCTACACCTATACATATTTCAAAAAAACCAAATATCGTCTTAATCGAAGTCGATGATTTTACCCAAGATTTTCTTGGGCTAAGAAGTTCTAATATCTCTGCAACACCTTTTTTAGATAGTATTTCTAAACAAAGTACTTTTTTTGAAAATGCAATGGTACAAGGTGTAATGTGTACTCCATCTAGGAATAGTTTAATAACAGCTAATTATCCCCATGAAATAAATTTATATCATAATCTTGATTTAAAATACCTTCCAGATAGTATATGGACATTCCCTAAAGCATTACAAAAATCTGGATATAAAACTCTTTGGATTGGAAAAAATCACATCTTAACTTTAGAAAGTAATCCACCAACGCACTCTCCTGCTGTTTATAGAAATAATGGCTTATGTGCAATGGGGTTTGACTATGTGTACGAGTCTATGGGAAGGTCTATTGTAACACAAATGGTTAGAGAACAATATAATAATGGAAAGGCTTGGAAAGATGGAAAGGACACTTATGGAGATTTTATTGATAGAAATAATTTGATTGAAAAATTTTGTGAGGAAAGTAACAGAAAACTAACTACATTAGACCCTGATACTGAGTACATGGATGGTCATTTTACTTATGAAGCTATCAAAGTACTAGAACAAAAAAAAGATGATAAACCATTTTTTTTATGGTTAAATTTTTCTGGACCTCATCATCCTTTTGACGCACCTTTTGCTTTTCATAAAAAATTTAATAAGGTAACTACAAAAAATCCTATTAGTGAGGACGAACACAATTATAAACTCCCCGAATCCTGGAAAAAAAACAATCAAAAAAAAACATTACAACAACATAAAATTAGTAAGAGAAGGTACCTTGGAAACATTGCTTATATGGACAATCAAATAGAAAGGCTGTATGAGTATTTAACTACTTCAAACCAAATTGAAAATACATATTTCATATTCGTTTCAGATCATGGTATTATGACTGGAGATCATGGCTTAACCGGAAAAGAAAATCTTTATAATCAAGTACTCAAGAGCTCTTTACTAATTAAAAAACCAAGGCAAAAAGAAGGAAATTTAGTTTTACAGCCTGTTGAGTTAATTGACCTTCCCAAGACATTACTAGATATAGCCAATCAAGATAAAAATAACTCAATGAAAGTATTAGAGAGTGTCCCCAATGGAAAAAGTTTGTTGCCTTATTTAAATAACAAAGCTGAAATAATTGAAGACAATATAGCAATAAGTCAAATGAGAGATTATATGAGTATTGTGGATGGAGATTACAAACTCATTATTGGCAAAGACACAAATCTATTGTTTAATATAGCTATTGATCCAGATGAGGTGAACAATATTATTGAAATTGAAAAGGAAAGGAAAAATAAAATGATAGATAAGCTTTTAACTTTGCGACCCAAGTTTGCATCCTATGTAAATAGAATATCAAATTAATCTACATCCTTTACACATCTAAAACCTACATTCATTAATGCACTTTCTGGTGTAGAGCTACTTCTTGCAGAAACTCTATAGCCATAACAGACATTTGGGTCACACAAAAAAGACCCTCCACGCTGTACTTTTTCATTAAAAACTTTAGTGCTATCCATATATGAAACTTTCCAATTACTACACCATTCCCAAACATTACCAACTATATCTTGTAATCCTAACGGTGTTTCTCCAAATGCCCCTACGGGTGAAGTAATTTCATACCCATCCTCTACAGCATTGTATAACGGAAATGGACCTTGCCAGAAATTTGCTAAATAATCTTCTCCTTTTTTTATTTCATTAGAGTTCCAAGGATAAATAGCTTCTCTAATTGTACCAGCATTTCTGGCAGCGTGCTCCCACTCTACCTCTGTTGGGAGTCTTTTCCCAATCCAATTACAATATGCCATTGCATCATTCCACGAAACTTGTGTTACAGGATGATTGCCTATAGCTTTTGGGAAGTCTCTTCCCTGGGGGTATCTCCAAGTAGCACCATCTTTTAATGACCAAGAACCTGTTTTAAAGTTAAAAACAGCAGAATTACCAAAATTTTCAGCTTCTGTAATGTATCCAGTTGCTTCAACAAAATCTGAGAATTGCTTTACGGTTACTGGATGTTTGTCCATATAAAACCCTTTTACATTTTTTAAGGTTTGCGGAGCTTCATCCAAAGAGAACGAGTTGGAACCAACATAAGTTTCACCTCCATTAATAAATATCATTCCTTCTGTTAACTGCTTTTCTTTGATATTACAGCTATATATTATAAAGAAAGTTATAATGGAAAAAAGACACTTATAGGCTTTCAAAAAAAAGAAATATTAAAAATTACTTATTAGGATTGTTTAATATAATTAAAGCTGCAATTACACCTGGAATCCAACCACAAATAGTAAGTATTAGTACTATTATAATAGAGCCACATCCTTTATCCAATACTGCAAGAGGCGGAAATAAAATTGACAATAGTACTCTCCAAATACTCATAAATTTCAAAGTTAAGATTAATATTCAACTAATAAGTACGAGAATAAACCATTTTGTTACAGCTATTGATTTAATGAAATAGAGTGTTTATCTTCGTTGCGAATGCAATTTAAATTCCTCATACTATCTATTTTTAGTTTCTTGTTTTTTCAAGGAATGTTCGCTCAATATTCTTTTGAAGGATATGTTGACGAAACACTTAAAGATGGTGAAATATTGTTATCCCTAGTTGAAGATTACAGAAAATTATCTGGTGTTTATAACGAGCAAATTTTAGTAAAAACAAAGGCTGACACTACCGGCTATTTTAGTTTTACAGGAAATAATCTTCCGGCAGATAACCGAATGTACCGTATCCATGTAGATACCTGCCCAAATGATGCCCCCAACACTTCACATATTATGGGGCATTGTAAAAACAGTAAGGAAATTATTTTTATCGCAAATAATACCTCTACTCTACAGTTACCCACATCGTTTGCAAATGAAGTATTTTGTAAAGTAGTTTCTGAAGATAAAAGAGCTGAAGCCTTTTTGAAAATTGATTCGCTTAGAAACGACATGCATTATGCATTTAATAGCTATAGAAGTGAAGCAAATAGAAAAATAAATACCGAAAAATGGTTTACAATTTTTCAGCAATATGGCGAGCAATTACAAGAACCCCTGGCAGAATTATACATTTATTCTTTTTTAAGTGATCGAAGTAGTTTACTTCACACTTACTATCTTGAAGATTTAAAAAACAATAATTACTACCAAGATTTACTACTACGTCTTCAAGAAAAATATCCGGATACAGGTTATACACAACAATACGAAGCAGAACTTAAAGCAGACCAATATCTTATAAATTCTATCTCACAGAAAGCCAAAGTACCATGGTGGTTATATTTTATTGGTATAGTTTCAATACTATCAATTGCAGGTAATTTTTATTTTTTTGGAAAGTGGAAAAAAGCAAAAGAGCCTAAAATTACAGATCAAAATTTATCAAATCAAGAGAAGAAAGTATTAGATTTAATTCTTGATAACAAAACCAATAAAGAGATTGCAACTTCTCTTTTTGTAAGTGTTAGTACTGTAAAAACACATATTAATAATGTATACAGAAAATTAAATGTCTCATCCAGAGACGAGGTTAAAACCTTGTTTTCTAAATAATTACATATTTTTCAAACGGGGTCTAGTACTATATTCCAACTACCAATTCGACTATTTTTCATGATTAAATAAGATGTTTGCTTCATAGTAATCATTAAACATTCAAAATCATGAAACGAACAGTAAACATTTTAAAAACTTCAGTAGCATTAGTAATTTTTATTATAGCTAGCTTTTCAACCGTAAAGGCACAAGAACTTGCTCTAGTAGAAAAAGCAGCAGTAATCGAGTTTGAGTCGCAAACCATAGACTATGGTCAAGTAGCTCAAAACTCTAATGGAGAACGTACTTTCTATTTTAAAAACA
>CAYGMB010000081.1:0-8378 GCA_964350765.1 uncultured Flavobacteriaceae bacterium
ACCAGCTTTAGTGCCATCATTATTCATTGAGGTAAATAAGATTTCTCCAGCACCACGAGCCTCTACTTCTTTTGCCCATTCAAATAAATTTAATTCTGTAGGTACTTTACCCCCTACTAAATGTACTTTCCATTCACCATCAATTTGTTTGGCATCAATAGCTACAACAATACATTGAGAACCAAATGTAGCACTTAATTGGTTAATTAATTCTGGATTTTTAACAGCAGAAGAATTTATAGAAACTTTATCCGCTCCATTTTTCAGTAATACCGAAACATCTTCTATTGAAGAAATTCCACCTCCTACGGTAAACGGAATGTTAATGGCTTCAGCAACACTAAGGACTAATTCCGAAAGTGTTTTTCTCCTTTCTTCTGTGGCCGATATATCCAAAAAAACCAATTCGTCTGCTCCATTCTCTGAATAGAAATTTGCTAATTCAACTGGATCTCCTGCATCACGAAGGTTAACAAAATTGACACCTTTTACGGTACGCCCATTTTTAATATCAAGGCATGGTATTATTCGTTTAGTTAGCATCTAATATGTATTTTTCTAGTTGTTGTAAGGATATTCTATTTTCATAAATTGCTTTACCTATAATTACTCCTTCACATCCTATCGCTGCAAGCTTGGGGAGTTCATTAAATTGTGATATACCACCAGAGGCAATTAAGTTTAATTTACGCTCTTTGTTACAATCTGAAAGGATTCGTTGGTATAAATCAAAAGAAGGGCCTTCTAACATTCCATCTTTACTTATATCTGTACAAATAACATAAGTAACTCCTTGCTTTTGATATGATTTTATAAATGGAATTAGTTCAAGGTTACTTTCTTCTAGCCATCCATTAATTGCAATTTTTTCATCTTTTGCATCCGCTCCCAAAATAATTTTTTCTGAACCATACTTTTCTATCCAAGAATTAAATTCTTTTGTGTTTGTAACGGCAATACTTCCTCCTGTAATTTGTGAAGCACCACTTTCAAAAGCGATATGGATATCCTCATTTGTTTTTAAACCACCTCCAAAATCAATTTTTAAAGCAGTTTTTGTAGCAATCTGTTCCAAAACCTTATGGTTAACTATATGTTTACTCTTGGCTCCATCTAAGTCAACCAAATGCAAATACTTTATTCCTGTCCCTTCAAATTGCTTAGCAACTTCTAAAGGATTTTCGTTGTATATTTTTTTTGTTGCATAATCACCTTTGCTTAGACGTACACACTTTCCGTCAATGATATCTATTGCTGGTATTATTCGCATAATTCTATAAAGTTTTTTAGTAATTTTTCTCCTAGTTTGCTACTTTTTTCAGGATGAAATTGTACTCCATAAAAATTGTTTTTTTTAAGAGCACTAGAAAACTGAGTTCCATAGTTAGTAGTAGCTATTGTTTCTTTTGAAAGTGGCGCATAAAAACTATGCACAGAGTACATAAATGCTTCTTCTGGAATATCAGTAAATAATTTAGATTGTAACCCTGATATTACATTCCAACCCACATGAGGTATTTTTAAATGAGTCTTAAATAGTTTTACATCAACATCAAAAACTCCTAATCCGTCTGTATTTCCTTCTTCAGAAATATTACAAAGTAATTGCATACCTAAACAAATACCTAAAACTGGTTGTGTTAATTGAGGTATTACCTCGTCCAACCCTGAAGCTCTTAGTTTACGCATTGCACTATTTGCTTGCCCTACTCCTGGAAAAATAACTCTATCTGCTACCTTTATCTTTTCTGCATCTGCTGAGACTATTGCATTATAACCTAGCCGTTGCAAAGCAAATTGAATACTCTTAATATTTCCAGCACCATAATCTATTATCGCAATTTCCATTATAGCAAGCCTTTTGTAGATGGTAAAATCATTTTATCGGTATCTTGCTTTATAGCAGCTTTTATAGCTTTTGCAAAGGCTTTAAAAATAGCTTCAATTTTATGATGCTCATTTTTACCTTCTGCTTTAATATTTAGATTTGCTTTTGCACCATCTGTAAAACTTTTAAAGAAGTGATAAAACATTTCGGTAGGCATTTTTCCAATCATTTCACGTTTAAAATCAGCTTCCCAAACTAACCAATTTCTACCTCCAAAATCTATAGCTACTTGTGCTAAACAGTCGTCCATAGGTAAGCAAAATCCATAGCGCTCAATGCCAAGCTTATTGCCTAGTGCCTTAGAAAACACCTCCCCTAGTGCAATGGCAGTATCTTCAATAGTGTGGTGCTCATCTACCTCTAAATCACCTTTTACTGATATATTTAAATCCATTTGACCATGTCTTGCGATTTGGTCTAGCATATGGTCAAAAAAAGCAATACCCGTTTCTATTTCACTTTTACCAGTACCATCTAAGTTGAGTGATATTGTAATATCTGTTTCGTTAGTTTTTCTAGAAATGGTAGCGACTCTATCATCGTGTTTCAAAAATTCATAAATCTTCTGCCAATCATTACTTTCTAAGGCAATATAATTATCTAACTGATCACGTTTAACTGTAATTTCACTAGTGCCTAGATTTGTTTCATCATTAATAAAAACACCCTTAGAGCCTAAGTTTTTTGCCAATTCCATGTCTGTGAGTCTATCACCAATCACAAAAGAGTTTTTTAGGTCGTACTCCTTAGAAAAGTACTTTGTTAGTAACCCTGTACCTGGTTTTCTAGTATTTGCATTTTCATGAGGAAACGTTTTGTCTAAATAAACTGCATCAAAGATGACCCCTTCATTCTCAAAAGATTTTAAGATAAAATTATGTACAGGCCAGAATGTTTCTTCAGGGAATGCTTCGGTACCAAGACCGTCTTGATTGGTAATCATTACCAGCTCATAGTCTAGTTCCTTGGCTATTTTACTTAAATAGGTAAATACTTTAGGATAAAACACCATTTTTTCGAAAGCATCTATCTGTTCATCTACTGTTTCTTTGATGATAGTTCCATCCCTATCTATAAATAATACTTTTTTCATTTTATATATTTTGTAAAATGGAAATTAATTTAGCGTTCTCTTCTTTGGTCCCTACTGTAATGCGAAGTGTATTTTCACAAAGTGGTTGAGTACTTCTATTTCGTACTACAATTCCAGCTTCAATTAATTGCTTATATCTTTTGGCTGCATTGTCCACCTTTAGTAGTAAAAAATTAGCACTAGATGGGTATATTTTTTGTATCCAATTTACCTGAAGTAATTGTTTAAGTAAATTGTCTTTATTAGCTTTTAATAAATTTATTTCATTTTCTAATTTTTCTTTTTTATTTAAAATAGAAAGTGCTTTTTCTTGTGTTAATTTATTTATGTTGTAAGGAGGCTTTATTTTATTTAAAACCTCAATAATTTTGCTAGAGGCAAAACACATTCCTAGTCTAATTCCTGCCATACCATATGCCTTTGAAAAGGTTTGTGTAATCACTAAGTTTTCAAATTCTGAAAGGCGATTAATCCAACTTTCACTATTCGCAAAATCGATATAGGCTTCATCAATTACCACTAACCCATTAAAACTTCTTATAAGTTGAGATATATCCTCTTCAGAAAATAAATTACCCGTTGGGTTATTTGGCGAACAAATAAATAGAAGCTTAGAATTAGCATCCTGAACTCTAAGTATTTCAGAAACATTAAGTGAGAAATCATTAGTTAGAAGCACTTCCCTATTTTCAATAGCATTAATACCAGCTAACACCTTATACATTCCATAGGTAGGTGGTAATGTAATTACGTTATCCTTGTAAGGTTCACAAAAGGCTCGAAATAATAAATCTAAGACTTCATCACTTCCATTACCTAATAAAATTAAATCGTTCGGAACTCCTTTTAATTCACTTAATTTTACCTTTAACCTCTTTTGTTGCGGGTCTGGATACCTATTAACACCAGTTTCAAAAGGGTTTTCATTAGCATCAAGAAAAATCATTTTTGCATCAAAATCTGTAAACTCATCACGGGCGGAGCTATATGGAGCTAAATTTTTCACATTGGCTCTTATTAAATTAGTAAGATTAAAGTTTTGCATTACTCTTTATTTAATTCTTGTAATCGTAGGGAGACAGCATTTTTATGAGCTTGCAAACCTTCTGCACTTGCCATTAGTTCTATTGCACTCCCAATACTTTGTATTCCTTTTTTTGTAATCTTTTGAAATGTGATACTTTTTAAAAAACTATCTAAATTAACACCACTATATTGTTTTGCATACCCATTAGTAGGTAATGTGTGATTAGTTCCAGAAGCATAATCTCCTGCGCTTTCTGGGGTGTAATTTCCAATAAAAACAGAGCCCGCATTCGCTATATTTTCAATAAAAAAAGACTCGTCTTTAGCAATTACAATAAAGTGTTCTGGCGCATATTTATTTATTAGTTTTAATGCCACCTCCGAAGACTCCACTAAAATCATTTTGGAATTATTAATTGCTTTTTTGGCTACCTCCTTTCTTGGTAGTGAATCTAACTGTATTTCTATTTCAAGTGCAACAGCATCTAGTAAAGATGCAACAGTACTAACCAAAATTACTTGACTATCTGCTCCGTGTTCTGCTTGACTTAGTAAATCTGAAGCAACAAATGCTGGGTTTGCCGTTTCATCTGCAAAAATTAGCAACTCACTTGGTCCAGCTGGCATGTCTATAGACACATTATACCTTGTTGATAATTGTTTGGCAACAGTTACAAACTGATTTCCGGGTCCAAATATCTTATATACTTTAGGAATTGTTTCTGTACCAAAAGTCATTGCTGCAATAGCCTGAATACCTCCTACTTTATACAATTTAGTCACTCCACAAAGTTGAGCTGTATAAATTATAGCTGGATTTATTGTTCCATCCTCCTGAGGAGGAGTACAGAGTATTATCTCTTTACATCCCGCCAATTTTGCTGGAATGGCAAGCATTAATATAGTAGAGAATAATGGAGCTGATCCTCCTGGAATGTATAGACCAACTTTTTCGATAGGCCGCTTTTCTTGCCAGCATGTAACTCCTTCTTGTGTAGTTACTTTAACTGGCTTAGTTTTCTGTGCCTTATGAAAACTTGTAATATTTGTTTTTGCAAGTTGTATAGCTTCTTCTAATTCTGACGTAATTAGATTACTTGAATTATCAATCTCATCTTTAGCAACTTCAAAGCTTTCTAATGTAATTCCATCAAAAAGGTTTGTGTATTTTACTAATGCACTATCTCCTTTCTTTTGTACTTCAGAAAATACTTCATTTACAGTAGCTTCAATGTCGTCTATGGTTTGTGTGGGACGCTTTAAAATTTTATCCCATTGTGATATAGGTGGATTTGTAATTCTATTCATAATTAACTATTTACAATACCATTTTTTCAATTGGACAAACTAAAATACCTTCTGCTCCAGCTTTTTTAAGTTGATCTATTACTTCCCAAAATTCATCTTGGTTTACTACAGAATGCACACTACTCCAATTATCATCTGCTAAGGGCAGTATAGTTGGACTCTTCATTCCTGGAAGAATATCTATAATTTCATCTAACTTAGCATTAGGAGCATTTAATAGCACATATCTGGAAGCACGTCCTTTTAGCACAGACTGAATTCTAAATTGAAGATTATTTAAAATTAGTTCTGTTTCATCCGAAATTCTAGGTGATACAGCTAAAACTGCCTCACTCTGCATCATCACTTCAACTTCTTTTAAGTTATTTTTAAACAACGTACTACCGCTACTTACAATGTCGCAAATGGCATCTGCTAGACCAATGTTAGGTGCAATTTCTACACTTCCATTAATTATGTGTAAATCTGCGGTAATACCACGTTCATCAAGGTACTTTTGAGTAGTTACAGGATAGGAAGTTGCAATTCGCTTTCCGTTTAAATCTTGTATAGAATCATATTCAAAAATCTTAGAAACTGCTAATGAAACTCTACATTTAGAAAATCCAAGTTTCTCAATTATAGCAATGTTTTCACCTTTTTCAAATAGTAAATTTTCTCCAATAATAGCACAGTCTACAACGCCATCTTTAAGATATTGAGGGATATCTCCATTTCGCAAATAATATATCTCTAATGAGAAGTTTTTTGCCTGCGCTTTTAGTTGGTCCCTACCATTATCGATAGATATTCCACAATCTTTAAGTAGTGCTAAGGATTCATCGTGAAGTCTACCTGACTTTTGAACAGCAATTTTTAATTTCTTCATTCTAATGCAAATTTTTAGTTATAGTTTTCATTTTTTGGCATAAAAAAACCCGTTTGAGATGCTCAAACGGGTCTGAATATTTTTTAAATTACAAAAATACCATACTACCTCGCGTGAGCGTGGAAATAGATATGGTGATGATGTAATGTAATGTTTTTCATAATATGTTACAAAGAAAAGAATTTAATGTTTAAACCTTGTGAATAAAGATGTAAAATTAATGTTAAATTAACCCTTTAATTTTTATAGATTTGTTTAGTGTCTAATTAACACACAAAACAACCTATAGTCCCCTGGATGAAAAACTTTGGTCTAGCTTTAATCATATTTTTGATATGGTCCTTTTTTGGATTGTGGTTGTACTCATGGGTCTCTCCAAAAACATCTGATACAGCTACTCTAAACAACTTAAAAGCTAAAGAAATAACTAGTTTAGAAAACACACCAGTAATAAGAGACACTTTAAACAAAATTAACGATAGTGAGCCAGTAGTTTTAAAATTATTTAAAATAGACAGTACAATACTGGCAAGTTATACTTCAGGTATTATTATTAAGAAAAACAGTAAAGACGTTTTAATAGACCCTACTATAGATTATCAATATAAAATTGCGAGCTATTTGACCCAACAACCTAATTTAAGTATTGAGATTAACGCTCTATATAGTCCTAACGAAGATTTTGAAACTCCTAATTATGGTTTTCAAAGAGGTAACACCATAAAGGAAAAATTAATTAGTGTTGGGATTCCTTCTGAAAAAATTATAATTAAACCTGTCATTAAAGAATTTAATTTCTCTCAAGAAAATACATATAGCAATGGAATTTCTTTTTCGTTTGTAGAAGAAAAGGATATTCTTACTAGGGAGATAGATACAGATATTACAATTAATAGAACCGTTTACCCAAAGTTTTCAAACAACGGAATATTAATTAATAAAGATCTTCAAGAACTACTTGCGCACGTAAAAGATATATTAAGTAGAGAACCAAGCACAAAAATTGAAGTTATTGGGCATACTGACAATGTAGGGAATGGTATTGACAACTACAGGCTTGGACTAGAATATGCAAGACAAGTAAGATGGTATCTAATAAGTAAGGGAAAAATAGATACAAAACAAATTAAAGCTTCATCAAAAGGCGAAGAAGAACCAATAGACACCAATGCCTCTGAAAGAGGCAGAGTAACCAATAGACGAATAGAAGTAATTTTTACAAATGAATAGTTTTACTGAATTTATAGCAGTTCTTCCGGACTACATAGGTATTTTGTTACTTATGTTTAGTACTTTTCTTATAGGTTATTTTTCTGCATCGTATCTAAAAAAAACAAAAGAGCGTAAAATTATAAAGCATCTTAAAGAAGAAGTTAATATGTTGCAAATTCGTCCAAGAAAAAACGAAAGAGCTATAAATGATATTGAAACAATTTTTACTGAAATTAAACCTAAAATCGTAGAGGTAGTAAAGCAAACACAAGAAAATATAAATGAAGATACTACCAAAGAAACTATTGCAGAAAAGAGAGTAAATAACTTTATTGAGTACACAAAAGAAAAACCTAAACTCAATTTTGAAATCATAGGGCTTGCAAATGGTAAGAAAGATGATTTAACCAAAATTGAAGGGATAGGCCCTTATGTTCAACAAAGACTCAATGAAATAGGTATTTTTAATCTTGAACAAATAAGCAACCTACGCTCTACAGATATCGTTGTAATTACTGAACTTATAGATTTTTTCCCAGAGCGAATTGAACGTGACAATTGGGTTGAGCAGGCTAGAAAACTTAAATTTCAACATTCTAGATAATGACATTAGCAACATTAGATTGGGTACTAATCATTTCATTTTTTGCTATTTTTCTAGTTATTGGTATCGTAGTCTCAAAAAAGGCAGGGAAAAACACACAAGAATTTTTCCTATCTGGTAGAAATATGCCTTGGTGGTTATTGGGTATCTCTATGGTAGCCACTACCTTTTCTGCAGACACACCCAATCTTGTTACAGATATAGTTAGGCAAAATGGAATATCAGGAAATTGGGTTTGGTGGACTTTTTTAATAACAGGAATGTTAACTGTTTTTGTTTATGCAAAACTTTGGAGACGCTCAAAAGTTCTTACCGATTTGCAGTTTTACGAATTACGATATAGTGGCAAAGAAGCTGCTTTTTTAAGGGGCTTTAGAGC
>CAYGMB010000082.1:0-6441 GCA_964350765.1 uncultured Flavobacteriaceae bacterium
TAAGAATTAATAAAGTCTTATTAATTTTCTTAAAAAAAGTCTTAGGGTTGTCGTGTTTATAATGTAGCACACGTCTGTTAAAACTTTTATTGGCATCCAGATATTTTTTATCTACATCAATTGGATTAATATCTAAGAATTCAAAAATTGTATTTAATACATTTTGATGTGATTTTATAAAGTCCTCAAAGAATAAAAGCAATACATTTTCTTCTCCAAATAATTCTATATAAGGCTTAATTTGCATTGCATATTTACCTGTGTCTATGTAATGAGTATTTTTTAAAACAGCATCATTTATGTTTTCTAAAGTTTCATGTCCTCTGTTGTAGGTATGAGTGTAATAAGAAACAATGCGGTCTACAGGATCTCTCATAATGTATATAATCTTCATTTTTGGATTATATTCATAAATATCCTTATAAATATTCTTATTGTAGTATGGATATTTAGAATAATTAGTTGAGCCTTCTCCGTATAATTTTGCGCTTTTTTTAAAACAAGAGTGGTATGAGCTTAGTTTTTCTTTCCAGTTACTTTCGCTAAAAAACTGGGGTTCTTTGGGATCACTAAAGCAGATATCCGGATGTTGAGCTAATGCATTACAAATACTCGTTGTTGCAGACTTAGCGGCTCCAATAAGTAAAAAATCTACTTTCATTATATAAAGCTATAATTAAATAGTATTTACGCTTTGGTTTATCTCGCTAATATAATTAAGTAGCTCATCTCGACCTAGAGAGCTAGTAGAAGAAGTAATAAAGTAATTAGGTGTTTCCTCCCATTGCTCTAGCAGCTTAGTTTTGTATGCTTCAATATTTCTTGTAAGCGCATTGGGTTTAAGTTTGTCAGCTTTAGTAAAAATGATAGAAAAAGGGATTTGACTTTCGCCTAAATATTGCATAAATTCTAGATCTATAGGTTGTGGCTCATGCCTACAGTCTACTAAAACAAAAGCAGAAACTAATTGTTTTCTTTTATCAAAATAGTTGGTAATAAATTTCTGGAAAGTCTTTTTGGCTTTTTTACTTACTCTAGCATATCCATACCCTGGCAAATCTACCAAGTACCAATTTTTATTAATTAGGAAATGATTTATAAGCTGAGTTTTACCAGGTCTTCCAGAAGTTTTAGCTAAACTCTTTCTCTGCATTAACATATTAATGAGTGAAGATTTGCCCACATTAGATCTTCCTATAAAAGCATATTCTGGTAACTTGTTCTTAGGGCATTTTGCAACATCACTATTGCTCATTATAAATTCTGCAGATTTAATATGCATGCTAGTTTGATCTAAAATTTACGTTCTTGAAGCCAAGCGTACAATAAATCATTAAAAGTATCAGGATGCTCCATCATTGCCGCATGGCCGCATTTATCTATCCAATAGAGATTAGAGTCTGGTAATAATTCGTGAAACTCATCAGCAACTTCTGGAGGAGTTACATTATCATTTTTACCCCAAATTATGCAGGTAGGGGTATTCATTGATGGTAGATCTTTTGCCATATTATGCCGTATAGCACTTTTTGCAATTGCGAGTGTTCTTATTAACTTATTACGATCATTAACCGTATCGTACACGTCATCAACAATTTCTTTAGTTGCAACAGCAGGATCGTAAAAAACGTTTTCCGCTTTTTTCTGAATGTAATCTCTATCTCCTCTTTTAGGATAGCTTTCCCCCATAGCACTTTCATACAATCCAGAACTTCCTGTAATAACAAGCGCTTTTATTTTTTCTGGAAATAATTTTGTGCATAATAATCCTATGTGGCCACCTAATGAATTGCCTAGTAGAATGACTTCTTCGTATCCAGTATGATCAATGAAATCTTTTACGTATTTAGCAAAATTTTTCACGTTGGTTTTAAGAACTGTCATTTTGTAGATAGGCAGCTCTGGAATTAAAATCTTGTAGCCTTTTTCAGGAAAAAAATTAGAAACACCATCAAAATTACTTAGACCTCCCATAAGTCCATGAAGGATTATTATAGGAGTACCCTCGCCCAATTCTAAATATGTAAATTTCCCCTCTTTCTTTAAAGTTTCTGCCATATAAGGTTGTGTGCAATAACTCGACAAAAATACACTTTTTTTAATTGTTGAGGCTATTGGTTGTTATTCTGTGTAATAAAAAAAACAGTATCAATTTATACTGTAATGTTTTAAAAAAAGGTAGTCAATCTTTGCGCCCCTTCCTTTCACTTGCTTACAAATTACTAAGTTTTTAACAAACAAAGGCACTATATACCCTTTAAATTCCGTTAGTGGTAAAACTTATCAACAAAGTGGTAAAATGTGGAATAAAGTGGTAAAACTTATTTATATTTGAATCTACAACAAGTCAATACAAATAAATTGTAATGCTCAATCTTATAGGAACATACGAATGTAAAGCAGACGTCAAAGGACGTGTGATGGTTCCTAATGCTTTAAAAAAACAATTAAACCCTGCTTTAGCAGATGGTTTTGTGATTAAGCGTGCGGTTTTTCAAAATTGCCTGGAGTTGTACCCAATGAAAGAGTGGAATGCACTCATGGAAAAAATGAATGCATTAAACAGATTTAATAGGAAGAATGTGGATTTCATTCGTCGTTTTACTGCAGGAGTAAAAACAGTAAATCTTGATAGTACAGGAAGATTAAATATTCCAAAAGATTTAGCTGTTTTTGCAGGAATTGACAAAGAAGTTGTTGTCTCTTCGGCTATTAATATCGTTGAGATCTGGGATAAAAATAAATACGAACAAGCCATTAATGATGCTGCCAATGATTTTGCAGATTTGGCTGAAGATGTAATGGGAGATGCTAACACAATTGATGGAATATCATAATCCGGTCTTACTAAAGGAAGCTGTAGATGGATTAGCAATTAATCCAGAAGGAGTGTATGTAGATGTAACTTTTGGAGGAGGTGGGCACTCTCGTGAGATATTAAATAGATTAAATGAAAATGGAAAGCTAATTGCTTTTGATCAGGATACAGATGCGCTTGAGAATGCTATCGATGACTCAAGGTTTTTATTAATAAATGAAAATTTTAGGTTTCTCAAGCGCTTTTTAAGGTTTTACGGTGTTACTCAAGTAGATGGAATATTAGGAGATTTTGGTGTTTCATCGCATCAATTTGATGTTGCAGAAAGGGGTTTTTCTACTCGTTTTGAAGCTGAGCTAGATATGCGTATGAATCAAAATGATAGTTTTTCGGCCTACGATGTTGTAAATGCTTATGAAGAGGCAAAGCTTAGAAGTGTCTTGTCACAATATGGTGAGTTAAGAGCTGCTGCTGGTATGGCACGAGTAATTTGCGAGGCAAGGCAAAATGAGCCTATTAAGTCTAGTGATCAATTAAAAAAAGCGTTAGGAAGGTTTTTGCCAAAGCATAAAGAAAATAAAATTTTGGCTCAAGTATATCAAGCTATCCGTATTGAAGTAAACCAAGAATTAGATGCATTAAAAGAATTTTTAATGCAAAGTGTTGAAGTGCTAAAAAAGGATGGTAGGTTAAGTTTAATAAGCTATCATTCACTTGAAGATAGATTAGTAAAACGTTTTATGAGAAATGGAATGTTTGAAGGAGAGCCTGAGAAGGATGTTTTTGGCAGGGTAGAGGTGCCATTAAAACCTGTTGGGAAATTTATTATTCCTACTGAAGAAGAAATTAAAACAAATAATAGAGCTAGAAGTGCAAAACTTAGAGTAGCAAAAAAACTGTAACTGTTGAAAAAGAATTTTTACAACATATTAAAAGGGAAATTTCTAGTAAGTGACGACGCATTTCGAAACTGGAGGTTTATAATTTTTCTTTCTTTTCTAGCACTTATTATGATTGCTAGTTCACACTCAGCAGATAAAAAAGTGCATCGTATTGCAAAACTAAGTGATGATGTAAAAGAACTTAAAAGTGAATACTTGGATGTACGGAAGCAACTCATGCAGTCCAAGATGGAAACCAAAATAACAAAGGCGATGGAAAAAAGAGGATTACAACCTTCTCTCCTGCCGCCTCAAGTACTAAAAATAATAACAAAACAGTAGCGCGGTGATTCAAAAAGAAACAAACATATTAAACCGCTTGTATTTTATCGCTGGGAGTATGTTTGTCTTTGCGATACTAATTGCTATTAAGCTTGCAGATATCCAGTTTGTGGATGGCGAGAAGTATCGTGCGTTAGCCGAAAAAAATACAACTAAGAACTTTACGATCCCTGCCAATCGTGGTAATGTCTATGCAGACGATGGAAGTCTTCTAGCTAGTTCGGTTCCTAAATACGACATACGTTTTGATGCGGTTACGGTTTCTTCAACAGACTTTAACGAAAATTTAGTTCCGCTTTCAAAAGAGCTAGGAAAATTGTTTAACAAACCAGCTTCTTATTATCAAAGTCTTTTCAGAAAAGCACGGGCTAATAAAAACAGATATCTGTCTGTTGCAAAAAATTTAGGATACTCAGACTACGTACAGGTTAAAAACATGCCACTTTTCAAGAAAGGGCCTTATAAAGGAGGGATTATTGTTGAGCAAAGAACTGTACGTGAACATCCAATGGGAAAAATAGGAGCCCGTCTTGTAGGGAATGAAGCAAAAAACAGACCTGGGTATTATGCAGTAGGTTTAGAAGGAGCTTTTCATGATTACTTAAGTGGAAAAGAAGGTCATAGGCTTAAGCAAAAGATAGCGAAAGGACAATGGAAACCTGTATATGACGATAATGAAGTAGAGCCCCAAGATGGATACGATGTAATGTCTACTATTAATGTAAACATACAAGATATTGCACACCACGCATTGTTAAAACAACTAGAATATTATGAGGCAGATCATGGTAGTGTAATTGTAATGGAGGTAAAAACTGGAGAGATTAAAGCGGTTTCTAACCTAGGAAGAAGTAAAAATGGTACCTATTATGAGCGGCTTAACTATGCTGTAGGAGAATCTTCAGAGCCAGGCTCTACCTTTAAAACTATTGCAATGACAGTTGCTCTTGATCAAAAGGTAATAGATACATCTACTGTAGTTGATACTGAGAAAGGAAAAATTAGAATGTATGGCCGTACTATTTCAGATTCTAAAAATGGTGGCTACGGAAAAATTTCTGCTGCGAGAGCACTAGAGGTTTCTTCAAATATTGGATTGGCTCGTCTAATTAATGAAGCTTACAAAGACAATCCCAAAAAGTTTACAAATAAACTTAAAGATTGGGGACTTCATGAAAGAATTGGTATTCCAATCAAAGGAGAAGCAAAGCCTGTAATTTATGAGAAAGGGGATGAGTTTTGGAGTAGAAATGCTTTGCCATCTATGTCGTATGGATATAACTTGGAGATGACGCCTTTGCAGCTTTTAACTTTTTACAATGCTATTGCCAACGATGGTAAAATGGTAAAACCTTTATTTATAAAACAAGTAAGAGCTTGGAATCAAGTAATAGAAGATTTCGAAACCGAAGTAATAGACAATCAAATTGCATCAAAAGCTACGATTGGAAAAATTCAAACAATATTAGAAAACGTAGTAATAAGAGGAACAGGTGATGGATTGTATTCTGAATATTTCTCTATGGCTGGTAAAACAGGAACAGCAAGAACGGAATATGCCAATACTGCTGAATGGGAAAAGGATAGAAAGTACGTATCGTCTTTTGCAGGCTATTTTCCTGCAGAAAATCCAAAATATTCTTGCATTGTAGTTATACACAAACCTAGTACTAAAAAGGGTTACTATGGTGCAGATGTTACTGGGCCTGTATTTAAAAGAATTGCGCAAAAAATATTTACCGATTCACCATTAAGAGCAGAAGTAGTTGGTGTAGACGTTGAAGATGAGATTATAGCTAGAGACTTTGAGTCGTACTATAAAAAAGCTGGACATGCTACTCAAAAAGTACCACAAGTAAAAGGAATGGCTGGAATGGATGCAGTAGCGCTTCTTGAAAACCTTGGTTTAAAAGTAAAAGTAATTGGTAATGGTACTGTAAAAGAGCAATCTATACCTAGTGGAGCAACTATAAAAAGCGGACAGCAAATAATACTTAATTTATCTTGATAGTATTAAAAGACATATTATATAAAGTGACTCTAGAAAAAGTTGTGGGAAATACTGCTACGGCTATTAGGGAGTTGCATTTTGATTCTAGAAAAATTGAATTAGACGATGTCTTTGTTGCTATTAAAGGTACTATTAGTGATGGGCATGATTATATTAAAAAAGCAGTAGATCAAGGTGCTATAGCTATTATTTGTGAAGAATTACCAGAACAATTAGTAAATGGAATAACATATGTTGAGGTTGTAGACAGCCAGCAAGCTTTAGCAATAATGGCAGCTAATTATTACGAAAATCCTTCCGAAGAAATAAAGTTAATTGGAGCTACTGGTACAAATGGAAAAACTACAATTACAACTTTAGTATATAATCTTTTTATAGGCTTAGGTTAC
>CAYGMB010000082.1:6451-8260 GCA_964350765.1 uncultured Flavobacteriaceae bacterium
AGTTGTGGATTACTTTCTACTGTAAAAATTATGGTAGGAGACAAAGAATATAAAGCTACTCATACAACACCAGACTCACTATCCATTAATAAGTATTTAAGGGCTATGGTAGATGCTGGAATAGAGTACTGTTTTATGGAAGTAAGTTCACATGGGATTGCACAAAAAAGAACAAAGGGGCTTCAATTTAATGGTGGGATTTTTACTAATCTTTCTCATGATCATTTAGACTACCATAAAGATTTTGCAGAATATCGAAATGTAAAAAAGAAGTTTTTTGATGGCTTACCAAATAACGCATTTTCTTTAGTAAATGTGGATGATAAAAACGGAGCTTTTATGCTTCAAAACACTAAATCAAAAAAATATACATATGCGCTAAAAAGTGTTGCAGATTACAAAGCGCAAGTACTTGAAAATCATTTTGGGGGTCTTTTACTTAAGATTGATAATCATGAATTATGGGTAAAACTTATAGGAGATTTTAATGCTTATAATGTGCTTGCTATATATGCCACAGCAAAATTACTAGAAATTGATACCATTGAATTATTACAAAAGTTAAGCACACTTGAAAGTGTTTCTGGAAGATTCCAATATGTTGTTTCTAAGCAGCAAAAAATTACTGCAATAGTAGATTACGCACATACACCAGATGCTTTAAAAAATGTTCTGGAAACAATAAATGTAATTAGAATAGGGAATGAAGAGCTTATAACAGTCGTGGGTTGTGGAGGAGATAGAGACGCTACAAAGCGACCAAAAATGGGTAACATCGCTACCCAATTAAGTACAAAAGTAATTTTCACAAGTGATAATCCAAGAACTGAGAATCCAGATTCTATTATAGAAGAAATAGAAGCAGGGGTCTCTCCTGAGAACTTTAAAAAAATGCTTTCTATTACAGATAGAAGGCAGGCTATTAAAACTGCATGTCAAATGGCTTTAGAAAATGACATCATTTTAATAGCAGGAAAAGGTCATGAAACATATCAAGAAATTAATGGAGAACGATTTGATTTTGATGATTTAAAAATTGTAACCAACCTATTAACCAATCTAAAAAAGTAGCAAATGTTATATTATTTATTTGAATACTTAGAGAAAGAATTTCAAATGCCAGGAGCAAGTTTATTTGGTTTTATAACCTTTAGAGCTGCATTGGCAATTATTCTCTCTTTATTTATAGCTACTGTTTTTGGAAAACGAATTATAAAGTTTTTACAGCGCAAGCAAATGGGAGAGACCATTCGCGATTTAGGGCTAGATGGACAAAACGAAAAAGCTGGAACCCCTACTATGGGCGGAATAATAATTATTCTGGCAACCTTGGTTCCAGTTCTGTTACTAGCAAAGCTTGAAAATATTTACGTTATCATGCTAATTGTTACAACTTTATGGATGGGTACAATTGGATTTATAGATGATTACCTAAAAAAGTTTAAAAACGACAAAGCGGGACTTCCAGGAAAATTTAAAGTAATAGGTCAGGTAGGGCTTGGAATCTTTATAGGAGCTATAATGTATTTTCATCCAGATATTACTGTAAAAAGAGAAATAATAAATCCTAAAAATTCAACTGAATTAATTACTCAAAACTCTCCTAGAGAGTTTTATCCAGAAGAGAAAACGTTACTTACTACTATTCCTTTTGTAAAACAAAATGAGTTTAATTACGAAAACTTAATTCCTTGGGCTGGAGAAAATTATAAAGACTACATCTGGCTCATTTTTATCCCAATTGTAATATTCATTATTACAGCAGTTTCCAATGGAGCTAACTTAACTCTTTTTTTTTTTCAAGCAGAA
>CAYGMB010000083.1:0-2409 GCA_964350765.1 uncultured Flavobacteriaceae bacterium
CAAGGTAGTATAACAGGGCAAACTAAGAGAACTTTTGTAACTCCTCCATCATTTAACAACAATGTAAAACTTACAATAAGTAAGTACGATGGTAAAGCAAAGACTGGGGTTGTTATTTGTACACAAGGTAGAGATGGTGTAACAAGACAAGTTAAGTCATATACTTTTCCGAATGGAAAAGATGATAAAGTAAAAACCTTTAACCTTACTGGAATGAAGGGGAAGATTATTATTGTTGCAATGAAAAATCAATCTGTAGGAAACAAATTTAAATACAGAATTAAAGCAAAATAACTTAACTATTTCAAAAAAAGGAATTAGATGTATTTCTAATTCCTTTTTTAAGCCTCTATGAATTCATAGATATTTTTCAACTACTAGAATTCTTACTCACTTACTACAAACAGCTTTATATATTTAAAAATTATTCAAATGAAAACATTACTATACATATTTCTAGCACTTCCATTACTTATGAAAGCACAGCCAACTGTTTTTAAAATAGAACCACAAAAAAATGGAACTGTATCATATTCTGGAAACCTCTCGGACGGAGTGGTACTAGATGATTTATCTTGGGCATGGAGCAGCCAGAATGCTTGTTTCCCAGAAACTCAACGTAAAAAGTTTACAGGTTCTCATGTATTTTTTGAAGGTATTATTCCTACCTATAGTGAAATGGAAGTAACTGTTGTGCCTAAAGATCCAAAAGCAAACTTTAGTATTTATGCATACCAAACAGGAACAAATAATGAAGACTTAACACCTAATCTAATAAGATGTATTCGCTGTGAAGCAGACCACAAAAGAGAACGTAACAGAGTGGGTAGAGCAACACAAGATCATACTAGAACAGTAACTAATTTAGTAGCAATTAATAGACCCTATAGAGTTGTTATAGTTGTAGTAGGTGCCGAGGGATTAACCGAGGGAGACTTCACATTAAATGTCGATATGAAAAGTAGATAACAAATTATTAAAAAAATAGTACTTTAGAACAATAACCATCTATTTTGAAACACCTTTACTGGATTACAATACTATCCTTTCTATGCACTTCTGTCGTCGCTCAAGATAACAGAAGTGTTGATAGTTTAATAACTATCACAAAAACCAGTAAAAACGACTCTGTAATAATGGTTGCGTATAACAAATTAAGAAGAGCAACCTACTACTCAAATCCTGAAGCATCAAAGGAGTACACCAAGAAGTTTCTTAACTATGCAAGAAAAAGAAATGATAGTTTACATATTGCATTTGCCCATTTCTATTTAGGGAATTCTTATGTGCAATCTAACAATCTAAATCTTGCTATTACTGAATATATAAAATCTTCAAACTACTACGAGAGAGTTAATGACACAAAAAGACTTCCATCTATTTACAATGCAATTGGTGCTGTATACGAAAAAAAGCAACAGGACTCATTATCTCTAATTTATTATAATAAATCGTTAGACTTTAGTGAAAGTATTGATGATAAAAGAAGAGCGTCAATCGCTTTGATAAACATAAGCAATGTGTATCAAAACCAAGGATTTTATAATAAGTCAATTGAAAAACTTAACCAGTCTATAGAGTTAATTCAACTTGTAAAACAAACAAAAGACAGTACCAAAGTATTACAACAAGAAAAAATAGCTAAAATTAATCTGGCAAATGCATATCAAAAATCTAAAGACTATAAAGAATCCAAAAAAATTTATAATGATTTATTAATGGATCTTGACACATTAAAAGACAACTATATATATAACCATGTTCTTGCTGGATTAGGCAAAGTATATTTTAGTGAAGGTAATACTGTACAGGCAGAAAAATATATGGTAAAGGCTTTTAAAAATTATGAGAAAAATAATTTTGAAGAAGATAAATACCAATCAATGCTAGATCTTATAGATGTCTACAAAGAAAATGGAAAAACAGGTAAAGCCTTGGACCTGTTTTATGAATTTAATGGTATCAAAGACTCCCTTTTTAGTATAGATAGAGATAAAAATCTTTCCGAAATGCTTCAGAAATATGAAGCAGAAAAAAGAAATAAAGAAATAGTACAACAGCAATTAATTATTGAAAGAAAAAACAAACAAAAAAACAGGATTCTCTTTGGCCTAATAGCAACAGGTGTTTTTTTAATTGGTATGTTATTGTTTTTTAGAAAAAGGATTCAGTATAAAAATAAAATTGCACTACAAAATCAAGCAATTCAAAAACAACAAATAACAGATCTACAACAAAAAAACAAGTTACTAGCTATGAGTAGCATGATTGAAGGACAAGAAGCCGAAAGACTCCGCATTGCAAAAGATCTTCATGATAGCCTAGGAGGACTATTAAGTACAGTTAAAGCACATTTTACGACAATACAAAATGAAATTAAGCAACTAGAAGAATTAAACCTTACAGACA
>CAYGMB010000083.1:2419-4197 GCA_964350765.1 uncultured Flavobacteriaceae bacterium
AACCATCTTATTGATGAAGCCTGTATAGAAGTACGTCGCATATCTCACAACATGATGCCACACGCATTAAGTATTTCTGGACTACAAGGTGCTATAGAAGATTTAGGAGTTTATTTAAAGGACCAAGGATATAAGACAACTGTAGAAATAACAAACCTTCCAAAAATTGAGAGCACAAAAGAAGTTATGATTTATCGACTAGTACAAGAAATAATTTCAAACATTCGTAAACATGCAGATGCAAAAGAAATTTTAATTCAATTGCTTGGCAATGATAAAGAAGTTAACCTTATAGTTGAAGATGATGGAAAAGGGTTTGATTATGAAAAGGCTATAGAAAAAGGTGGGCTTGGGCTTAAAAGTATAAATAGTAGAGTTCAGTTTTTAGACGGAACTATAGATTGGGATACCCAATCAGGTAGAGGATCATCAGTAACAATAAATATTCCTGTTAAGTGAACAATAACAAGAAAAAAATAGTAAACTCTCTTACAGTTATCTTGTTATTATTAGTAACAACTAGCTTAAGCTTTTCGCAAGAAGATCTTAAGCAAAAAATAGATAGTACCCTTCTTTCTATTAAAAACATAAAAGACTACACCGAAAAGAAAGAGGCCTATTTTAAAATTAATAGACTAGTTTCATTAAAAAGCGGTGATAACTATAATGAACTTTTTACGTACATCATTACTCAAGACAACTCCTCTCTTTCAAAGGCTGTAAACTATATAACACATGCAAAAAAGGTATCTCAAAAAGGAGATATTGACAAATCTATAGAGTATAAATTGTCTGGACTAAAGCTAGCTAAGGAGCTTGGAGACGAATCATTACTTATAGAATATTATGTTGGTTTTGGAACCTCTTATGCATATAAAAATGAACCCGATAAATCACTTTTTTATTTAAATCAGGCAGAGGATTTAGCCACAAAAAAAGAAAACAGAAGTTTCTTATGGAATGTTTTTTACCAAAAAGGAGTACTTGAAGTTACAAGAAAAAACTACGAAGAAGGTACCAATTATTATCTTAGAATGTGGGATGAAATAAAAGATTATGGAAATACTTCAAGAAAACGCTTTGTACTATATATCCTAGTTGACTATTTTTCTCAAATAGATAAGCCTAATGAACTTGCAAAGTTTACGGGCTTATTGGCAGACGCTTATCAAGAAGCCAACCCTAACTTGCCAAGTGGGCACATGCCAATTAAAAACATTTTTGAAAAAAACACCGAACCAGAAAATATACCTAGACTAAAAAAAGCAATTGCTATAAGTGACAGTTTAAATAATATTAATTCCCTAGCATACTCCTCAATTGCACTAGCAAATACATACATCGCGAATAAAAGAGCCAAAGAAGCAGTAACCACTCTTAATAGAGCTATAAAAAAAGTTGAAAAAACACAAAAACCTCAGGTGCTCATAGATCTATATTTAAAAATGGAAGATGCAGCTGTAGCAGCTTCAGATTTTGAAAATGCCTATAAATATAAAGCCAAAGAGGGAAAAATTAGAGACAGTCTTGCTTCAGAAAGAATGCAAGAAAACATAGCAGAAGTTGAAGTTAAATACGATACCGAAAAAAAGGAGCGTAAAATTGCAGAACAAAACTTAGAGTTAAAAAAAGAGGAGCAACAAAAACAAAAAAGCATATATGGATTAATTGCATTGGTTGCCCTACTCCTGCTATCCTTTTTATTTTTTAGATATCGTTTAAAATCACAAAGAACAATTGCATCACAAACAGAAGCTATTCAGAAACAAGAGATTACC
>CAYGMB010000083.1:4207-8242 GCA_964350765.1 uncultured Flavobacteriaceae bacterium
GAGCTTCAGCAAAAAAATAAACTACTAGCACTTAATAGTATGATAGAAGGGCAAGAGGTAGAAAGGCTTCGAATTGCAAAAGACCTTCATGATAGTTTAGGTGGGCTACTTAGTACTGTTAAAGCTCATTTTACTACTATACAAAACGAGATAAAACAATTAGAAGAATTTAACCTAACAGACAAAACCAATCACCTTATTGATGAAGCCTGTATCGAAGTAAGACGTATCTCTTACAATATGATGCCACATGCACTTAGTATTTCTAGGTTAAAAGGTGCAATTGAAGATTTTGGTTCTCAACTTAATGATGAAGGATATAAAACCACTATAGAAATTTCAAATTTACCTGAAATAGAAAGCACTAAAGAAGTAATGATTTATAGACTTCTACAAGAAATTATTTCAAACATAAGAAAGCATGCAGATGCCAAGGAAATATTAATTCAGCTACTTGGTAACGAAGACGGAGTTAATCTTATAATTGAAGATGATGGAAAAGGATTTAATTACAAAAAAGCAATAAAAAAAGGAGTTCTTGGTCTTAAAAGTATTAACAGTAGAGTTCAATTTTTGGATGGAACAATAGACTGGGATACACAAAAGGATGGAGGCACATCAATTTTAATTAATATTCCAATATCATGATACACGTATTTATAGTAGACGATCACAAAATGGTAATTGACGGTATGCAACTATTACTCAAAGATGAACAGGATATTGTTGTTGTAGGTACGGCTCTAAACGGAGAAGATGGCATCAAGCAAATACCAGGAACAAAAGCAGATGTAATTCTCTTGGATATTAATATGCCTGGTATTAACGGTATAGAAACCTGTAAAGAACTTTTAAAAATCAATCCTGATTTAAAAATTATTGCCATTTCAATGCATAAAGAAAGTAGTTTAATAAAATTAATGCTTAGTAATGGTGCAAAAGGATATGTTCTTAAAAATGCAGGTCAAGATGAAGTAATAGATGCCATAAAAACGGTATATGAAGGAAAAATGTATCTAGATGACACAGTTAATGAAATTGTACTTAATAGTGTTGCTAATAATGGTTCTGAAAAGTCTGTAAACCCGTTTCCAAAACTTTCTCGAAGAGAAAAAGATGTTTTAAACCTTATACTGGAAGAGTATACTACTCAAGAAATAGCGGACAAACTTTTTATAAGCTTTGGTACAGTAGAAACTCATAGAAGAAACATGCTAATAAAAACTGGTGCAAGAAATACAGCCGGATTAGTAAGAATAGCATTAGAATATGAACTTGTAAAATCTTAAATCATGAAAAAAATACTTCTATTACTAATTTGCATTATTGTGTTTTCCTGCGCCTCAGAAACCGAACAAAAAAGCTTAGATACTGTTGCAGAGTTATACGATGCTACAGTAAATTATTCAAAAGATTTTAATAGTGCGGCAGGACAGAAAACTCAAAGAACATTTAATGTAAAAGTATCCAACAGTAGATTAATAGACAGTCTACAACCTGGTGTAACAACAGCCAATATAGCAATGCTTATTTACGAAGGTTTTACTGAAGATGAACAATCAAAATACGATTACATCGATGTTGAACTTATCTCAACAAAACAAGATACAGCTGGCATAACTTACAATACTAAACTAATAGAAAAAATAAGTAAGAAATCAAAAAACTATAAACTCTTTTCAAAAAGTCTTATAGAAAAAGATTTTGCAGCAATAGACAACATTAAGAGCGAAAAAGATTTTCCTAAACCTATCGCTGCTGGTTTAAGGCAACTTATAGATGAACTCGAAAATGAGAAAGGAAAGCTCATACGTTATCAACCTTTCGGTATAGGAGAAACAAAAAACCAAGCAGGAGAAGTTGCTTTCCAGTATCAAGGTTTTCTAATTTTTGAAAACGGAAAGACTTCTTATTTTGTTTACGTGGAAGATGTACCAGACAACGATAAAATTGTAGGGTTTAGAATTTTTTAAACTACATACGTTCTGGAACGCTAATACCCAATAAATAAAAAGCATTTTTAATTACTTCACCTACTGCTTTGCTTAGCTGAATTCTAAAAGATTTCTCTGCCTCGGAAGCGGCAGCAAAAATGGGGACATTTTGGTAAAAAGAATTAAACTCTTTAACTAGGTCATAAGTGTAATTAGCTAATAGAGCTGGACTATAATTTGTTGCAGCAGCATCTATGGTTTCTGGGAATAGTTGTATTTGTTTTAAAAGTGATTTTTCTTTTTCATGAAGCACTAATGTATGGTCGATCGCAGTCGAGACCTCATTATTGACTGCCTTTCTCACTATAGACTGTATTCTAGCAAACGTGTATTGTATAAAAGGCCCTGTATTTCCTTGAAAATCTACACTCTCCTCTGGATTAAATAAGATTCGTTTTTTTGGATCTACTTTTAAAATATAATATTTAAGTGCTCCTAGCCCTATGGTATGGTACAAGGTTTCTTTTTCTTGGTTAGAAAAATCATCAATCTTACCAAGTTCTTCAGAAATATTTTTGGCGGTTGTTGCCATATCTGCTATTAAATCATCTGCATCTACAACAGTTCCTTCGCGGCTTTTCATTTTTCCGCTTGGTAAATCTACCATTCCATAACTTAAATGAAATAGGTTCTTTGCCCATTCGAAACCTAGTTTTTTAAGAATTAAGAACAGTACTTTAAAGTGATAATCTTGCTCATTACCTACTGTATAAATCATTCCATTTACATCTGGGTGATCTTTTACACGTTGTATTGCAGTACCAATATCCTGAGTCATATACACAGCTGTCCCATCACTACGCAATACTATTTTTTCATCAAGACCTTCATCTGTTAAGTCACACCAAACAGAACCATCCTCTTTTTTAAAGAAAACACCACTTTCAAGTCCTTCGGCAACAAATTCTTTTCCTAACAAATAGGTATCACTTTCGTAGTACAATTTGTCAAAAGAAACTCCTAACGCATCATAGGTTTTATCAAAACCATCATATACCCAACCATTCATTTTTTTCCACAGAGCCACCGTTTCAGGGTCGCCTCCCTCCCATTTACGAAGCATTTCTTTAGCTTCAAGTAAAATAGGGGCTTCGGCTTTTGCTTCAGCTTCAGTCTTACCTTTAGAAATTAATTGTGCTATTTCATTTTTATACTCTTGGTCAAACTTTACATAGTAATTCCCTACTAATTTGTCTCCTTTAATTCCAGTACTTTCTGGTGTCTCACCATTTCCATATCGGTTCCAAGCCAGCATACTTTTACAAATGTGGATTCCTCTATCATTAATAATTTGTGTTTTATAAACTTTCTTACCATTTGCCTGTAAAATCCTAGCAACAGAATCCCCAAGTAAAATATTACGTATATGCCCTAAGTGTAAGGGTTTATTGGTATTAGGAGAGGAATATTCCACCATAAATGCTTCATCACTTTCTTCTTTAATTCCAAAGTTTGAGAAACTAGAAACACTTGTAAAAAAATCTAAAAAATACGAATCACTTAGTACTATATTTAAGAAGCCTTTTACAACGTTAAAACCAGAAACTTCCTCTACATTTTCTACTAAATAGTTTCCTATTGTCTCACCTATTTGAACAGGGTTACCTTTTACAACACGAAGCATAGTGAACACAACTACTGTGATATCTCCTTCAAACTCTTTTCTGGTAGCTTGAAACTCTACAGTTTCTAAAACAGCATCATACTTATTTTGTATTGCTTCTTTAATTTTTATAGAAAGGGTTTCTTGTAATGACATTGCAAAAATTTATGCAACAAAGGTACGTGATTAACTATTTTTTAGGAAACCTAATTTGTATCTTTATAGTGGTATTTTTTTATTCCTAAATCAAAGAAAGAATATGCTTTTAAACGTTTCTTATAACAATAGAGATATTACGAGAAAAATAGATGCTGAAGTTGGTAAACCTTTTTCATTAGCTGAACGTATAAAAAGAAAAGGAATAGGCTCTTCAAAGTTAATTATTACAGAAACAAGTGTCCAGATTCATAATTTACTAATTCTCGACTCTAATAGAAA
>CAYGMB010000084.1:0-8237 GCA_964350765.1 uncultured Flavobacteriaceae bacterium
TTGCAGTTGGTATTGGAGCTTATTCTGGAGAACTAGAAGTTCAATTTCCAGCTACAGTCCCTGCAAACACTACAAGTTATATTCGTATTGACTTTGACGAAGATTTTCTCAATGTACTATTAGGAGGGAGTCTTGGTGGTCTTTTGGCAGATGTATTAGGAACTGTAATACTTGGAAACCACTATTTTGAAATCGAAGCTCGAAATGGTGCTACGACTGTATTATCCAATACATCGATAATTCCAACAACTACCGAAAGGTTTAGAATAGTTGTTGATGCCGAAGGTAATTTTTATGTTGCAATTACTCCAGATCAGGATTACAACAGAATATATATAGAAGACAATACAGATTCTTTACTAATAGGTACTTTTCAAAATACAGATGTGTACAATGCATTTTATTTCACAGACAATCAATGTGCTACAAATCCTTTATACACAGATTTTGATGGAGATGGTATAACATTAGACGTAATTCAACTTGGTGGTGCTGGTGTCACTAATCCACAATTTGCAATAGATGATAACCCGGATAACTTTTCAGAAATAAGTATGGGCACTCTTGGTGTTCTTGGGTCTATGGAACAAACTGTTTATTTCCCAAATCCATACACACCTAGTGATGATTTTATTATAACACTTGCAACAGATCCTACTTTGCTTACTTTAGGCTTGTTAAATAATGTGGAAGTTTCGGCTTGGAACGGAACCCAAATGGTATTTGAAGAAGATATTGCATCTATAATAAATATTGATGCGCTTACTTTGTTACAAAACGGGCAAAGAGCAGATATTCTTTTTGAACCTGGAGTAACTTTTGACAGAGTTAGTGTAAGTATTACTTCCCTAGTTAGTGTAAACCTTGCACAAAGTTTAGATTTATACGGCGTAACAATAATTGGAACTAGTGCTCCTACTACCAATGATACAAACCAAGACTTTTGTGTTGTAAATAATCCTACTGTTGCAAATATACAAGTAAATGAAGGTAATATAACTTGGTATGATGCACCAACAGATGGTACAGCTTATTTAAGTACAGACCCATTAATAAATGGAAATAGTTATTACGCAACACAAACAATAGATGGTTGCGAAAGTGAAGAAAGGCTTGAAGTAACAATCACTATTGGTGATGCTGCTACACCAACAACAAGCAATACAAACCAAGATTTTTGCTTAGTAAACAATCCAACTATTGCAGATTTACAAGTAAACGAAACTGTAACTTGGTATGATAATCCTACCAATGGTACGCCTTATAATACTACAGATCCATTAACAAATGGTGCAACCTATTATGCTTCTCAAACAGTTAATGGTTGTGAAAGTTCTGTTAGGCTAGCTGTTGTTGCAAGCGTAAATGATGCTGCAACTCCCACTACAAATAATACAAATCAAGATTTTTGTGTTATTAACAATCCAACAGTTGCAGATATACAGGTAAATGAAACAGTTACATGGTATGATGAACCAACTGGAGGAACACCATACGATGCATCAGATTCCTTAATTAATGGCAACACTTATTATGCTGCTCAAACAATTAATGGGTGTGAAAGTTCAAATAGATTAGCAGTTGTAATTAATGTTGGAGATGCTGTAACACCAACTACAAATAGTGCAAATCAAGATTTCTGTCAAGTAGATGAACCAACGGTTGCAGATATTCAAGTAAACGAAACTGTAATATGGTATAATGAACCAACAGGAGGTGTACCATATAACCCAACAGACCTCCTGATTGATGGTGAAACTTACTATGCTGGTCAAACAATTGATGGCTGTGAAAGCTCAAACAGATTAGCAGTAGCAATTAGTGTAAGCGATGCTGCAATTCCTACTACTAGTGATACTAATCAAGATTTTTGTGAAGTAGATGAACCAATAGTTGCAGATATACAGGTAAATGAAACTGTAATATGGTATGATGCTCCTACCAATGGAAACCCATACAACACAACAGATTTGCTAACAAATAACACAACGTATTACGCAGCTCAAATTATTGGCGGTTGTGAAAGTTCTAATAGATTAGCGGTAACAGTTTCTGTTGGAGATGCTCCAACACCAACTACCACTAATAATAATCAAGATTTTTGTTTAGTAGATTCTCCTACAGTTGCAGATATACAAGTAAATGAGACAGTTACTTGGTATGATGCACCAACAGGAGGAACTCCATATGATACCACAGCCCCATTAATAGATGGAACAACCTACTTTGCTTCTCAATTAATTGGAAGTTGTGAAAGCTCACAACGTTTAGCTGTATTTGTTCAGGTAGGAGATGCCCCTACTCCTACTACAAATAATTCAACACAAGGTTTTTGTTTAATAGAGGCACCAACAGTTTCAGATATACAAGCAAATGAAACAGTTACTTGGTATGATGCAGCAACAGGAGGCACCCCATACGCAACTACAGATCCATTAATTGATGGCAACACTTATTATGCTTCTCAGTTTGTAAATGGATGTGAAAGCTCGCAACGTCTAGCAGTTATGGTAAATGTAGGTAATGCAGAAATTCCTACTACTGAAAATCCAAATCAAGATTTTTGTGTTATTGATACTCCAATAATTGATGATATACAAGTAAATGAAACTGTAACATGGTATGATGCACCAACGGGAGGAACTCCATATGAAAGTTCAGATCCACTAATAAATGGAGCAACATATTATGCAGCACAAACTGTAGATGGGTGCGAAAGCTCACTCCGACTAGAAGTTACTGTATCAGTAGGAGATGCTCCTACCCCTACTACAGATGAAACAGAACAAATCTTTTGCGCTACAGATAATCCAACGGTTGCAGATATTCAGGTAAACGAAACAGTAATTTGGTATGATGCGCCTGTAGGAGGCAATCCATATGCTAGTACTGACCTATTGATAGACGGTAATACTTACTATGCAGCACAAACTATTGACGGATGTGAAAGCTCTCAACGTTTAGCAGTACTTATTACTTTAAATGGGATTGTCAATCCAATAATTACCTCAGATGCAGGAAGTCAAGTATGCCTAAGTACAGCTATTACCTACACTACCGAGGCAAGTAATTCTAATTATATATGGAATATTACTGGAGGCACCGTTACAGAAGGTGGTGGTCCAAACGACAACTTTGTTACAGTACTTTGGGATGAAATTGAGAACACAAGTGTAGAAGTGTCTTACGAAACACCTGGTTCTTGTGGAGCATCTTCTACAGTAACTATTAATGAAGTGGTTGTTGTTTGTGCAGATTTAACTATAACTAAAACTGTAGATAACCCAACACCAATGGTTGGTGAAAACGTAACCTTTACTATTACAATAACAAATAATGGCCCTAACGATTTTGTGGATTTAGCCGTTGAAGAGTCAATGCCTTCTGGCTATGAAATGGTAAATTCTAGTACTTCTATAGGAAGTTACAATACTACAACTGGAATATGGTCTATAGGATTATTACCAACAAATTCAGTAGGTGTATTAACTGTAAAAGGAAAAGTATTAGGACAAGGAGAATACCTAAACACAGTATCTATTATGGCATCTAATCCAACAGATGCTGATACAGGAAATAACTCAGCTAGAGCAAATATTGACCCAGTCTGTTTGTTTGTTTATAATGAATTTTCACCTAATGGTGACGGTATTAATGATACTCTAGTTATCTCATGTATAGAAAACTTCCCAAATAATCAATTACAAGTATTTAACAGATACGGAAGTCTTGTCTATAAACAGCAAAATTACTCTAATAATTGGAATGGAGTTGGAAATGTAAATGGTGTTTCAAAAAGGGATCAACTCCCATCAGACACTTATTATTATGTCTTAGAGCTAGGAAATAATGAAAAACCCAAAACGGGTTGGTTGTTTCTAATAAAGTAATTCAAGCAAAGGCATTTCAATTAATTCAAATTATAAAAAGAGAAATCATGAAAACTTCAATTATATACAAAATAATGGGCTTACTAGTGCTTACAGCTGTTTCCAGTTCAATTTATGCACAAAATAGTCCCCAATATACGCAGTACATGTACAATACTATGAGTATAAACCCTGGATATGCGGGGTCACTTGGTACATTAGATATCGTTGGAACTTATAGGGATCAATGGGTAGGTATTGACGGTGCTCCGGTAACACAAAACCTTGGAATTCACGCACCATTAAGAAATGATAAAATAGGCTTAGGATTAAATATTGAAAACGATAATCTTGGTCCTGCAAATCAATTTTTTGCAGATGGAAACTTTTCATACACTTTACAGTTAAGTCCTACAATTAAAGTAGCTCTTGGTGTAAAAGCAGGAATAAAGTTATTTAATGTTGATTTTACCAAAGGAAATTTTCAAAATCATAACGATCCACTTGCTCAAAATATAGATAATAGAATAACTCCCACATTGGGGTCTGGAGCATTTTTTTATACCGATAATTGGTATGTAGGACTTTCTGTTCCAGATTTTACAACAGACAACTTTTATGATGACGTTGAACAAGCTATTGCACAAGAAGAAATACAATATTTTTTAATGGGTGGTTATGTAATAGATATGAATCCTAGTTTAAAGTTTAAACCAGCGTTTTTATTAAAATATCTAGATGGTTTCCCTGTAGTTGTAGATGTCTCAGCAAACTTTCTATTTAATGAAAGGTTTACCATTGGAGCCGCATATCGATACGAAGATGCAATAAGCGGTCTTGCAGGCATTATGGTTTTTGATGGTTTCTTTGCAGGATATTCGTATGATTATACACTCACAGACTTTTCAAACTATAACTCAGGAACACATGAGATTGTATTACGCTATACATTACCTAAAAAGAGTAAGAGAGTTAATTCACCTAGATTCTTTTAAAAAAAAAAAGCTACCATGAGATTTATAACATACATACTATTTACGCTGCTGGCAACTACTGTGTTTTCACAAGCAGAACTTAAAAGAGCAGATAGGCTATACAATAACAATGCTTTTATGAAAGCTGTTAAAGTGTACGATAATTATATAAAAGAAGCTAAAAAGGTTGACATAGAAACTTACCTAAAAGCAGCAGAAGCTAACTATAATGTTAATAATATGAGGCAAGCTGCATCCTATTATAAAATGGCATATGAACTTTCAAATACTATAGATAAAGAAAACTTGTCAAAATATGTGAGAAGTTTAAGAAGTATTAGAGAGTATGAAAAAGCAGATGAACTTTGGCTTTCTTATCTTGAATCTGAAGGAGACAAAGAGTTCATTAAATCCTTTAAGGAAGAGCAAAATAATTTTGGAGAAATCTTAAAAGACGAAACACCTTCAAGATATACACTTATAAATCTTGAGTCTAATACCGAGTATTCAGACTTTGGAACTGCTTCTTTCAATGATAAAATTGTATTTTCTTCTTCTAGACCTGGTGCCGCAAAAGAACTGTATGCTTGGAATGAACAACCTTATTTAAGTCTTTTTGTTGCAGATACAACAAGCAATGGAGGACTTATTGAGCCAAGTCTCTTGTCAAGACAAATTAGTACAGAGTTTCATGATGCTACCATAGCATTTTCAAAAAATAACAATACGGTATATTTTGCTTCAAGCAACATAAACAAAAATAGATTAGTATTAGATGACTCCAGAAATAACAACTTCAAACTATATAAGGGAGAAATCAAAGATGGAAAAATAACAAATAAAGAGCCTTTACATTTTAATAGTGATTATTATTCTGTGGGCCATCCCTTTGTAAGTCCAGATGGAAACTTCCTATTTTTTGTTTCAGATATGCCTGGTGGGTTCGGTGAAGCTGATATTTATTATGCAAAAATTTATGAGGACGGAATGATTTCAAACCCCATTAATGCAGGCCCATTAGTAAACACACATGGCAATGATTTCTTTCCATTTATAATTGAAAAGTCTTTTTATTTTTCTTCAGATGGTCATGTAGGTTTTGGAGGATTAGATATTTACGAAGGCGTATTTAATTTTAAAGATAGTTTTTCAGAAATTAAAAATATTGGAAAGACTGCAAATACCGCTTATGACGACTTTGCAATATATTTTAATGAAGACCACGAAACAGGATATATTTCAAGTAATAGACCTAATGGAAATGGTGACGACGACATTTATTATTTTAAAAGAGAGCCACTTTCATGCGACCAGTACATTACAGGAACCGTAATAGATAAAAACTCTAGACAGGTTTTATTTGATACTAAAATAACGCTTAAAGACATTGATAACAATATACTTTTTTCATTGATTACAAATGAAAAAGGTGGGTATACTACTCAAATTCCTTGTGAAACGAGAGTTATAATTTCTGCTGAAAAGGAGAAATATATTTCAGCTACTAAAGAAGCAGAAACATTTGATATAGATGGAGAATATACAGACCCTACAAACTTTGAACTTAACAAAATTGAAGACATTATTGTAGTAGATGAAGGCGTTGAAAAAATTAAACTAGACCCTATCTTTTTTGAATATGATAAATGGGAAGTTACTCCTCAGGCAGCTATGGTACTAGATAAGGCGGCTTCTGTGCTAAATGATATCCCAGATATGGTAATAAAAATAGAAGCGCATACAGACTCCAGAGGAAGTGATGCGTATAATTATGAATTATCCAATAAAAGAGCCAAAGCCACACAAGAGTATTTATTTAGTCAAGGCATTGAAAAAAATAGAATTGTAAGCGCAAGAGGTTTTGGCGAGCAAATGTTATTAAACAAATGTAAAAATGGAATAAAATGTAGTGATGAAGAACATTTTAAAAATAGAAGATCCAACTTTATTATAATAAAGAGATAATAAATAGCTAAACATCTTTAATGGGGATTATAAGATAAGTAGGTTGTTTATATGTGCAGGGTTAACATATTAGGCTTGGTAAACCTTTTAAGTTAACCCTGCTTAATTTGTAAGTTATTTGGCAGATGGAGGCACCGTTGGCCTTACCTCTATCTTACTTGGTAATGTTCTAGGGTGCATTTTTAATAAATCTACCACTAGCTCTCCAATGTCCTCACTTTGTATCTTCCAAGCATCTTCTTCGTTGGGTTCATTATCATTAAAATAAGTAGAAACAGAGCCTGGCATTATAGTACTTACTTTAACATCGTGTTTTCTAACATCTAACATGGCAGCTTGTGTAAACCCAGTAAGTCCAAACTTACTCGCATTATAAGCACTTCCTCCAGCAAAAAAATTAGTTCCTGCTAAGCTTGAAATACTAATATAATATCCTTTGTTTTTAATAAGTTGCTCTAAACTAACTTTAAAAGTATAGAAAGCTCCTGTAAGATTTGTGTCTATAGTTTCATTCCATTGCTCAATAGATAAGTCTTTAATAGAACCAAAATGACCTAAGCCTGCATTTGCAATTACAATATCAATTTTACCAAATTCCTTAACAGTTGTTGAAATAGCATTTTCTTGATTGTTATAATCTCTAACATCTGCAACTACTCCAATAGCATAAGCGCTATCATTACCTTGAGAGTTGAGTAATCTTGCAGCTTCTTTTGCATTAGCCTCACTCCTACTTGTAATAGCAACATTAATACCTTGTGCTAATAATTTCTGAGCAATACCAAATCCTATTCCCTTACTTCCACCAGTAATTAACGCAACTTTTCCTTGTAAATTCATATTCATTATTTTTTACTCATAGTTACAAAGGACTACTAGCTTTTGTTTTAAAGAATGCGAACTTTTTCAGTTTTACTCGTACTATTCTTAACTATTGGTTACACGCCTCAAAAAGGCAAGATATCTCTAGTAAATTTAAAAGAGGTTTCTACAGCATTCGATTATGAGATACGCTATGCAACACCAAATAATTTTATTGGTGAAAAACTATACGATTGCGAGGTTTGTTTGCTTCAAGAAGAAGTTGCAAACGCACTACTTCAAGCTAATGAGTATTTTTGTGAGTTAGGCTATAAAATTAAATTATATGACTGCTACCGGCCATTATCGGTTCAGAAAAAAATGTGGGCAAAAGTGCCAAGAGCAACCTATGTTGCAAATCCTTACAAAAAAGGAAGCATTCATAATAGAGCTGCAGCAGTAGATATTACGCTCGTTACAATAGAGGGTTGTTATGTTGAAATGGGGAGTGATTATGATTTTTTTGGACGTGCTTCTCACATTGATAACTTTACTTTACCTGAAGAAGTACTAAATAACAGAGAAATACTTCAAATAGGTATGAAAAAATTTGGGTTTCAAACTGTAC
>CAYGMB010000085.1:0-291 GCA_964350765.1 uncultured Flavobacteriaceae bacterium
CCTCTTTTCATTTTTATAAATTGATAGATAGATACCTAGTGCTATTAAACTGTTGGATAGAAAGAACAATAAGCGTGAAATTTCTGACCCAACGCTAAAATAATTACTAAATAATATTAATAGTAGCCCAATTACTGCTAAAAGGCTTGAAGACCACAATAAAAATATGAGTCTTTTATTTTTTTGAGGGTTTGTTTTTAAAAATTGAGAGGTATCCAACTTATTAAAATATACTTGTACTGTAATTGATATACATAGGCATATCGTTAATATAAATTCGTGCAATAAGAA
>CAYGMB010000085.1:301-8038 GCA_964350765.1 uncultured Flavobacteriaceae bacterium
CGGCAATTTCGCCGGTCCTGAGTGTCGGAATCAGGACCTGTTCGACATAGGCGAGAAAGGCGGCTCTAGCCATCGCGCCGTCAATGGTCATGAACGCAATGATGCGATCGAGAGTGAGGCTGCCGTCGAAGATTGTGCTCTTCCAATGGCCATGCCGGATTGGGGCGCGACAGCGTTTGCCTCTGGGCGAACTGCCATACAAGCGGGCCACCTTGGTCGAAGTCCCGCGTTCAACGATGAAAATGAGGCGTTCGGGATCAAGGTCGGGCTGGGCTTCGAATCTGCCCGCGGCCTCATTCAATCATGCATCAGGCTTCACGTTTTCGTCTACATCAATGGGCTTGAAGTAAAGCCAAAAAGTCTCATAAGACATATTGCCACCAAAAAGAGTGAAATCAATAATATAAACCTTAAAAATATATATCTTTTTTTGGAAATTTTCATTTTTCTAAAAATACAAATTTTAGAAGACTTAACTAAAGATTTAATTCCCTAACCTTCTCCCAAACTAGTTCTGGTTCCCATCCTCGGTAAAACAGATAATCTGCTAATTTTTTTTTCTTTTTATTGAAGTTTTTTTCAGTTTCAAGCTGTTGAATTCTTTTTTGTGCTAATTTTTCGAAAGTCTGTAAATAGGCTTCTTCAGAAATCTCTTTTAAAGCAATTTTTATATTGTATTGACCAATATCCCTAGCTTTTAATTCCCTAACAATACGTTGCCTTCCCCATTTTTTTGTATTGAATTTCCCTCGAGCAAAGGCTTTGGCAAAACGAGTTTCATTGAGGTAATTATCTTCAATTAATTGTGTGGTAATAAGATTAATGGCTTCAGGAATCATTTTCATATTCCGTAGTTTTTGTTGTACTTCTTTATGGCAACGCTCTTGGTATGCACAATAGCGTTCCATGTTTTTTTTGGCTTCTTCTACGGTATATGATTTTTGAGGTAGCATTTTGTACTTTCAAAAGTATATAAAAACAAAAAACCCCACTAATTGCTTAGCAGGGTTTTTATGTTATAAAATCTCTTCGCCTTTTTTATCGACAAAGTGATATTCTAGATACGTGTAAGCATCTCTTGGTTGAATTTTTACCCATTTTTTGTGCTACATAAACCATTTGGTTCGCACAGATGGAAATCCTTTAGTTAAAAAGGCTGCTATAAAAGGATGCGTATGTAACGTTAACTTTTTATAGTCTTTTTTGAAGAGTTTTTTTACATCTTCATTTATTCTATTGACCACGTTAATTGGTGCTTCTATTTCACCATCGCCTCCAGAGGGGGCTTCTTCTCGCGTTTTTATATTCATTTCGGGTCGTACGCGTTGTCTTGTAATTTGTATTAAACCAAACTTAGTTGGAGGTAAAATTTTATGCTTAGCACGATCATCTTTCATTTCATCTCTAAGATGTTCGTATAGCTTTTTTCTATTGGCAGCAGTTCCCATGTCTATGAAATCTACTACTATTATACCTCCCATGTCACGTAAACGTAATTGTCTAGCTACTTCGCTAGCAGCGATTAAATTTACTTCGAGTGCAGTTTCTTCTTGATTATTAGATTTGTTACTTCTATTTCCGCTATTTACGTCTATAACGTGCATAGCTTCTGTATGTTCTATAACCAAATAAGCTCCTTTACTACCCGATACGGTTTTACCAAAGGATGTTTTAATTTGACGCTCAATCCCAAATTTTTCAAAAATGGGAACTTTAGAGTCATAATGCTTTACAATACTTTCTTTATTAGGTGCAATTTCTTGCACATAATCTTTTATTTGTAGATAGAGGGTTTCATCATCAATACAAATGTTGGTGAATGAATCATTAAATACATCTCGAATAATAGATGCGCCTCTGTCTAGCTCACTTAGCACCTTACTTGGGTGGTGCGCCCCTCGTAGCTTTTTACACATCGCTGTCCAGCGATCAATGAGATTTTGTAAATCTCTATCCAGTTCTGCTACTTTTTTGCCCTCTGCTACAGTACGTATAATAACGCCAAATCCTTTAGGTTTTATGCTTGTAATTAAGCGTTTTAACCTTTCTTTTTCTTCTCTAGACTCTATTTTTTGAGAAATAGAAACTCTATCTGAAAATGGGACTAGTACAATATATCTCCCGGCTATTGATAGCTCAGAGCTTATACGTGGTCCCTTGGTAGAAATGGGTTCTTTTACTATTTGTACCAGAATAGATTGATTGGATTTTAATGCATGGTTAATGCCTCCATTTTTATCAATCTCTTTTTCTAATGGGAATTCTTTTAAAGTATACTCTTTAAGTTTACCTGTGCTTACACGTTTTACGAATTTTAAAAGCGAAAGTACTTTTGGACCTAAATCATGGTAATGCAAAAATGCATCTTTTTCATACCCTACATTTACAAATGCAGCGTTTAGACCTTGAACAGTTTTTCTAATTTTGGCGATGTAAATATCTCCAACCGAAAACTTATTGTCCTCTTCCTCTTTATGTAATTCTAATAGTTTTCCATCTTTTAAAAGGGCAAAATCAACTTCTTGTGAACTGGATCTAATAAATAATTCGTAGCTCACTATTCATGATTTTTTCCCGATATTTTATCGGGATGGATTAAACAATAATTTTATCACAGGTTTTTTTGCTACCTGTTGGTAGCGATTAACCCGTTGAAATAGCTAGTCTTCACAGTTAAAAAGGTGTTGCTATTTCGTTTTCAAAGAACGATTTTGTATTGCTGTAAACAAAAAAAGTAGTGAAATACTACTTTTTCTTGTGGCGGTTAGCGCGTCTTCTTTTCTTACGCTTATGCGTTGCTACCTTATGTCTTTTTCTTTTTTTACCACTTGGCATATGTATAATTATTTTTTGTTTTGTATACTACAAAACGTTATTATTACTTAACTTCTACGTTTGTTTTTACACCTTCTACAAATACTTTAGCAGGCTTAAATGCAGGTATATTGTGTGCAGGAATTTTTATTGTTGTATTCTTAGATATGTTTCTTCCTGTTTTTTCTGCTCTCTTCTTGATAATAAAGCTTCCAAAACCTCTTAAGTAAACATTGTCACCACCTTCAAGAGAGTTCTTTACTTCGTCCATAAAGGTTTCAACTGTAGCTTGTACATCTCCTTTTTCCATTCCTAATTTTTCTGAAATCTTTGCTACGATATCTGCTTTCGTCATATTCTTAATTTTTAATTTATTCTTTTTAGGTTTATTTTTTTCAAGACGGCAAATATAATCATTTTATAATCAATTTATCAAGGGTAATAGGTTAAAAAATAAATAGATAAACTTACATTTGTCTAATGTTGAAAAAGGATGCTAAATTTTCCAAAAGACTTATTTCTTGGTACTTGGAAAACAAAAGAGAATTGCCATGGCGTACCACAAAAAACCCTTATGCTATCTGGCTTTCAGAAATTATTTTACAACAAACTAGAGTTGCTCAAGGATTACCCTATTACCAAAAATTTATATCTCAATTTCCAACCGTTCATGATTTAGCAGCTTCACCGCAAGAAAAAGTATTAAAACTTTGGCAAGGATTGGGGTATTACTCAAGAGCAAGAAACCTTCACGAAACTGCAAAAAATATTGTTGTTAACTACAAGGGAATGTTCCCGGATACTTACAAAGCACTTCTTAACTTAAAAGGCGTTGGTGATTATACAGCAAGTGCTATAGCATCCATTTGTTACAAAGAGGCTACAGCTGTTGTAGATGGCAATGTGTATAGAGTGTTATCTCGTATTTTTGATATTGAAACACCTATAAATACTACAAAAGGGCAAAAAGAGTTTAAAGCTCTTGCGCAACAACTACTAGACCCCGAAAAACCAGGAACAAATAACCAGGCAATTATGGAGTTTGGGGCTAGATATTGTGTGCCACAAAGCCCTAATTGTAGCAGCTGCATATTTAATGATAGCTGTGAGGCTTATAGAAAAGGAGAAGTATCCTCTCTTCCTGTAAAACTTAAAAAGCTTAAGATTAAAAATCGATACTTTAATTACTTGGTTTTTATTTCTGAAGACAACCAAACATGTATCGAACAGCGGACTCATAAAGGTATTTGGCAGCAATTGTACCAATTTCCTCTAATTGAAACAAAAAATCAAACAACTTTAAATGCCTTGAGGCAAGACAATAGTTTTTTAAAGTTAACAAAACCTTTTTCTGAAGTAGATGTTACACAATACAATGATGAGCCTATAATCCATAAACTATCGCATCAACATCTACATGTTACTTTTTGGATTATTTCAATTTCTGAAAAATTAGATAACGGGATTGCAATAAACACAATAGATGATTATGCAGTACCTGTTTTGATTTCAAATTTTATTTCAGAATTTTCGGTATTCAATAATTTGAAAAATTAAGTATATTTAAACAACAAAACATACCTTTGTAAAGGTAAAAACTATATACAACTATGAGTGGAACATTGAATAAAGTAATGCTTATTGGGCATTTAGGAGATGAGGTTAAAATGCATTATTTTGAAGGAGGTGGAAGTATTGGTCGTTTTCCTCTAGCAACAAACGAAAGTTATACGAATCGTACTACTGGTGAAAAAGTAGTAAATACAGAGTGGCATAATATTGTAGTACGCAATAAAGGAGCAGAAATTTGTGAAAAGTATTTAAAAAAGGGAGATAAAGTGTATATAGAAGGGCGTCTTAAAACAAGAAAATGGCAAGATGACTCTGGTAATGATAGATATAGTACAGAAATACAATGTACAGACTTTACTTTTTTAACTCCTAAAAACGAAAGTGGAGTAACTACCCCACAACCTAATAACGGAACACAACAATCCCCTCAACAAACCACAAGTTCTCAACCAAAAACTGAAGAACATCAAGGCGAAGAGGATGACCTTCCGTTTTAAAGTTTAATTAAGCAAACCATTTTGGATATAGAACCTCCTAGTTTACTTTTAATAAATGCACTAAGCTTTCCGCAAATACTAAGTTTGGTAATACTTTTTGTATTGCTGTTTTGCTCTGCACTCATCTCAGGTGCAGAGGTTGCCTTTTTCTCTTTAACATCTACAGATTTTGATGCTTCAAATGGTAACGAACCTCCCAAAAAAATGGAGCTGGTTCAGCGGCTATTATCAAAACCCAAAAAGTTACTTGCAACTATTCTTGTTGCAAACAACTTTATAAACATTGCTATTGTATTGTTATTCGATTCTCTTACCTCTTTTCTGTTTTCAAGTATTGATACTGTTTTATGGGGATTTTTAAACGTACGATTTATTGTTGAAGTAGGAGTTGTTACTTTTTTAATACTACTATTTGGTGAGATTTTACCAAAAATATATGCTAGTAGAAATAAAGTTTCTTTTGCTTCTACGATGGCCGTGCCATTGCGATTTCTAGATGTTGTATTTACGCCATTAAGTATGCCTATGAGAGCGATTACTATTTTTATGCAAGAACGCTTTGGCAAAAAAACAAGCAATATTAGTGTAGATCAATTATCTCAAGCTTTAGAACTAACTAATGAAGCAGATACAACTAAGGAAGAACAAAAAATATTACAAGGGATTGTAACTTTTGGTAATACGGATACTAAACAGGTAATGAAACCTAGGATGGATATTTTTGCCTTAAATGAGGAGCAGTCATACAAAGACATTATGCCAGAGATTATCGATAAAGGTTATTCAAGAATTCCTGTATATAAAGAAAATATAGATAACATTACTGGTATATTATATGTTAAAGATTTAATGCCTTACATAGAGCGTAAAAACCTAGATTGGCAAGAGCTTAAGCGAGAAGCATATTTTGTTCCTGAAAATAAAAAGCTGGACGACTTACTCAATGAGTTTAAGGAAATGAAGATGCACCTTGCCATTGTTGTAGATGAGTATGGTGGAACAAGTGGGCTTATTTCTTTAGAAGATATTATTGAAGAAATCGTTGGGGAGATTAGTGATGAGTTTGATGATGATGATTTAATCTTTTCAAAATTAGATGACAATAATTATGTTTTTGAAGGTAAAACACCGCTTAAAGATTTTTATAAAGTAATACAATTAGAAGATAATCAACTATTTGAGGATGCGAAAGGTGAGTCTGAAACCTTAGCAGGATTTTTATTAGAGATCTCTAAAGGATTTCCTAAAAAAGGAGAAGTACTAAAGTTTCATGAATATTCGTTTACTATTGAAGCGTTTGATAATAAACGTATCAAGCAAATAAAATTAACAATTACACCACTTACATGAGATTTTTTATAGTTCTTTTTGGACTTCTTTTGTTAAGTTCTTGCGGTGAAGATACAGTTGTAAAACCACGTGCTTTATTGGCGTTAGAATATCCAAACGGCGAGTATAAAAAACTTGAAACAGATTGTCCTTATACATTTCTAAAAAATACAAGAGCGCAAATAAAAAAACAAAATGGATGTGGGTTTACTATTTACTATCCTAAAATGAAAGCATCGGTATTTATAACCTACCAAGAAGTTAGGGATTCTAATCTAACAGGTTTGCTTTACGATGCTCAAAAATTAGCTTATGGGCATATTGGTAAGGCTAACAGTATCCCAGAACAGCCTTTTGTAAACCCTGATAAAAATTCCTATGGTATGCTTTATATGATAAATGGTAATGCTGCCTCACAATCACAATTTTATATTACAGATAGTATTAAACATTTTGTAACAGGGGCACTTTATTTTGAAGCTAAGCCCAATTTTGATTCTATTTACCCTGCGGTTATGTACCTTCGAAATGATATGCGAACCATTATGGAGACGCTGGAGTGGAAGTAATGGTTTGGTATTAGTTAACTAGGTAATAGATTAATTAGTTTGAGTGATGTCTCTGCGAGACCCACTAGCTATCGGGGCGAAGCAGTCTGTTTATTAGCCAGACTACTTCTTTACTAACTTCTTAGTTACTTTATTCCCCTCCAAATCCTCAACTGTTATAAAATACAAACCGTGCGATAGCTTACTCGTATCTATACTAGAATCACTAGAAATAGTATTACAAAACATTAATTTACCAGTAATAGTATAAATACTTGCTTTTTCTAGTTGTGTTGTTGGATTAATAAACAATTGGTCTTTTACAGGGTTGGGGTATAGAGAGATAGTTATGTTGTCATTTTCATTTATAGATAATGGAGGTGTATTGTTATAAAATGCTTGGTAACCATCCACATTTGTAATAACAAGAGAGCTAATATCGTTTTCTGTTGTAATATCGTAATTAAAAGGGTTTTTTGGTGGAGAATCAATACCGCCATATATGGAATAATGGTGAAATATAATTTGATCTGTACAACTACCAATCAAGTTTATTAAGTCATCATTTAAAGAAAAAGTTGCATTGTCAATACTTAAAACACTACCGTTTAAAAAGTCTTCACAGCTTGGATGACTAATGTTTATGAAGTTTAAATCTATTTCAAAAATTGCTTCGAAATTAGATGGAGGGAATATTTCATCACTATCAATGACTAATTTTTCTAGATACCATGTATTGTCAAAAAGCTGTGGATCTTGTGCATACGTACCAAAGGTGATGCAGCTTACGATTAAAATATATATCGTTTTCATAAGTATAGGTTTATTGTTTTATTAATTGTTTTGAGTCTACGATATCACCATCACACACGAGGGCTACCGCATAAACACCAGTCGGGTAACTAGAAATATCTAGGTTAATACTAGTCAATTCTGTGTCAAGAATATAATTATTAGAAGTGTTATTATTTGTCCCT
>CAYGMB010000086.1:0-8009 GCA_964350765.1 uncultured Flavobacteriaceae bacterium
TGCTAAAGTATATGCCAATTCTATATCACATGTAGCACCAGCTTCTTGCATGTGATACCCGGAGATTGATATGGAATTAAACTTTGGCATGTGTGCCGATGTAAATTCAAAAATGTCACTTATAATTTTCATGGAAGGAGTAGGAGGGTAGATGTAGGTGTTACGTACCATAAACTCCTTTAAAATGTCATTTTGTATGGTCCCTGAAAGTGCTTCTAACGAAACGCCTTGTTCTTGTGCTGCAACAATGTAAAATGCCATGATAGGTAATACGGCACCATTCATAGTCATAGAAACACTCATTTTGTCTAATGGAATTTGATCAAATAAGACTTTCATGTCCTCTACACTATCAATCGCTACTCCAGCTTTCCCAACATCACCTACTACACGTTCGTGGTCACTATCATAACCTCGGTGTGTTGCTAGATCAAAAGCTACTGAAAGTCCTTTTTGACCAGCAGCAAGATTACGCCTGTAAAAAGCATTACTTTCCTCGGCAGTTGAAAACCCTGCATATTGGCGTATGGTCCAAGGTCTACGAACATACATAGTAGAGTAGGGACCTCGTAAATTTGGAGCTATCCCAGCGACAAAATCAAGATGCGAAAGCGAAGCTATATCTTGTTGGGTATAGCTTTTTTTAACCTTAATATCTTCAGCAGTTATAACTGTTTTGGATGTTGCAGGAGCTTCCTTTTTTGTTTGATATAATGATATGTCTTGAACGTTTTTTCTTGGCATTACAAAATTGTTTTTTCAATAAAAGGGTCAAAATAAACGTCAAATCCTGTGATTAAATGGATTAATACCGTTTTCCCATTTTGGGTTATAACATAAATATTATTAAACCAATTTAAGTTTTCTTCAGTACTTGTTACTTTGTATATAGCTTTAAAAATAAATTTATCTGATGAGCCATGATATTTAGCTGTTAATTTTTCGTATGATAAATTACTATTTCTAGCTGTTTTTTTATTTCCTTCACTAATTAAGCCTAGTAAATATTTTGCATCGTTTCTTGAAATAGGAGCATACTCCATTTCTTTTATAGTGTAACTAGAACCCGATATTGTATCATAAAAGATGTGAAGAGGACCAGAGCCATAATCTTTTAGAGAGTTTAGCCTATTAATTTCATGATTAAATTTGGCTTTATCTTTAATAGACTTTTTAAGTATCTCTTGAAAGTTAGCCATTGGAGTTCTATTAAAATCTTTAGGAAGAAAAATTTTAACCCCATTATCTTCAATAAAATGGTAAGTACCATCTATTTGCACTCCTTCTTCAGTAGTAGCCCAATTAACTAAATCATTTTTAACAATTAAGTTACAACCACTTAGTCCAAGAAGCAAAGTGATTAATATAATATAGTATTTACTTGTAGTTTTAAATGCCATTATTGTTGTGATTCGTCACCCAAAAATGCATAAAAAGTATCTAAGGCTAAAAAGAGAGTAAAGTTATTATCTTGATGTACTTTTCCCACATTTTTGTAATATGAGTCAAGCATGTTTTTTCTGGAGATACTTCCTTTTTGATATACTTTTGTGATTAATGCCTTTAAAGGGAAATCATCTATATCCTTAGTAATACATTTTAAAAAAGAGGATTCTAGATTTGGGATGGTTTTTCCGTCTCTTGTAGTCCAAATTTCTGGGTATTTTTTTAGCTCTGTTGCTAATTTTTTTGAATGTTCTGAAGCAACTAAATTATATGAAGCATTATTACCTACTAAGCTATTAATATATTTAGTAAACCCGTTGTGGTAGTAAGGTAAACTTCCTTTTTCATAACCTTGATTATTGTAATAAGAAGCCACATCTTCTTTAAAACTGTAAAAAGCTTCTTTTACTAAAATAGTATCTATTTGCTTACAATATACTACGCTAGGTTGGTCTTGGTATTTATTACTTACTTTTTTTGATCCTTGTCCACAAGACGCTAGTAATATAGTACACGTTAATACAATACAAAATAGTAGATTATTTTTCATTTTCAAGTCTTTCTTTTTCTAAGTTTTCCGATAGTCTTCTCTCAACTATAGGTTCTAATAATGTTTTTCTAGGTTTTGTTTTAACAAACGGATAGAGTTCTAGATTCTCTTTCATTTTATCATCAGGGTTTGGTTGAAGGTTAGTCCCTAACAGCTTTAATTTTCCGTCGTCAAATAGGCTCTGTTCTTTTTGAGCACTTTCTTTTATTTTTTTCTGAATAGTGCCCTCTTTTAATTGAGATAAAAAGCCTCCATTTTTTTCAATATCTTTAAAAAGAGATAACGCTTTTTCTGCCAATTCTTTTGTTAATGCTTCAATATAATAACTACCATCCGAAGCATTGCTAACGGTATCAAAATAGCTTTCTGCCTTCAGTATTAGTAATTGGTTTCTTGAAATACGTTCTCCAAATTCATTACTCTTTTGGTAGATGGAATCATATGGTAAATTGGCTACTGTATCTGCACCACCCAAAATAGCACTCATACACTCCGTAGTGGTACGTAGCATATTTACATTATAATCGTAAATTGTTTTATTTCTTTTTGAAGGGATAGCTAGGATATGACAATTTACTGGACAATTGTACAAATTAGCAATAGTTGCGTATAGTAATCTTAGAGCACGTATTTTGGCAATTTCAAAGAAATAGTTAGACCCAACAGAAACAGTAAACGTAAGTTTTATTTCTCTATTGGTTTTTGCGAAATGATTTAAATACTCATTAGCATGCGCAAGACCATAGGCTAATTGTTGAACACAATTTGCACCCGCATTTTGATATGTACTGGTGTTTACTCCAATACTATTGATAATTGAATTATTGCTAACTAAATTTTCAAGAATTTGATGATCTTTCTCTAATGAGTGAAACCAATTTCCATCTTTATTTAAATTACCAATTAAGTCTATGCCGTAATAGACTTTCGCATTTTTGTCTGAAAGATATGAACTAAGTTGATTGTAAAAATCTTCAGATAAAAAAGAAAACTTACAGTAGATAGCAACTTTGGTAAATGGAAAGTTTTTAAAAACAGCAGTTATATTAAAAGTTTCTTCTGCCACAAGGATAATAGCTTCGGCACCTTTTTCAATAGCATTTAGAATTAATCCATTAGCAATTGTCTCATCATCTATAAATACGCTTTGCGCTATGTTCCAATTACTAGGGTGACCAGGAATTGGATTGACTAAATTTTCAAAATCATCTTGATGGTAAAATGGCTTTACATTAATACCTTCTAAAGATTGCCAAACCAATGTGTCGTTATAATCTGCTCCTTTTAGGTCAACTTGTATTTTTTGTTTCCATTGCTTTGCAGAAACGCTATCAAAATCTTTCCACAAATTATTCATTCTTTTTATTGTTTTTTAAGCTGTCTTCGTGTTCTATAATATAAATATCTTCGTTTTCTTTTTTGAGATAATACTTTTCTCTAGCAAATTTTTCTACCTCATTACTATCTTTCATTTTATTTATAAAGGCTTTGTCTTTTTCAATTTCCTTCTTATAATACTCTTTGTTTTCTTCTAGTGCATTTATATCATTATCTAATTCTCTATGAATTAAATAAGAGTTTGTATCAAAAAAAAGCATCCAGACTATAAATAGTATAATAATAATAGCATAGGTACTTGCTAAAATTTTAAACCATTTTTTATTTTTAAATCCTGAAAACTTCATCTTAGATTTCCTTAGAATTTGCTAGTTTTTCGTTTACTATTGTGCGTATTACATCTACAGCGACTGTGTTGTATCTGTTAGTTGGGATAATGATATCTGCAAACTCTTTAGTGGGTTCTATAAATTGATTGTGCATAGGTTTAAGCGTAGTTTGATAGCGTGTTAATACTTCATCAAGATCTCTACCTCTTTCTGCAATATCCCGCTTTAATCTTCGTATTAAACGCTCGTCACTATCTGCATGTACAAAAATTTTAATATCAAATAAATCCCTAATTTCTGGATGGGTTAAAATTAAAATACCCTCTACAATTATTACCTTTCTTGGGTGTGTTGTTTGTGTTTCTCCAGTTCTGTTGTGCTCTACAAAAGAATAAACGGGCTGCTCTATGGGTTTGTTGTTTTTGAGTTCCTGAAGATGAGACACCAATAATTCGAAATCTATAGAATTGGGATGGTCAAAGTTAATTTTAACACGTTCGTTGTAGCTTAAGTGAGAGGTGTCTTTGTAATAAGAGTCTTGAGAAATTACGCAGACTTCATCTGCTGGCAATTCTGCTACAATTTGATCTACAACTGTAGTTTTACCACATCCCGTTCCTCCTGCAATCCCTATTATGAGCATAGTTTAGAAATTTACACAAAGGTAGGAAATTAGTTAAGGAGTTGGAAAGGACTTTGGTAAGGTTTTTTAAGGCTATAATTATTTAGAGACTTTGCTAACTTCTTCTTCTGTTACCATTTCCTCTTGTGTATTTCCCCAACTGTTCATGCTATAATTTAGTACATCTGCGACTTCTTCATCGCTTAGACCCATAGGTGTCATTACTCCATTATAGGTAACTCCGTTTACTTGAATTTCGCCTTTTTGCCCGTATTTAACTGCATGGATACTTTCGGTTCTCTTTTCAGTTAACCAATTTGATCCTGCAAGAGGAGGAAAGTTGCCAGGAACTCCTTTACCTGTGGATAGATGACATTGTACACAAAAATCTTGATAAACAATAGCTCCACGATCTATACTTTCTTCAAGCGGTGTTTGCTTATCGGTTTTGTTTTGTGTGTTTTGCCCAATCTTTATTGTTTCTTTTTCTTCCTTTTTTGAATTGTTACAAGCTATAAGTGTGAATACGGCAAGTGCTATTACTATTTTTTTCATTGTTATTTTAATTTGGAACTATTTTTACTATACCTTGACCTTCAATTCCTATGTAGATATATCCATCAGGGCCTTGTTTTACATTACGAACTCTTCCAACATCTTCGGCTATTTTTTGTCGATTGGTTACTTTATTTCCTTCTAACTTTAATAACTCAACATAATTAAACTTTAGAGAGCCAACTAGTAAATGGTTTTTCCAGTCTGGATACTTATTTCCAGTTACAAAGGTCATTCCGCAAGGAGCTATAGAAGGTGTCCAGTAGTAAATTGGCTGTTCCATTCCTTCTTTTTTGGTGATTTCAGTAAACTTTGTGCCACTATAATTAATTCCATACGATATTACAGGCCAACCGTAGTTTACTCCTTTTTTTACAATATTTATTTCGTCCCCACCTTTTGGTCCATGTTCATGAATCCAAATTTCACCTGTTGTTGGGTGTTTATCCATTCCTTGAGGGTTTCTGTTTCCGTAAGTGTAGATTGCTGTTTTAGCATCTTTTACTCCAACAAACGGGTTATCCTCCGGGATACGTCCATCATCGTGCAGGCGATAAATCTTTCCTCCATCTCTAGTGATATCTTGAGGGTTTACATCACGAGCACCTCGCTCTCCAATAGAGAAGTATAGGTAGCCCTCATTATCAAACTCTATTCTTGAGCCAAAATGTTGACCTCTAGTTGTGTTGGGGGTGGCTTTGTATAATTGCTCAATATCTACAAGCGAATTATCTTTTAATTTACATCTAATTAAAGCTGTATTTCCACCTGATTCTTCACCTTCACTAGAGGAATATGTAATGTAAATCCAACCATTATTACTGTAGTTGGGGTGTACTTCAATATCTAGTAATCCACCTTGTCCACGACTATAAACCTCTGGTACATTGGCAATATTAGTTTTAATTCCATTTTTAAAATGAATAAGCTCACCACTTTTTTCTGTAATAAGCATACCCCAAGGATTACTTAAATCCTCAACTACAGTTTCTATACTATAGTCTCTAGTTTCGGTATTAAGAGCTACATCCTTTTTCTTTTGAGGTTCTTTACAAGAAAAGAGAATTGTAATTAATGCAAGCAGATATAAAGATTTCATCGTAAAATTTATTTTAAAATTACAAAAAAGAGTAAGGAGTTGGAAAGCTTTTAAAATGTTTTAACTTAAAATTTGAGTAGAGCTAAATACAACCCATAAAAATTGAATAATTGAGTTTTTTTAATTCTTCAACTCTTCAATTCCTTTTTCAATTAATGGGTCTTTTCCGTTACTAATGTTTTTAGGTTCATTTAATAATTTAATATCTGGTTCTATACCAATTCCTTCAAAATTTTTCATTTCTGAAGAAAAGTATTGTTGATGCGATAAAGTGGCAAGCCATCCATTTGGCAACTTAAAATCATACATGTCTGAGAAAATGCCATTAGTATTGTCTCCCATTGTGGTTACATAGGGTAATTGTTTCATAATCATCGTAAAAACTTCTGCAGCACTTGCTGTTAAGTCGCTTGTTAGTATTAGTACGGGTTGGGTAAATTGTATTTTACCAGCAGGCTCTAAATATTTAGTTTTTAGATTTTTAAATTCTGAAGTACCGCTTTTTCTTTCTCTTTTGTAGTGTGCAACCCTTCTTTTGTCGGTAAATCTATTTGCAATTTCAAATGATGCTTTATCATCTCCACCACCATTAAATCGGACATCAATAATTACCCCTTTTAAATTTTGAAATGCCTTGACAGCATTGTCTGTATGTTTCCTGTATTCACTTAAAGGTAAATTACCCATAGATAAAATTCGCAAATACCCATACTCTTTAGATATTGCATATTCCAACGTGCCTTTTTTGGAAGCACCCACAACAGAAAATCCATTGTCTTTGAGTGTTTGATCTGTGGTTTTTAATAACTGATAGATATTTGGTTTTTCTTGTTTTGAATTAGGAAACTTTTTTAGGAATTTAGATGGGCTTCCATCATTTGCTTTTTTTATAACCTTACCATTTTTACCGTACTGAATTAAATTAACGTGACCATCTTTAAGCTCAAGAAGCATTTTATTACAAATTTTAAACAAACTATCATTTGTAGTATTTTCATTTACTAATGGGCGATATTTTTGATAGATTTCAATCCAGTTGATGTTTTTAACCTCAAAATTTGCATACCTGTCGTTAAACTCATTCCAGAGTTTATCAAAGTTTTTTATAGGTTGTTCAATCCGGTTGTCTTGACCAAAGGTTATGTTGAAGGTTAATAGTAGAAAAATTGTAAAAATCTTCATTAGTTTTCTCTTTAATATTCCCTTACAAGGCTTAGGTTTAGTTTCGTGACGTGTTAAAATAGCATCTACTTTGCTTTTACTTCAGAAGTTAATATTAGCCTATTCAATGTCAACAATTATTTTATTATATCTATCAATATTAAAGAGTTCGTCTGGTATTTCTTTGGGTAAGATAATATAGGCTTCCATCACGGACTTATAAATAGGCTCATGTCGAACCACATTTCTTACACTAATTGCCCCACTTTCGTTAACAAATGCATTCCAATGGCCGCTTTTATGATTTTTATCTGCTGGACTAAAATAGGTTTTTTGTATGATCTTTCATTCCCTTAACCATTTGATTCAATGAATTATATATGTTGTTGGCGCTAGTTTTTTATTTTCAATTCCGCATATTTTTCTTTCCGACATAATATTTCTGCTTTCATTTCAGTCAGATTTATTTTTCCGAGTTTTAAGTCAGTCAAAATAGTTCCATCTTGTCTACAATCGTTATTGTATTCCATTTCCGCAAACTTGCTCAATTCCGTTGAGTTCGTCAAACGTAATTCGTTTCCATTTTCCGTTTCCGTAATTAATAAAATCAGAGAGTCATTCCTATTTTCATCTATTTCGGTCAGTTTTTTAATTTCCACAATACTTGGCCAAACATCTAAATTTTGTTTTTCAATTATTGATTTCCTCAAATTATACATTTCGATTGGTTCTTCGACTGTTGATTCCTTAATATTCGATTTCTTTTCAATTCGGTCAGCATTCTTTTCTTTACAACTAAAAATTGTAAAAATTAACAGAATGTATATTGCGAAGTTTCTCATTTCAAATTAACGCCAACGCAGGGCTACGCGCAGTGCGGCTCTGGATTTTAGTTTGTTGTAACTGCAA
>CAYGMB010000087.1:0-4568 GCA_964350765.1 uncultured Flavobacteriaceae bacterium
CATCAATCATTCGTTTTATGTTGTTTCCATAAAAACGATATTTAGGATGGTTTTGAGGGTATTCTAGGCTATCTGGCCTTGCGTAGATTTCTTCTCTTGAAGGTTTTTCGAAAGGAGAATCAACATCCAACTCAAAATTGGAAATAATAAATAATTGATCCCATAACTTATGTTGGAAATCTGGAACATCACGCAAGTGCGGATTCATATTACCCATTACAGCAATAATACTCTTTGCTACTTTGTTTCTTTCTTCTTTGTCTTTAATGGAAACTGCATGATCCACCATTTTTTGAATATGACGACCGTACTCAGGAATAATTAAATGAGGTCGCTCTGTATTATACTCTATGTTTTCAATCAAAATGTAAAAAATTTAATGAAGTAAAAATTACAAACTCTTTTGTGAAGTAATCGCTAAAAGAAATTCTGTAATTATTGAATTGCAAAATACTAATTTTATAATGAAATGACACCTTCCACCTTAGAAACTTGAAGATATTTTTCAATAACAGACTCTGGAGAATCCATAGTCACTTTAATTGAAACACTTGTATAAGTACCTTTTGAAGAGTCTCTAGTACTAATTAACGCATCTGTACCGTCATAAATTGCTTCAATCTCTGCAATTTTCTCGTTACTGGCGGGAACAATAAATTTAAATAAATAAGATGTTGGCCAACTAGTATCTCCTTCTAATTGTTCTTTAAGACGTTTGTAAAAAGCTTCAGATTTTGAATCTTGTGACATACTATTATATTAGGATGCAAAGATACACTTATGTATCAATAATATTTACGTAATTTGCCTAAAATGCAAGGTTTGAAAACAAAAAGAATTGTACTTATAGGGGGGCCTTCTTCAGGAAAAACAACTTTAATTAATAATTTAGAAAAAGAAGGTTATTACTGTATGCCTGAAATTTCTAGAGAAGTTATAAAACAAGCACAGGCTGAAGGAATTGAGCAACTTTTTTTAGAAGATCCAGTATTATTTAGTTCTAAGTTATTAGATGGTAGATTAGAACAATACGAGGCTGCAAAAGAAAGAAACAATACAATTATTTTTTACGACAGAGGTCTTCCAGATGTAACAGCGTATATGAAATACATAGCAGTTTCTTACCCTGACCATTTTGATACAGTTTGTAAAGAGCATACCTACGACCATATATTTTTATTACCATCTTGGAAAGCCATACATACTAATGATGATGAACGATATGAAAACTTTGAGCAGGCAAAGTTGATTACAAAATTTTTAAAGGAAGAATATGAGCTCTTTGGACATTCTATAACAGAAGTACCTATTGGAAGTGTAAAGGAGCGAACTGAATTTGTAATAAATACCCTGAAACTAATTTTTTGAAAACACCTCTACAAATACTCGAAGAATTTTGGGGGTACAACTCTTTTAAACCCTCTCAAGAGTCAATTATAGAAAGTGTTTTGGACGGTAAAGATACAGTTGCATTACTGCCTACTGGAGGTGGAAAATCAATTTGTTTTCAAGTCCCTGCCTTAGCACAAAAGGGCATTTGTATTGTTATTTCTCCGCTAGTTGCCTTAATGAATGACCAGGTAAAAAGTTTAAAAGAAAAAGGAATTAAAGCACTAGCTATTACAGGTGGGATTTCATTTTCTGAATTAAACTCCCTTCTCGACAATGCTATCTATGGAAATTACAAGTTTTTATATCTATCCCCTGAGCGCTTACAACAAGATATTGTACAGAACTATATAAAACAAATGGATGTAAGTCTAATAGCTATAGATGAAGCACATTGTATATCGCAATGGGGAAACGACTTTAGACCTGCTTACAAGAATATTACAATTTTAAGAGAGCAACATCCTTTAACCCCAATCATAGCACTTACAGCTACAGCAACTCCCGAGGTATTAGAAGATACTATAGCATCATTGCAGTTAGAATTACCTAACGTATTTAAAAACTCTTTTACAAGACCCCTACTCGCCTATCATACTAAGAAGGTAACAGATAAACTTTACCATATAGAACAGTTATTAAAAACAAATACTGGAAATGCTATTATATATGTAAGAAGTAGAGCTGCTGCGATTGAAACCAGTAAACACCTTACTAGTTTAGGAATTAAGAGTACTTTTTACCATGGAGGCATAACTAAAGAAGAAAAAATACAACGACTAGCATTATGGAAAAACGGAAGTGTTCCAACTATAGTCGCAACCAATGCTTTTGGGATGGGAATAGATCAACCCAATGTACGTTTTGTGATACATATACAACTACCAGATAGCTTAGAAAGTTATTTTCAAGAAGCAGGTAGAGCTGGACGCGATGGACAGTATGCAAAAGCAATTATTTTATATAGCGAGTATGATAAAAAATTAGTTGAAAAACAGTTTGTAAGTTCGCTAGCAACGCCTAAAGACTTAAAACTTTTGTATAGAAATTTAAACAACTATTTTCAAATACCTTATGGAGAAGGAAGCTATACAGAACATAACTTTAACTTTGTAGATTTTTGTGATACTTATAAAAGAAATACACTCCTAACATACAATGGCTTACAGACTTTAGACAGACTGGGTATACTACAATTATCACAACAATTTGGTAGATACTCTACCGCGCAGTTTTTACTCACATCTGAAACATTATTAGAGTATTTTAAAACTAATACAAAAGCTTCGGTAATTGGAAAGACAATGTTACGCTTGTACCCCGGTATTTTTGAGATAAAAACAAAAATTAATCTTGATTTAATTTCAAAAAAAACAGGAATAGCAATACCAGAAATTATTTCAGAATTAAAAAAAATGGAACGAGAAGAAGTAGTTTTATTACAACTTAAAACTACAGATGCTTGTATTACCTTTTTAATACCACGTGAGGACGATAAAACAATAAATAGTATTGCAAAAGATGTAACACAACAAAATGAGAAGAAAAAAAAGCAAGTAGCTTCAGTTCTTAGTTATTTAACTAACGATAAAGAATGTAAAAGCGTTCAATTAGTACGTTATTTTGGTGAAGAAAACACTACTCCATGTGGAATTTGTTCGGTTTGTACCAGTAAAAATATATCCATAAATTCCAAGGAGACAAGTTTAGTAGCAGATACTATTGTAAATCTCCTTGAAGAACATGAAATGACTTCTAGAGAAATTTCAGAAAAAAGTACCTTTGACACTAAAACTATTCTTACAGTTTTAAGATTATTAGTGGATAAAGGCACCATAGCAATCAATTTTAAAAATCAATATTACAAAGTATAGAATTTGAAAAAAGAAAAAAGAGAAATACGAGTTGTTTTTATGGGTACACCAGACTTTGCTGTTGGTGTGCTATCAAAATTAGTAGCTGAAAAAGCTAAAATTGTAGGTGTAATAACTGCTCCGGATAAACCAGCTGGTAGAGGTAGAAAAATACACACCTCTGCTGTAAAAGACTATGCCGTTTCACAAGGGTTAACTATTTTACAACCTACTAATTTAAAAAATGAAGGTTTTTTAAAAGAATTAGAAGCTCTAAACGCTAATCTACAAATAGTAGTAGCCTTTAGAATGTTGCCAAAAGTAGTTTGGCAAATGCCAGAATATGGTACATTTAATTTACACGCATCCTTACTCCCAGAATACAGAGGTGCAGCTCCAATTAATTGGGCAATTATTAATCAAGAAAATAAAACAGGGGTTACTACTTTTTTTATTGATGAAAAAATAGACACAGGAGCAATTATTTTATCTTCAGAAATACTAATTGAAGAAAGAGAAACTGCAGGCACTTTACATGACAAGCTAATGGAGATAGGAAGTAATCTTGTTGTAGAAACCGTTCAATTAATTGAAAAAAACACGATAAATCCCTACATTCAAAAAGATGCAAGAGATTTAAAAGAAGCTCCAAAATTACATCCTGAAAACACAGAAATAAATTGGTCACAACCAGTAAAAAAAATTGACGCTTTAGTAAGAGGGTTAAGTCCCTATCCAGTAGCTTGGACTAAAATTAAAAATGAAGAAGATATATATAAGGTAAAAATATACAGCTCAAGTTTTGAAATAGTAAAGCATAATGAAGCTGTGGGTACTATTACAACTACAAAAAAAACAATTAAGATAGCTGCCGAAGATGGGTACCTTTTTATTGAAGTTCTCCAATTTCCAGGTAAGCGAAAAATGGATGCTGCCTCTTTTTTAAATGGCTTTACTTTTGCTGAAAATGCAAAAGCCCTGTAAACACCTATTGTTACTGATATTACAAAATATCATAAAAAATGAGCTTTGTTTATTAACAAACCCGCCAAGTTATCAACAAAAACAGGCATTTTGCCCGTCATTACTTGCCTGAACCGATAATCCGTTTAAATTTGTAGAGTATTTAAACAGAAGTTTAACCAACAATAATTTTTAAAATTCTAAATTATGAACAAATCAGATTTAATCGACGCAATGGCAGAAGATGCTGGAGTAACAAAAGCAGCAGCTAAAAAAGCATTAGAATCTTTCTTAGGTAATGTAGAAGGTTCACTTAAAAAGGGGAACAGAGTATCTCTAGTAGGTTTTGGTTCTTGGTCAGTT
>CAYGMB010000087.1:4635-7928 GCA_964350765.1 uncultured Flavobacteriaceae bacterium
AAAAAATGTAGTGAAGTTTAAAGCTGGTTCTGACTTACAGAGTAGCGTAAACTAAATTCTTTATACAAGAAACAATATTAAACCCTGCCAAATGGCAGGGTTTTTTGTTTATGTTAAAATTAATACTTAGATTTAATTTATAAACTAACTCCATGATTTCTTTAAAACCTGAAAAAGGCGTACTTCTAGTTGCAGAACCTTCTATTATAGGAGACGTTTCTTTTAATAGGTCTGTTGTGCTGTTAGCAGAGTATAATGATGACGGTGCTGTTGGTTTTATTTTAAACAAACCACTTGAGTACGAATTAAAAGATTTTGTGCCAGAGGTTAGCTCTAACCTTAAGGTTTATAATGGAGGTCCTGTTGAGCAAGACAATTTGTATTTTATTCATAGAGTCCCTCATTTAATTCCAAACAGTATAGAAATTTCTAACGGAATTTATTGGGGTGGTGACTTTACAACTATATTAGACTTATTACAAAACGAAGAACTTACCAATAACGAAATTAGATTTTTCTTAGGATATTCTGGTTGGGCAAACAATCAATTAGAGCAAGAACTAGAATTACAAAGTTGGGTGGTAACTCCTAACGAATATAAAAACGAAATTATAAGTAAGAGTAATAACAACTTCTGGAAAGAAAAAATGATTGAGTTTGGTGGTGACTATCTATTATGGTCTAATGCACCAGAGAATCCTACTCTTAACTAGCCTAATCGTGCTTTTACATTAATTTTAGAAAGCAACTCTGCTGCTACTTTTGTATTGTACTCCTTTTTTCTATATTTTGAAATAGGTTGTATACCTGTTATAACATTGGTAATAAATAACTCATCTGCTTTTTGAAGTTCAAAGGGAGAGATTGAAGTTTCTTCTAATATAAAATCTGGGAGTTGACCAATAATACCTATGAGTTGTTTACGCATTACTCCTTTAAGGCAACCATCTGTAAGTGGTGGTGTTTTAATTTTATAGCCATTAACAAGAAATAAATTTCCGTTTAGGGCCTCTACTACTTGCTTTTTTTCATTTAACAATAAACAATTATCATACTCATTTTCCTTTGCATAAATACTTCCTAAGACATTAATAAGTTTATTATTAGATTTAATAGTTGATAATAATCCAGAATTAATATAATAGTCTTTAAAAAGTTCTACTTCGTAAAAATTATCATTTAAAGTATAAAATGGGGTTTCTAAGACTTCAGTAGAAATTAGGTAAGAGATATTGTTTGTAGTTGGGGTATATTTTCCTTCAGCAGTACGCCAAACTATCATTTTTACTCTTATAGTTTTGTTTTCTTGGTTGGAAGCCTTGATAGTTTTTATAATTTCTTCTTCAAGAAATTCCATTGTAAAAATCATAGGTATTTCCATACGCATAATGCGCATAGATGCCATAAGTCTAAAGTAGTGATCTTCCCAAAAAAAGAGTTTTGCACCGGAGTACCTAATGGTTTCAAATAATGCATCTCCGTAGGCTAATCCTCTATTGGAATGAGATAGTACTTTTTCTGAGTTTTCTTGAAGTTTCCCGTTTTTATTAATCATAAAAAAAACCGTCTTTATTGTAAGACGGTGCAAAGATACTATAATAGGGTTATTTTTAAGTAGAGCCTAATATTTGTTTTAAATCAGATATCATATTTTCCCATAACATTTTACCCTCTTCTACTTCGTCTTCTTCTGCATAATCTGTAATCATTAAAGAAACATCTTTCGTAATTTCATCTACTTGTATTCTAAGCTCAAAATAGTAGTTGGTATCTTCATCATCCATCCATCTAAACTTAATGCGCTCTCCACTTTTTTTGCCAAGTAGTTTAGCCTTCTCCTCGCTCCCATCCCAGATGAAGGTAAAGAATTCTCCTCTTGAGTTTACATTGTCTGCATACCATTCTCCCATGCCAGAAGGGGTAGAAATATATTGATATAATAATGATGGAGAAGCCTGTATAGGAAACTCCATTTCGTATTTTACTTTTTCTTCCATAGTAAGGTGTTAGTTATTGACAATATAGATATAATTCTAAACTGAAAAAAGAAAGCAGTAATTTTTTTTTCTTAAAACAAATAACAATAATTATATTGTATAAAATTTGTATTTCTACTTATGAAGTTTATCAAAGAAATTGGGGTTTTCAACATTATTATGATAATACTAGTACTTTCTATAATAATTGTTGCAGAGTATATGTTTTTACAGGGTAATAAAATAGACGCGCTGTTTTTAGGTTTATGGGCTCCCACCATCCTTGGCTTTATGAATTACTTTAAATTTAAAAGCTAATGGAAAATATAGTCTTAGTATACTCTATAATTACAGGTGTAATCTTTATAGCTTGGTTAGCGTCTGTTGTAATAGCTTACGAAAAGCATTTTAAAAAGAGAAAATAATTTACTTTTCACATTTGATACCTGCATAATTGTTTCTATATTTGCAGCCGCTAAAAACATATTTTAGCACTCTTGAAATTATGGCGTGGTAGCTCAGCTGGTTAGAGCGCAGCATTCATAATGCTGAGGTCGGCGGATCGTGCCCGCCCCACGCTACTAAATAAAAAAGCCTTACTGTAATAGTAAGGCTTTTTTAATTTTATTTTTTTGGGTTTACGCTAATACAGCTTGTACTTTATCTGCTGCTTCTTGAAACTCAATAGCACTTTGTACATCTAGACCACTATTATCAATTAACTCTTTAGCGATATCTGCATTAGTTCCTTGAAGTCTTACAATAATTGGTACTTCTATTGTCCCCATATTTTTGTAAGCATCTACAATTCCTTGTGCAACTCTATCACAACGTACAATTCCACCAAAAATATTTACTAAAATTGCTTTTACGTTAGGGTCTTTTAAGATAAGGTTAAAGGCCGTTTCAACACGTTCTGCATCTGCAGTACCTCCTACATCCAAGAAGTTTGCAGGTTCTCCACCGGCTTGCTTAATTAAATCCATAGTTGCCATTGCCAATCCTGCACCATTTACCATGCATCCAACATTACCATCTAAATCTACATAGTTTAAACCTACTTCTTTAGCTTCAACTTCAACCGGATTCTCTTCTCTTACATCTCGCATTGCTGCGTAATCTTTATGACGGAATAAAGCGTTATCGTCTAAACTTACTTTAGCATCTACTGCTATAATACGGTCGTCACTTGTTTTTAATACTGGGTTAATTTCAAATAAAGATGAATCACTATTAGTATAAGCTTTGTAGAGTGCCATCACAAATTTTGTCATTTGCTTAAAAGCTTGTCCGCTTAATCCCAGATTAAATGCTACA
>CAYGMB010000088.1:0-4840 GCA_964350765.1 uncultured Flavobacteriaceae bacterium
AAAAATGCATCGTAGTCAAATAGAGCAGTTAGAGGTTATTTCTAGTCTCTCTGCCGAAGACGCAAAGACTCAGCTTATGGAAAGCCTCAAGGAGGAAGCAAAGACAGATGCTATGGCTTTTATACAGAATTCTGTAGAAGAAGCTAAAATGACAGCTCAACAAGAAGCAAAGAAGATTATTATTAATACTATACAACGCATAGGAACAGAAGAGGCTATAGACAATTGTGTGTCTGTTTTTAATCTTGAAAGCGACGATGTTAAAGGTAGAATTATTGGTAGAGAAGGTAGAAACATTAGAGCAATTGAAGCAGCTACAGGTGTTGAGATTATTGTAGATGATACACCAGAAGCTATTATCTTATCATGTTTTGATTCGGTTAGAAGAGAAGTCGCAAGATTATCTTTACATAAGTTAGTTACGGATGGACGTATACATCCTGCTCGAATTGAAGAGGTTGTTCGTAAGACAACAAAACAAATTGAAGAAGAAATAATTGATGTAGGAAAGCGCACAGTTATAGATTTAGGAATTCATGGACTTAGCCCAGAATTAATTAAAGCTGTAGGTCGTATGCGTTATCGCTCTTCTTATGGTCAAAATCTATTACACCATTCCAGAGAAGTAGCAAAACTATGCGGTGTTATGGCAGCAGAGCTTGGGTTAAACCCAAAACTTGCAAAAAGAGCTGGTTTATTACATGATATTGGTAAAGTGCCAGAAACTGAAACTGAAGTACCTCACGCAATCCTTGGTATGCAATGGGCAGAAAAGTATGGTGAAAAACCAGAGGTTTGTAATGCTATTGGAGCACACCATGACGAAATAGAAATGACTAGCTTATTATCTCCAATTGTTCAAGTTTGTGACGCTATTAGCGGAGCAAGACCAGGCGCTAGACGACAAGTACTAGATTCTTATATTCAACGTCTCAAAGACCTAGAAGATATTGCTTTTGGTTTTAATGGAGTAAACAAGGCCTATGCAATACAAGCAGGTAGAGAATTACGTGTGATGGTTGAAAGTGAAAAAGTTAGCGATGATAAAGCAGCACAACTTTCTTTTGAAATTTCACAAAAAATACAAACTGATATGACGTATCCAGGTCAAGTCAAAGTAACAGTAATACGTGAGACCAGAGCTGTAAATATTGCTAAATAAATCCATTATTGATATATAATTTAAAAGCCTCAAATAGTTTACTATTTGAGGCTTTTATCTTTCAGGTTATATTATTTATTCATCATATATATTGACGTACCCTTTCTCTGGAGCTTCAAAAAACTTACCAGTTATAAATCGATAGTTCTTATCTAAAGATGCTATTGTTTCCATGTCTTCTTTATCTAGTTCAACTTTTGCTGCCCTAAAATTAGACTCAATATGGCTTGGAGTTGTAGATTTTGGTATAACTGCTGTACCTCTATTTGCATGCCAATTTATCAATACTTGAGCAGGTGTTGCATCATGTTTTTTTGCAATTTTTTTAATGGATTCAATTTCCATTAGACTTGGTTCATCTTGAGCTTTCATTTCACTACTTCTATCACCAGAACCTAGTGGAGAATAGGCCGTAAGGAAAATATTTTCTTCTTTGCAAAAATCAACTAGTTCTTTTTGTTGAAGTAAAGGGTGCATTTCCACTTGATTCATCTCTGGTTTATGTTTAGCCTTATCAACTAAATCTTTAAGCTTTTTTTTGCTGAAGTTTGAAACTCCAATGTGTCTTGCGTAACCACTTTCTTTAGCAACCTCCATCTGTTTCCAAGTTTCTTCAATCGGAACTTCTTCAAGTGACAAATAATCTGAAGGAGTAGAAGGGAAACTAACACCTGGCTTAAAAGCTACTGGCCAATGGATGAGATATAAATCCAAATAGTCTAGTTGTAACTTTTTTAAAGAATCTTGAAGAGCTGGAATTACATGACTTTCCTTGTGTGCATCATTCCATAATTTTGAAGTTATAAAAACATCTTCACGTTTTATTGATCCCTCTGCAAATACTTCGGCTAGCACTTCTCCAATTTCTTCTTCATTACCATAAACCGCAGCAGTATCAATATGTCTTACTCCGGTAGCAAGAGCTGATCTTATTGCATCTTTTAATTTGTTTCCTTTTGCTTTCCATGTACCTAATCCAATAGCGTGCATGGTATCATTATTTTCAAACTTTAAAGTTTTCATACGTTTTATTATTTTCTTTTAAAGTTACAAAAGCATAAAGGCTTTGTAAAGTAAAAACATTGATTTAGCAGTATTTTAACGACTTTGTTTCCTAGGATGAAACTTATTAATTACTTCGGCAAGATGTGTATTGTCAATATGAGTATAGATTTCTGTAGTAGTAATGCTTTCATGCCCAAGCATTTGTTGGATAGCTCTTAAGTTTGCACCATTTTCAAGGAGATGTGTAGCAAACGAATGCCTAAACGTATGTGGACTTATTGTTTTTTTTATTCCAGCTTTTTCAGTTAGCTGTCTAATTATAGTAAAAATCATAGCTCTAGTTAGGCAATTTCCTCTTCGGTTAAGAAACAAGGTATCTAAGGCCTGTGGTTTTATTTCTTGATGATTTCTAATTTCATTCTTATAAATTTCTATATATTTTACTGTTGTGCTGCTGATAGGTACTAGTCGTTGCTTGTCACCTTTTCCAGTAACTCTAATAAAGCCTTCTTCAAAAAATAAATCTGATATTTTTAGGTTAATTAGTTCACTTACTCGTAAGCCGCATCCATAGAGTGTTTCTAAAATAGCCCTGTTACGCTCTCCTTGTGGTTTACTTAAATCAATTGTATTTATTAGCGTGTCAATTTCCGCAATTGATAGTGTATCAGGAAGTTTTCTGCCTATCTCAGGACTTTCAATGAGCTCTAGTGGATTTGTTTTTCTGTATTCCTCAAAAACTAAATAGTTAAAAAAGCCACGTAAGCCAGAAATAATTCTACTTTGTGTTCTGGGTTGTACTTTTTTTGCTGTTGAATAAATAAAAGCTTGTATTTCTTTTTCAGAAATTGAAATAGGAGAGAAGTTTATACCATTTTCCTGTAACCAGATAACTAACTTTTTAATATCTAATACATAGTTAGTGATAGTGTTTTCTGAGAGTCCTCGCTCTATCTTTAGAAAGTTCTTATAATCGGTAATAGCATTACTCCACTTCATCGTGAGGATAATTTAATGTAAAAGTATGCAAAGAAATATTTATAGTCTTTTTTTCGTTAGTATCTTTATAGTATTCATCTTAAAAATACGATTTTATGAAAAAACTAATTTTAATTACTCTCGCTTTAATAAGCACTTCTACATTTTTTGGGCAAGGTCTAGACTTAGGTATAAAAGCAGGGGTGAACTTTGCAACAATAACAGATGCAGCAGAGTTTGATAGTAGAACAGGATTTGTAGGAGGAGTTTTTATTGGCGGAAAATTTAATGATAAAATAGGGATACAAGCAGACCTGTTATATTCGCAACAAGGAGCAGAATTTGAACTCGGAGAATTTAATCTAGATTATGTAAATGTACCTATTGTTTTAAAATATTTTGTTACAGATAATTTGAATATCCAACTAGGACCTCAATTTGGGGTATTGGTAGATGATGAAACTACAGCAGTAGGTTCTGCGGTTAATGCAATAGGAGCCAATGATTTTGATTTGTCAGGTATTTTAGGGGTAGGACTAGATATTCCTTTTGGCTTACGAGTAGAAGGTCGTTACAACTTTGGACTTAATGATACTTCAGAAGGTACTCGCGTATCAGACAATAGTAATCTTGATGGAAAGAATAGTGTAATTACGCTCTCGTTAGGCTATTCGTTTCTTTAAGGAATGATAAAATTATATTTATAAGCAGGCAATATGCCTGCTTTTTTATTGATAATCAATGTGTTGAGAATAGTTTTGAAAATAGTTTTGAAAAATAAGGCATTTGTCCTATTATATGAAACAATTTTTTTGCTTAATTTTAACTAGTAACTAATTTATAAAACTTAAATTATAAAAAACTATTATTAGTAGCTGCTTTTGCAGTTTTTGGTTTATCAATTTCTAATGCACAAATTGAAGAAGGAGACTCACTCTTGAACTTTGGAGTTGGTTTCGGAGTGACTTTTACATCTACTTCAGGTGATTTTAGTTCGACAGTACCTCCAGTTGAAGTATCATACGACTATGCTATTTCAGATAAAATAACCGTTGGGGGTTTTGTAGGTTATTCAGCAGCAGAGTTTAGGTCAAGCATTTTTGATTCAGAATTTGGATTTGATTACACACATACTTGCTATTTGGAGGTCAAGGAAATTATCATTTTGTAAATAATGATCAATTTGACGTATATGCTGGGCTTCGGTTGGGTTATGTAAATATATCGGCTGATCAAGTAGGAGGAAGCGAGTTTCAAACTAGAGCCGAAGCCTCTGGAGTATTATTAGGCGCACAAATTGGCGGCGATATTGGGTATCTGAGTCTTTTGGGATAAATCTTGAGCTTGGATACGGAGTAGCAATAGCTAGAATTGGAGCTTCACTTAAATTATAAATTTAATAATTAATTCAATATAAGAGGGAAGCAAATGCTTCCCTTTTTTTATTAAAATATACCTTGTAAAGGGTATTTTTTAAATTTTATACTACTAGTAGATTTGGACTATAACTTATTTAAACTATTCAATTATGAAAAAACTATTAGTATTTGCTGCAATTGCAGTAGTTAGTGTTATGAGTATACATGCTCAAGAAACACTTTTTGGGGTTAAAGCAGGGGTTAATTTCGCTTCAATTGTTGGGGATGATTTTGAGGATGCATCTATAAGAAATTCATTAATTAATAATTTAGAAAA
>CAYGMB010000088.1:4850-6883 GCA_964350765.1 uncultured Flavobacteriaceae bacterium
GCCTAACCGGATTTAATATAGGGGCTGTTGCGAGCCTTGGTTTGTCCGATGTTATTGCAATACAACCAGAGGTTGTTTTCTCTGGACAAGGAGCAAAGGATGATGAAGATGGAGAGTTTAAAACCAAACTAGGATATGTAAATGTTCCTGTTTTATTAAGCTTTACAGTTGTTGAAGGGCTAAGCTTACAAGCAGGGCCACAAATAGGAATTAATATTTCAGCAAAAGATGAGTTTGATGGTGAAACAGAAGATATCGAAGGTGTTAATACTTTAGACTTATCTGGAGGTTTCGGAGCACAATACTATTTGGAAGACATTGGTGCATTTGCTCAATTACGCTACACGGTAGGTTTTAACTCTATTTTTGAAGATTTTGAAGGTGAAACTTTTGATGCGAAAAATAGTGTCCTTAGTATATCTGTTGGTTGGTTTTTCTAGAAGGACTAATTTTTCTTACTGTTTGTTAAAAGGAAGCTAGATATAGCTTCCTTTTTTAATTATATTTGGTCTATGAGAATTATTATTATTAATGGTCCAAACTTAAATTTACTAGGTAATAGAGAGCCAGAAGTGTATGGTAAGATTACATTTCAAGACTATTTTTCCAAGCTTCAGTTTAAGCACAAAGAGGTTGAGTTAACTTATTTTCAATCTAATATTGAGGGTGAAATAATTGATAAAATTCAAGAGGTTGGTTTTGACTACGATGGTATTATCTTGAATGCGGCTGCCTTTACGCACACTTCTATTGGAATTGGCGATGCTGTAAAAGCAATTTCGACTCCTGTAGTAGAAGTACATATATCCAATACTTTTGCTAGAGAAAATTTTAGACATCAATCCTATATTGCTTCGCATGCAAAAGGGATAATAGTTGGGTTTGGTTTACAGAGCTATGAGTTAGCATTACAGTCTTTTTTTGAGTAATTTATGTTTAAATGAAACTTTTCCTTTTTTCTATCTTATTATTTTTTATTTCATTTTCGGCACTTAGTCAGACCAAACTGGGAGTAAAAGGTGGAGTAAACTTAACTATTTTTAATGTAGATGAAAATCAATTTGGAGAAACACCAGATTCAGAATTAGGGTATTTTGGAGGTGTTTTTGCAAATTTTTTTATTAATGAAAAATTCCGAATTCAACCTGAGCTTATCTACAAAGGAGTCGGAGATTTCGAATTTTTAAACGCACCTATCTTTGCAGAATACTATGTAAGTGAAGAGATTAGTCTTTTGCTTGGCCCTAGTTTAAATTATTTTTTTGATTTATTTACCAATAGCTTTAAAGTTAGGGGCGATGTCTCATTAGCTTATCATTTAAGTTATGTAGTTGAAATTAACCTTAAATACACCCAAGGTTTTGATGAGCTTTCTCCCAATATTATTTTTTTTGGTGCTGGCTTTAGTTTATAAGCTTATGCTGCCAGTTATTTTTTGAGTCTAAATTTTACTTCATTACTAGTAATGTTTTTGTAATATTTCAGCTACAAAACAAAACAATTTCACTTTTCTGAGCAACACTTCATATTTAGAACAGTCCTTGAGATTAAAACTAAAATGAAGTATATGAAAATAATTTTTAAAATTTTAATATTTATCGTTGTAGCGTCAATGACTGCTCAAAAAAAAGAATTTGATTTGTCCGATAAAGTAATTTTTGGGGTAGTAGCTGGATTAAATCAATCCTATGCAATAAACGGATTGGGTAACGACGATACGAGAACAAGTTTTTACGCTGGACTTGCTACTGAATACCAAATTACAGAAAAATGGGGAGTAGAAGTAGATGTCTTATATGCATCTTCTTACGGCTATAATTTTATTGAAATTCCTATTCTTGGAAAGTATAACCTTACAGATAAATTGAGTTTTGTATTAGGTCCAAAGCTTGATTTCCTTGTAGATCAGTCATCAGCAAGTGAACGGTTAGAGTTATTTGGAGTTTCTGCTACTGTAGGAGTACAATTTGATTTTAGTAAGCATTTCTATTTGGAAGGACGTTACAATTATGGACTTTCGACTCAAATTATTA
>CAYGMB010000088.1:6893-7639 GCA_964350765.1 uncultured Flavobacteriaceae bacterium
GGACAGTTAAATACATTACGTATAGGTATGGGTTATAAATTTTAAAGAAAACAAAAAATCCATTAAAAAATAAAACCCTAGCTCAAATCTGAACTAGGGTTTTTTATGTTATCTAATAGAATTTTATAAATGTATCACCTCGTCGTAAGCATCTGCTACAGCTTCCATAACTGCCTCACTCATAGTTGGATGAGGGTGTACTGCTTTTAACACCTCGTGCCCTGTAGTTTCAAGCTTTCTTCCTAAAACAGCTTCCGCTATCATGTCTGTTACACCAGCACCAATCATATGGCAACCTAACCATTCTCCATACTTAGCATCAAAAATTACTTTTACAAACCCATCTTTTGTACCAGCGGCACTCGCTTTACCACTAGCAGAGAATGGAAACTTACCAACTTTTATTTCGTAGCCAGCTTCTTTTGCTTGTTTCTCTGTCATTCCTACACTTGCAATTTCTGGAGTTGCATAGGTACAGCCTGGTATATTTCCGTAATCCATAGCTTCTACGTGCATTCCAGCTATTTTTTCTACGCAAGTAATCCCTTCAGCAGAGGCAACGTGTGCTAGAGCAGGACCAGGGACAACATCACCAATAGCATAGTACCCAGGAATATTTGTCTGGTACCAGTCATTCACCATTATTTTGTCTTTATCCACCACGATACCGACATCTTCTAGTCCAATATTTTGAATGTTTGATGAAATACCAACGATTGAAACAGAGGTAATTAAGCTTAAGGGTA
>CAYGMB010000088.1:7649-7887 GCA_964350765.1 uncultured Flavobacteriaceae bacterium
TTACTGTTTTACCAGAAGTCTCTACTTTTTCTACTGAAGATTGAGTCATTACCTTGATACCAGACTTTTTAAAAGAACGTTCAAACTGTTTAGAAACCTCTTCGTCTTCTAGAGGAACAAGGTTAGGTAAATACTCAACTATAGTCACCTCTGTTCCCATAGCATTATAGAAATGAGCAAACTCTACTCCAATTGCACCACTACCAACTACAATCATACTTTTAGGCTGCTTCTCCAA
>CAYGMB010000089.1:0-1129 GCA_964350765.1 uncultured Flavobacteriaceae bacterium
GTTTTAAAACTCAAGAGTTTTGAAAACGCAGAAACCAAAGTTTTAATAGACGATGCACTTTTACAGCTTAATACTTTAGAAAAAGAATATCAAGACCTTAAAACAGACCTTATTGAAAGTGGTAATGATAAGCGAGTAATTTATGCTATGATTACCAATTTTCAAAAACGAGTAGACTTACTTGAACAGGTTATAACCACCATTGAAGAAATAGAAACACTTAAAGAATTAAAAAATGAAACAGTTATTTAAAACATACTTATTGTTATTGTTGCTGGCACCTACTTTGGTTATTGCAAGTAATGATAAGTTTAAAGGAAAATATACAAAAGAGAAAAAAATTAACAAGGAATTTACTGTAAACCCTAATGCTGGTTTAAGAGTAAACAACAGCTACGGAAATATAGATATTGTAACTTGGAATGAAAATAAAACAGTAATTGAAGTTACTATTAAAACCAATGGCGACGATGAAGAAAGAGTGAAAAAGCGATTAGAGGAAATTACTGTAGACTTTACAGCTAATGGGTCCTTAGTAACAGCTATTACCAATTTTGGCAATAAAAAGAAAAACAACTCCTGGAGCTGGTGGGGAGATGGAAACAAAGGAAAAAAAGTTTCTATGGAAGTTAACTATAAAATTAAGTTATCTAAAACCAATACTGTTGATCTTGATAATGATTACGGAGCTATAAGTATCAATGATCTAGATGGCAATGCGAAAATAAACTGTGATTATGGTCAACTTATAATTGGCTCTCTAAATGCTGAAAATAACTATCTAAATTTTGACTATACCAATAAGTCAACAATTGGATATATGAAGAGTGGAAAAATAAATGCAGACTATTCTTCTTTTAGTTTAGAAAAGGCTGAGCAGTTAGAATTAAGCGCAGACTACACTAAATCTGAAATTGGTTCTGTTACTACTATAAATTACAATTGTGATTACGGAAAAGTAAAAGTTGAGAAGGCTAAAGATGTAATAGGGCGTGGCGATTACGTAAATCAAAATATTGGTTCTGTTTCAGGGAATATTAATCTAAATACAGATTATGGCTCTATCTCTATCGACAGATTAACTAGCACAGCGAAAGATGTAATTATTCGTTCTGAATATACTGGAGTT
>CAYGMB010000089.1:1139-2512 GCA_964350765.1 uncultured Flavobacteriaceae bacterium
ATTATCAATTTAGAATACGCTGGGTTAAACGGAGAGGAAAACCTTGTTGTAACAAAATCTTCAAAAGATGGATCTGACAAATCGTACGAAGGATATTACGGAAAAAACAATAGTGGAAACACTATGAATATTAATTCAGATTACGGAGGCGTAACACTTAAAAAGTACTAACAAAAAAAAATTAACCATGAAACATTTAAAAAAAGGATTATTTCTATTTCTTTCTGTTGCATTTATTACCAACACTTCTGCACAATGGGGTAAGAATAAAAAAATAATTGGAAACGGTAATGTAACAACCAAAACAGTATCTACTGGAGAATATGACGTTATCAAAGCATTAGGCTCTATGGATTTTATTCTTGTGGATGGTAATGAAGGTTCAATAACTGTAACAACAGATGATAATTTACATGATTATATTACTATTGAAACAGATGGGGACGAACTTATCATTAAAAAGAAAGAAGGTGTAAATCTTAGAACAAAAAAAGGAATTAAGATTGAAATACCCATTAGAGATATTTCTGAAGCAACCTTAACTGGAAGTGGAGACTTATATGGGAAAACCAAAATTAAGGCGACCAATTTTACGACTAAACTTACTGGTTCTGGAGATGTAAGATTAGAAGTTGATGCTAGTAATGTTTATGCAAAAGTTACTGGTAGTGGAGATATGAGCCTTAGAGGTTCTGCCTCAACATTTGAGCTTTTACTTACTGGGAGTGGAGATTATGATGGTAAAGATTTAAAAGCTAACAATACGGAAGTTACAGTTTCTGGTTCTGGAGACGCAAGCGTATATGCTAAAAACAGTATTAAAGCTAGAGTTAATGGCTCTGGAGATATAGAGTATTATGGAAACCCATCTAATAAAGATACTAAGGTTAATGGTTCTGGAGATATAGATGGAAATTAATACAGAGGAGGTCATTCATCAAAATTAAAAAAGCGGCTGTAAAAGCCGCTTTTTTAATTATAGTTTATTCTTAAATCTTTATAACTCTAAGAAGAATAGTCCGTTAGTAATTTCATAGACAGTTGGATCAACACCGTCTGGGTCTGTTGCAGTATAAATAAAACTAGCTTCCATTTCTCCTGTTTCAATGTTATAACTACTTACTACAAAAGTTCCAGATATGGAGGTAAAGTTAGTTTCACCATTTTCAAAATCTGGGTTGTAAGATGCTGTAACTTCGTCTCCATTAACAGCTTCCGCAACAAATGTGTATGTCCCTGTTGTAATATCAGAAGGAAATGAAATTCTAATTTCTTGTTCAGCAGGATCTATTGTTCTAACAGTAGTATATTCTATTTCATTAATAATAGAATTAAATGTTTGTATATTATCTGGTGTGTATGCAACATCATCG
>CAYGMB010000089.1:2522-5482 GCA_964350765.1 uncultured Flavobacteriaceae bacterium
TGTATAGTTAATAGAAAAACTACCCTCAGTTACTTCTACCGGCTCCATTCCACTTCCAGATTGGTCTACTCCAGTAAACTCAAAAGTAGCTGCAATTTTACCTCCTTGAGTGCTAAATTGAGTTATTGTAATGGTTCCTGGGTCTGAACTCATATTAGGAGAACCATCTCCTAAATTAAATATTCCAATAAGTTGAGTCCCATCAGATATGTTTACCATATCAAAAGTACCTACTCCAGTAGCTTCAGGTATATCAATACGAATACTTCTTCCATTCTCATTTACAGCAATAATTTTAATTACTGGAACATCTGCAATTACCTCTCTTGTCACATTAATTTCAACTGGAACAAAATTGGAATCATTAACTTTAGCAAAAAACTCATCTATTTCATCATTTCCAGTCGTTTCCTCTATAGTAAAAGGTATTTGGTTAAAGGAACCATTAGTAATTGAGAAAGTTTCAACATTTGTACTACCACTACCATCATCAACCTCTCTTACTCCTGTAAATTCGAAAGTTCCTGTAATAAAAAGTTCTTCTGTATTAAATTCAGTAAACGTTAGTGACCCATTTCCACCTAGAGCTCCACTTGAAATAAATGGATTTGTAGGGTCTCCAGATATTGTATATGCAGCAGCGTTAGGACCACCGCTTCCCGCAGTTAAATCAAACAAACCTAAAGAAGCATTAGCGACAACTAATGAAACTTGATCTCCAGTTTCATTTGTAGCAACAATCACCATTGAACCATCATCAAAAAGAATTGCATCAATAGACTCTGCATTAAATTCTTGATCTTCAGCATCACACCTAAACTGCCCTGGCTCTGCGGTAATATCTTGTTCTTCAATAAATTCTCCTGTAAGTGGTTCGTTTTCACAAGATGAAAGTAAGATAAGGGAAAGTAGTAAAACTGAAGTTTTTTCATAACTAAGTAGATTTATTTGGTAATAACAGCAAACATAATTAAAAATTGTCTATTTGTTGAAAAATCTTGGTACTCTAACCAATAAAATAACACCAATTCCGAAGAAAACAATAAGAAATAAAACAGAGTTTCTCATACTTCCTGTTACTTGATCTATAAAACCATAAATTAACATTCCTATCACGATACCTATTTTCTCAGCTACGTCATAAAAGCTAAAATAAGAGGTAGTGTCGTTTGTTTCTGGAAGAAATTTAGAATACGTTGAACGAGATAATGATTGAATACCACCCATTACTAAACCAACTATTCCAGCAGTTACATAGAACTCCGTTGCACTAGTTATAAAATAAGCAGTAATACAAATTGCTACCCAAACGCAATTAATAACAATAAGTGTATTAATATTACCAAACTTAGCAGACGCTCTAGATGTAAGTATAGCTCCTACTACAGCAACTAATTGGATTATAAGAATACTAAGTATAAGACCTAAAGTTTTTTCATCATCGCCACCCCAATTAATCTCTTGCTCTCCAAAATAAGTTGCTACAAGCATAACTGTTTGTACAGCCATGCTATAGATAAAAAAGGCGCCTAAATATCTTTTAAGTTGAAAATTTTCAGAAAGTGAATTGTATACTTTTCTTAATTCAGAAAAACCATTAAATAAAACTTTACTAGTAACTTTTTGGTTTGATTTATTTCCTTTTGGTAAAAAATAAAAGGAATATTGACTAAAACCAATCCACCAAACCCCGACTGTAACAAATGAAACTTGCATAGCTTTTATACTAGCATCTCCTCCTTCTCCTAACCCAAACCATTCTGGTTTCATTACCATCGCCAAATTAAAAAGCAATAATAAAACACTTCCAATGTACCCTAATGAGTACCCCTTAGCGCTAATACTGTCTTGTTGTTCCTTAAACGCTACGTCTGGTAAATAAGAATTATAAAAAACCAAACTACCCCAAAAACCAATTAATCCCAAAAAGTAGAAAAGTAAGCTTATGTATATGTACTCTAAACTAAAGAAGTATAATCCAATACAAGATAAACCACCTAAATAACAAAAAAACTTCATAAATGTCTTCTTGTTACCCACGTAGTCTGCAATTCCAGATAATAATGGAGATATAAAAGCTACAACTAAAAAAGCAGCCGCAGTAACATAACTAATTAGAGGGGTACTTCTTATTTCACCTCCAAAAACAACTATGGTCTCAATTTCTGCTTTACTAAATAAGGCTCCGTAAAATATAGGAAACACAGCAGATGCAATAACTAGACTGTACACACTATTTGCCCAATCATAAAATGCCCATGCGTTTAATAGTTTTTTACTTCCTTTTGCTAAGTCTGCCATGAGTTTAAAATTAAAAAGCCACCCTAAGGTGGCTCTAAAGTAACAAATTATACTTTAAGGCATTGTTATTTTCTAAAAGAAGTAACGCCAAATTTTCTCGCCTCAGCTCGAGCCTCTGGTGCCCATTGTTTTATATTATTAATACGGGTATCACTAGATGGATGCGTGCTTAAAAACTCTGGCGGAGCTCCTCCTCCAGCATTAGCTTTCATGCGTTGCCACAACTCTGCTCCTACTATAGGGTCGTATCCAGCCATCGCCATTAATGTTAATCCAATACGGTCTGCTTCGGTCTCATGACTTCTACTAAAAGGAAGCATAACTGCTACATTAGATCCTATACCATAGGCTTGGTTAAATATTTGTTGATTCTTTGGGTCTTTACTTAAAGCTACATTTCCAGCTACAGCACCTAAAGCCTGTAATTGTCCTGCACTCATACGCTGTTGGCCATGGTTGGCTAATGCATGAGCTACCTCGTGGCCCATTACAGCAGCTACTCCAGCTTCGTTTTGAGTTATTGGTAATATTCCAGTATAAAAAACAATCTTTCCACCTGGCATACACCACGCATTTACTGCAGGGTCATCTACAAGGTTATAATCCCATTGGTATTCAGACAAATAACCAGCATAACCATTTGCAGTGAGGTAACGCTC
>CAYGMB010000089.1:5492-7877 GCA_964350765.1 uncultured Flavobacteriaceae bacterium
TATCATTCTGGCATCAGAAGTTCCTGTCACTACTTTGTTTTCAGCTAAAAAAGCATCATACTGTTGAAAAGCCATAGGAAGTAACTGAGAGTTAGGCACCAAAGCTAATGTCTTTTTCCCTGTAAAAGGGTTTGTTGTACAAGCTATAACTGCCATAACTACTATTAGAAGTGCTATTACTTTTTTAAATTTCATAATGTCGATGTGTTAATTATCTATAAAATTAAGGATATATACTATCAATCAAAACAAAAAGCATGCAAAAAAATATTCTCAATATTATTTTTCGATAAAAACACTAATTGTGTTGATAAAACAAAAATGGAACGGCTTTTGTTATCGTATTACTAAAACACACTTATTATGAAAAAATTATTTGTACTCTTAGCAATCGCAACCACCACATTTTTTACTTCCTGTACTGAAGAAACCCTTGTTGTAGAAGAAAATTTCTTTTTGGGGCAAACTTTTGAGGTTACTACAACATTATTTTTTAATTCTAATACAAATATCTACGAAACAGATTTTATCTCAATTCCTAGTAATGTTGAGGTTTTTGAAAGTGATGCCATCCTAGCATATCGCTTAGAAGCTGTTGCAAATGGAAATGATGTTTGGAGTCAGTTACCCCAAAATTTCTTTTTGAGTAATGGAGATATAATACAATATGTATTTAATCATACCTTCTTTGATGTACAAGTACAGCTTGATGGGCAATACGACCCTAATACATTACCAGTAGATTTTACAGATAATCAAACTTTTCGATTTGTAGTTGTACCTTCAGAATTTGCAAATGCGAATTTGACAATGGAACAGGCAATTGAAACCTTTAATCTTCAATTTTAACAAGTACTTATTTTTTGATAGTAATCGCAATTTATTACGACTATTTGTGAAAAATCTTCGTATATTAAATACTATCACAAAAATATATATGTAATTATGAAAAAAATTAGTCTCTTGCTTTGTATTGTTTTATTATACAGCTGCAAGTCGCCCGCTCAAGACAATGAAAAAGAAGTAAGCTACCCTGTTTCTAAGACTGAAGCAGAATGGAAATCACAACTTACAGAAGTAGAGTACTATGTTCTTAGAGAAGCAGGTACTGAACGACCTTTTACTAGTGAATTAAACAAAAACTATGAGAAAGGAACGTATGTATGTGCTGCCTGCCAAACACCACTTTTTAAAAGTCAAAATAAATTTGATAGCGGTACTGGTTGGCCAAGTTTTGACAGAGAAATTGAAGGTAATGTTGCTTTTTCTACAGATTATAAAGTAGGTTATGCACGTACCGAAGAACATTGCGCAACATGCGGTGGGCATCTAGGGCATGTTTTTAACGATGGTCCTAGAGATACAACAGGTAAAAGACATTGTATAAATGGAGCTGCTTTAGATTTTATCCCTGCAAAAGATGAAGAGTAAACAATACCCAATCCATAAAACCGAAGCTGAGTGGAAGAAAGAGTTAGGAGAAGCCCGGTATAAAATTTTAAGAGAAAAGGGAACAGAGAGACCCTTTACTGGAGAATACAATCTTACTTTTGAAGATGGCACATACGCCTGCGGAGCTTGTAAAACTTCTTTATTTAAAAGCAATAGTAAATTTGAAAGTGGTTGTGGGTGGCCTTCTTTTGATGAATCTATAGAAGGGTCTATAGAATATATAAAGGATACTACTTTTGGAATGATACGTACGGAAATAGTATGTGCAACCTGTGGCAGTCACTTAGGACATGTGTTTAACGATGGCCCAACAAATACGGGTCAACGTTATTGTGTTAATTCTTTGTCAGTAGACTTCCAGAAAAAATAATACTTAAAACTTTTATAATTTAAAATCCCGAATTCTAACCGATTTCGGGATTTTTCTTTTAGAATTTGATTTTTGTTATTTGAGATTTTTCGATTATCATTTTGTAAATTTGTGCCTTATAAGAACCATTTAATTATAAAAAATGAGCAAATACGATATTATAGTTTTAGGTAGTGGTCCAGGTGGCTATGTAACTGCCATAAGAGCATCGCAACTAGGGTTTAAAACAGCCGTTATTGAAAAAGAAAGTTTAGGTGGTGTATGTTTAAATTGGGGATGTATCCCAACAAAAGCCTTACTTAAAAGTGCGCAAGTATTTGATTATTTAAAACATGCAGAGGATTACGGTCTTACAGTAAAAGATGCAGATAAAGATTTTACAAAAGTAGTAGAGCGTAGCCGAGGTGTTGCAGATGGGATGAGTAAAGGTGTTCAATTTTTAATGAAAAAAAACAAAATTGACGTCATAGAAGGTTATGGAAAACTAAAACCTGGAAAGAAAGTTGATGTTGATGGAAAAGAATATAGTGCAGATCATATTATCATAGCGACAGGTGCACGTT
>CAYGMB010000090.1:0-1974 GCA_964350765.1 uncultured Flavobacteriaceae bacterium
TGGAGGGGGTAAAGAGCGTAAATCTGAAATAAGAGTTTTTGATGAAATTCAAAAAACAAAGGTAGTTATTAGAAATACGAAACTCTACGTTAACAGGGAAGAAGGCTTTATTGGTACTAGTTTACGTCGTGATGAGTACGTAACAGATTGTAGTGATATTGATGATATTATTGTCTTTACACAAGATGGAACCATGATGGTAACCAAAGTGGACAGTAAAACGTTTATTGGCAAAGGAATTATTCACGTTGCTGTCTTTAAAAAGAAAGACAAACGTACTATTTATAACATGATTTATAAAGATGGACCTCGTGGGGCAACCTATGTAAAACGATTTGCTGTAACATCTGTCACTAGAGATAAGGAGTATGACATGACTGCCGGAACAAAAGGTTCTAAAGTACTATACTTTACAGCAAACCCCAATGGAGAGGCCGAAATTGTAACGGTATTATTACGTCAAAGTGGAAGTATTAAAAAACTAAAATGGGATCTTGATTTTGCAGACCAATTGGTTAAAGGACGTGCATCAAAAGGAAATATTGTCACAAAATATGCTGTAAAGCGTATTGAACTCAAAGAAAAAGGACTTTCCACCTTAAAGCCTAGAAAAATATGGTTTGATGAAACAGTACAACGTCTTAATGTAGAAGGAAGAGGAGAATTATTAGGGGACTTTACAAGTGAAGACAGGCTACTCATTATTAATCAGAAAGGGGAAGTAAAAACAGTTATCCCTGAGATGACTTTGCATTTTGGAGACGACGTTATTGTGTTAGAAAAATGGGAGCCTAAGAAGCCACTATCTGCTATTTATTGGGAAGGAGAAAAAGAACTCTATTATGTAAAACGATTTTTGATTGAAAACCCAGATAAAATAGAGTCTATTATTACAGAACCCCCAAAATCTTTTTTAGAAGCAATTTTTACAGATTATCGCCCAATGGCTGAAGTAATCTTTGTTAAAGAACGCGGGAAGGATAGAAAAGATAATCTAGAAGTTAACTTAGAAGACTTTATTTCTGTTAAGGGTATTACCGCAATGGGTAATCAACTAACCAAGGATAAAGTTCTTGAAATAAATCCATTAGACCCACTTCCTTACGAAGCTCCAATTAAAAAGGAAGCACAAGATATAGATGTAATTGAAGAAGAGGCGTTACCACCTCAAGAAGAGAATAAAAAAGACAATTCTGAAGAGACTACCTCTCAAGCAGACACAAATAATACAGAAGACAAGAGAGATGTTGATGGAGAAGGCCAGACTAGCTTGTTTTAAAACTTAACAAATGAAATCGTTTATTAGAGAATTCAAAGACTTTGCCATTAAAGGCAATTTAATTGATATGGCAGTTGGAATTATTATAGGAACTGCCTTTAATAACCTTGTAAATACCTTAGTTAAAAAGGTGGTAATGCCACCATTATCATTACTAACTGACGATGTTAATTTAACTAACAAAAAATTTATACTACGAGAAGCTTCAGAAAAAACAGAAGAAGTTGCAATAGGATATGGAGAAATGATTGAAGCAAGTATTGATTTTACAATAATTGCTTTTACAATTTTTGTGGTTATTAAATTTATTAATCGTTTTAAAAACAAAGCAGAAGACCCTAAAAATAAAGAAGTTGTAACTCCAAAAAATATTGAGTTACTTTCCAATATAGAACGCTTAATGGAGGAGCAAAATAAAATTTTGAAAAGGAAATAAGTTTATTCTTCTCGTTTAGTTATTTCTACTGCTTTTTGTTTATTGTACGTTCTATAAAGTTTATCCTCAAGGGGGGCGTAGTTTTGTATTACTTTTATTGCAAGAAACGCAGCACCCAAAGAGATACAGCTACCAAGCATGTCTGCGATGGTAGAGTTTGTAAGGCCTTCTATGGTTTCGTAGTCTGAAAAACGAAAAGAAATATTTTCATATATATTAGACACTAACCAAAGTGCCCACCACCAACCAATTGTAGTAA
>CAYGMB010000090.1:2026-7801 GCA_964350765.1 uncultured Flavobacteriaceae bacterium
GTTGATTTTCATGATAAGATTTCAAGTACAAATTTGTTTTTTGAAAAATCTCTTTCATAATTTTATATGGGTAAAAAAGACTTATAATTGGCACAAACCAACCTCCTACAGCCCAACCATCTGTATATTCCTTCCTAGAAATTTTACCAATATTTTATAATATGCTCTTCTAAACCAATGTAGATAAACAACAGCAGTAGTAGCATACAACACAAAATATAGTATTGCTACTACTTGTTGTCTTAAATCGTTGTTCTCAAGTCTTTGGTCACTTACAAACGTACCCGCATTATATTCTTCTAGGAGTAAATACTGAAATAGCGATGATACCATGTAAACCACTTCAATAACTATCATTATATGAAGGAAAAGGAGGGCATGTTTCCTTCTTACGGTGTTACATTTCATATTTATTATTCCTCTGTATTATCAGGAAGCGTACTAACAATGTCACTAGTTTTTTTACGATACTTCATATTGATAAATTCTATAAATAATGAAAATGCAATTGTAAAGTATAAATATCCCTTAGGTATTGTTCCAACTTCTTGGTCAAATATTACAATATGAGATAAGTGCGCTCCTTCTGCGATAAGCATAAAGCCTATTAGAATTAAGAAAGCAAGTCCAAGCAATTGAACGGTTGGGTGTTTATTCACAAATCGTCCTACAGGGTTGGCAAATACCATCATTATTACTACAGATATTACAACAGCAATTACCATAATAATTAATGCATCGGTTGGATTATCGCTCAAACCGTTTGTCATACCTACAGCTGTTAAGATAGAATCGAATGAAAAGACAATATTTATTAAACAAATTTGAATAATTGCTTTAGTAAGGGTAGTAGCTCTTCCTTTTTTTACTTCACGCTCATCATGACCTTTGTCTTCTACCTTTTCATGAATTTCGCTAGTACTTTTATACAATAAAAATAATCCACCAATAATTAAGATAACACTTTGTCCACTTACACCAGCTGACATCCACGATAAATTAATGTGCCAAAATGGAGCTTCCATAGCAACTAACCAAGAAATTCCAAACAGCAATAAAATCCTAATAATCATCGCCATAAACAATCCTATGTTTGTAGCCTTTTTTTGGTGTTCTTTTTTAAGTTTACTAGCAGCGAGTGAAATAAATATAATATTATCTATACCTAGAACAATTTCAAGGAATGTTAATGTAACTAATGCTACTATTGCATCTGGCGAGGTTAAAATTTCAAACATTTGGCTGGTATTTTGTTAGGTTTGTATGGTTATTCACTTACTTTTATTGCTGTTCCTTTTTGTTTTTCAGGTTCACCTACTATGTTGTATTCAAAAATATAGCTATCCTTCTGTGTACTTAAAATTTTCATGTGTATTGCCTTTTCTTCTGCCATATTCTTAGGATTCAAGTTTTTTACAATATATTCACAATCATTAATCCATCTAATAGAGGAAGTGTCAACTTTGCCTCTAAAATAGTCAATTTCTATAGAATCGTTTCGAATAAATCTTGTCTTGTAAATCTCTGTTCCAACAATAGCTTCAAACTCAAATGTCCCAGTTTTAAAGGCATTACAGTCTCTTTCAACAGAATAACAACTAACAACTAAAAAAAGGAGAGAGGCAATACTAAAAAGGCGCATAAATCTATTTTCTACAAATTTCTGAAAAAATATAGAAACAATTAATTAGAATAAGCTTTAAAACTGCCGTCTTTGTAAAAAATAACAATTCTATCTATTTCTGAATTTGAAACATTCTTAGATGCATCTTTGTTGGAATCTTGAAAAACTACCTTTTCTTTTACAGTTTCATTATTTGTGTGAGAACTATCTGGAAATAATTTTGTTTCTGGTGTTTTACTCTCAGAAGGGAAGGACCCCTTTCCATTTAACAACCAATACAACTCAACTTCTGGAAAAGTTTGGACAACTTTCATCACAAACTCTAAACTAGGTTTATTTCTACCAGAAAGTAGGTGAGAAATTGTAGACCTATTGAAATCTATTTTTTCGGAAAATGCAGTAGCCGATAAACCATAGAAATCAATGATTTTTTCTAACCTAACTGTAAATTCTTTACTGTTTACCATTGTAACATTGATTATTGTGAATATAACGTTTACAAATGTAACTTATTATATTATTTGAATAAAACCTAAGTAGTTAAATATGTAAAAGGCTATAAGATATTGTTTAAGTAAAATAATTTAAATAATTGAAAAACAATAATTTAAATGTTATAAATTAAAATTACATTTGTTTTGTTGATTCTAAACACAAATAACTCCATTATTTGTTTACAAGTATCAACAATTAATTAATATTATACTGTTTACAGATGTAAACTTACACTTGTTTACTTTTGTAATTGATATAATTTTATGAATAGAGAAAAACAATATATTCAGTTTTTTGAGAAGCGATTATCAGGACGATATATTACGCTTAATCATATTAATCCTATTTTAGATACTCTTCCCTCTTTCTGTAAGATTTCTACAATAGGTTATTCTGTTTTGGGTAAAGAAATAGTTTCAATACGATTGGGTCATGGAACAAAAAAAGTACTTGTTTGGTCTCAAATGCATGGAAACGAATCTACAACTACCAAGGCAATTTTTGATTTTATTGGTTATTTATCTCACGAAAATACAAGTACAGAAGTTGTCGATAGATTTTTAGAGGCCTATACATTAACAATATTGCCAATTTTAAATCCAGATGGTGCTAGTGCTTATACTCGAAGCAATGCTAACGATATTGATCTTAATCGAGACGCACAAGACAAAACTCAACCTGAGAGCATAGTTCTATCCTCGATTTTTAAAACTTTTTCGCCCAATTTGTGTTTAAATATGCACGACCAGCGTACCATCTATGGATTAGAAAACGGAAAACCTGCTACTATATCTTACTTAGCGCCTTCGGTAGATAAGAACAGAACAATAACCCCAAGTAGGAGAAAAGCTATGGAGCTTATTGCTAAAATGTATTTAAGCGCTTCTAATGAAGTAAAAAATCAAATTGGTAGATATGATGATGAGTTCAATAAAAATTGCGTAGGGGACACATTTCAGATGACAGGAGTCCCTACCATATTATTTGAAGCAGGGCATTTTCATAATGATTATCAAAGAGAGGTTACAAGAAAACATATTTGTTTCGCATTGCTAAGTTTATTTGAAGTTGATTCAACTTTAGATACTGACAAGTCAAGCGTAGAAGTTTATAAAACAATACCAGAGAATAAGAAAAATTATAAGGATATTCTTATAAAAAATGTAAAAATAGCTTCAGAAAGCTCTTTACAAACCATTGCAATTCAATTTGTAGAAAATTTACAGGATGGACGTGTCATTTTTACACCTACAATTGATGTAATTGGTAGTTTTCCAAATATTTATGGGCACCTAGAGATAGATGTAGATGGAAAAGAAGTTTTAATAAATTCTCACGATAAATTTGCAATTGGCCAAGAAGTATTGCATATAATTGATAAAAATAACCCAAGTACTACATTTTTTTCAATAGATTAGTTCTTCATAAAAATTAAAGACGCTATTTTTGCGGTACAAATAATTACTATGGCTAAATTTAAATTAGACGATACAGATCATCAAATCCTTGATATGTTGATTGAAAATACTCGTACTCCCTTTACAGATATTGCAAAAAAACTTTCTATTTCTGCGGGTACGGTACACGTTCGAGTTAAAAAAATGGAAGAAGCAGGTATTATTACAGGTTCTTCTTTACGATTAGATTATAAAAAACTGGGGTACTCTTTTATTGCATATGTTGGAATATTCTTAAATAAAACCTCACAAACACAATTTGTTCTTGAGCGTATTAATCAAATTCCTTTTATAACTGTTGCCCATGTAACTACAGGTAAGTTTAATGTATTTTGCAAAATACGTGCAAGAGACACTACACATGCAAAAAATATTATTTATTTAATAGATGACATTGAAGGAGTTACTAGAACAGAAACAATGATTTCTCTAGAAGAGAGTATTAATGATAAAAAGAGATTAATGCATTCAATCTTTAATGATATTGTATAATTGTTTTAATATTTCTAAGCTTACAATTCTAGTATTCTAAGCTTTTATTGTATGATAACTGAAGATATAGACCCGTCCGAATTTAATCCTTATTTCGCTAAGTATATAAATTTAGCGAATTCCAATAATATCCCAGAATCTTTAGCTAAGGCTATGGTTGCTACTCATGATTTTTTTGAAGGTATACCTGCTGAAAAGTTAAATTATAGATATGAAAAAGGAAAATGGACACCATTACAAGTGTTGCTTCATATTATAGATACTGAAAGGGTTTTTGCATATAGGGCTTTGTATTTTGCGCGTTCTACAGGAGGAAAACTTATTGGTTTTGACCAAGATGAGTTTATTGAAAATACAACAAATGACTTGCATATTGAAAATTTATTAAAAGAGTTTATTGCTGTTCGTACAGCAACTATAACACTTTTTAAAAGTTTTGATGAGATATCTCTAAAAAAGATAGGAACTGCAAGTGGTAATAGACTTTCAGTTAGGGCAGCTGGTTATATTATTTGTGGTCACGAGGCGCACCATATAGATGTAATTAAAGAAAGATATCTATAGTCTATTCTTCCTCTTCGTCTTGTGCTCTTTGTTCTAACTCAACAATTGGTTCATTATAGTCTTCATCATCATATTCTTCTTCTGTGAAATTTGCCATTGAGTTTTCTAATTTAGAGCTAACTTTAACTAAGTAAATAGTGTCTTCAGTTCTAACTTCAACTGCTTCAATAGTTTCATTTTTGGCATTTTTAAAAGTGATCACATGATCGTCATCATAGCCATCAGGATATTTTAAAACTAATAGATTAAGTATTTCTGGAGTTAATTTTTTAAAATCTACGATGATTCTTTTCATATTGGTTTGCTATCATTAATAGTTTAAAACTAGTAAAAAAAGTAATACATAAAATTAATTAAATGTAAAATATTAGAGTTTTTTATAGTATTCAAATGCTTTGTGAATAAGTGAATTAGGGACTTTGCAGTCTGTTTTAGCACTCCCAAAATTAGTTAGTAGTACAAATCTAACCTCTCCGTTTACATTTTTTTTGTCATGAATGAGGAGTTTTGTTATTTTTGAAATAGCAGATTGACTAAAAGGAACTTTTCCAAATATAGAGATAATTACAGATGAAGTTTCGTCCAATGTCTTTTTGGGGAATTCTACTAATTCTGAAGATATAAAATTTGCTAAAATCATCCCTATTGCAATTGCTTCACCATGCAACAACCTTTTTGTAGCGTGAGTTAAACAATAAGACTCAATTGCATGACCATAATTCAATGTTTTTCGAACTCCTTTTTCAAAAGGGTCTTTGGTTACAACGTTATTCTTAATCTCAATAGACTCCCATATTATATTTTTTTGTTCTTCTTCATCTACTTTAAAATAATTTATTGCCTTATCCCAATATGATTTTGAAGTAATAAGTCCATGTTTTAAAACTTCAGCAAAACCAGAACGTAATTCAGTTTTTGAGAGTGATTTTAAATACTGCGTGTCAATAACTACAAAATTGGGTTTTTTAATGATACCTATTTGATTTTTTAATGAACCAAGATCAACTCCATTTTTTCCGCCTACAGAGGCATCTACCATTGCTAATAGAGTAGTGGGGATATTTATAAATTGAATACCTCTTTTAAAAGTACAGGCTACAAAGCCTCCCAAATCCGTAACTACTCCGCCGCCAAGATTAAGTA
>CAYGMB010000091.1:0-7785 GCA_964350765.1 uncultured Flavobacteriaceae bacterium
TTACATTTTCTAAAGCATCAAACTCGATAAGGTTTCGTATTAAGATATGTATTACTGTAATTATAATAAAAAAGGCTACAGGCTTGTAATATGTTTTCCTTTTACCTGAAAGGTATTCTCTAAATAGTTTACCAGGATTTAAAAACAATAATCGTAGTGTTTTGAGTAAAGGAGCATTTACAGAAAACACAGCATCAAAAAAATCTGAAAGGGTTTCTTTAAAAGTTACCCTATCGACAACTGCTTTTTGTCCACAAGATGGGCAAAAATTGTCGGTTAGAACTGTATCACAGTTTTTGCAAGTATGTTGCTGAATACTATTAATGTTTTTACTTTTTATTACTTATTTACCCTACCTTCATTTTGCTTTACAAAAGCAGCCCATCCTGTACTTACTTTTCCAGCATTGTAAAAATGGCATACAGCAGCTGCCAATCCATCTGTACTATCCAAATTTTTAGGTAATTCTTTAAGTGTCAACAAGCTTTGTAACATCTTAGCAACTTGTTCTTTACTGGCATTTCCATTACCAGTAATGGCCATTTTAATTTTTTTTGGAGAATACTCTGTAATGGGGATTTGTCTAGACAAACCAGCCGCCATTGCTACTCCTTGTGCTCTACCTAATTTAAGCATAGATTGAACGTTCTTACCAAAAAAGGGAGCCTCGATAGCAATTTCATCTGGGTGAAAACTATCTATTAACTCTATAGTTCGCTCAAAAATATGTCGTAAGCGTACATAGTGGTCATCATATTTAGATAACTGCAACTCGTTAAGTTGTAAAAACTCCATTTTTTTTCCTACAATTTTTATGAGTCCAAATCCCATAATTGTAGTTCCGGGGTCAATACCTAATATTATTTTTTCCGTTGCCAATAGATAATTTGTGTTATATTAAATTATGTAACTTCGTTAAGATGATTTCCCTCTCACACAAAGCTAAGCAATATCTACTTATAGTTCTAAAGGTATTAATTTTGGGAGCGACACTATGGTATATTCACTATAAAATAAGCCAAGCTCCAATAGGCTTACAGTCACTCATTCAAAGTGTAAGAAAATCTACTTCTATGAAATGTTTACTATTTATAGGTTTTCTATGCTTATTATTAGGCTCAATAAATTGGCTATTAGAAATTTTAAAATGGAAAATTCTTGCCTCAAGGGTACAATTAATATCTTTTAAAACGGCCACACAGCAAAGCTTATCTGCTCATGCCATAGGATTGTTAACTCCAAATCGTATTGGAGATTACGGAGCCAAAGCAATGTTCTTCAAACCAGAAAAAAGAAAAAAAATCCTTGTACTTAATTTTTTGGGAAACGGAATGCAGCTTTTAAGTACTATACTCTTTGGAATTATTGGGATTGTAATAACAGTATCCAGCTATTCAATACCCATCAAACCAACAAATATTATTCTTACAATTATTGTTATCGTTTTATTCATCTTATTAGGCTATTTATTTAAAGAACGTGAACTTTTAGTGAAAGGATTTTCTTTAAAGAATTTGTGGCATTTTTTTAGAGAATTGCCTCCCACATTCAACCTTAAGATAGGGCTGCTCTCCTTTTTAAGATACCTTGTTTTTAGCACATTATTTTATTTGGTGTTACAATTTTTGGGAGCTGAAACTAAAGTAACTGAAACAGCTCCTCTCATATTTACCATGTATCTATTAGTCTCGATTACTCCCACACTTTTTATCTTAGATGTAATAGTTAGAGGCGGTATTGCTGTCTGGTTGTTTTCACTATTGGGAGTAGCTGAAATACTTGTATTATGTACTGTTTTAATTATGTGGCTATTAAATTTTGCATTACCTGCTATAATAGGTAATCTTATTTTTATACAATATAAACCCAAAAGCCTATGATAGTTGTAATAGTTTGTATTACTCTCTTATACACTATTCTAATTATTAGTTTAGCTATTGGATTTAATAACACTCCTATTTTTTCTTCTGAAAATATAAATCCAGAAACAAAATTTTCTATAATTATACCTTTCAGAAATGAAGAAAAGCATCTGCCACGTTTACTTAACTCAATTTCTAAAGTTAATTACCCTACTTCACATTTTGAGCTCATCTTTATAGATGATGACTCTACCGATGCTTCTGTTGAAGTAATAAATCATTTTTTTGAGGCTTCGCACCAAAGCATTTCGTTTTCAGTTATAGATAATGACCTTATTTCTAATTCTCCAAAAAAAGATGCTATAACCCTAGGTGTTTCTAGAGCAAAACATCCTTGGATTATTACAACCGATGCAGATGGAGAAGTTAATCCAAAATGGTTACAGGCATTTGATGCATACATACAAAAACACAAGCCTGTTGCAATAGCCGCTCCCGTAAAAGGAGAAAAAGCCAATAACTTTTTGCAAACATTTCAACAATTAGACATTTTAAGTTTACAGGCTACAACACTAGGGCTTTTTGGGCTAGGTAAACCCCTGTTGTGTAATGGAGCCAATTTTGCCTACAGTAAAGAAGCATTTTTAAAAGTTGAAGGTTTTACAGACAACAATACTATTGCTTCTGGAGATGATATTTTTCTATTAGAAAAGTTTGTAAAGAAATATCCAAAAAAAGTCGCCTATTTAAAAAGCCATAATGCTATAATAACTACTCGTCTTGAAGAAAACTGGAGAGCAATTATACAGCAAAGAGTGCGTTGGGCATCTAAAACAACAAAGCAAAAGTCTACATTTATAAAGATTACTGGCTTTGTTGTGGTAGCTATTAATTTTCTGTTCGTGATTCTTGGTATTACTTCATTTTTTGATTTTTATTATTTCTACTTTTTAGCCAGTTTATTTTTATTGAAATTTACGCTGGATTATATGCTATTAACAAAAACTAAAGAAGTTTATAATAGTAGGATTTCCAATATTCATTTTCTAGTAAGCAGCCTTATTTATCCATTTTTGAATTTATTGATTTTTACAAAGAGTTTATTTGGCAACTACCAATGGAAAAACAGAAAATTTAAAAAGTAGACCGTCTGCAATTTTTTTTTACCTTTAACTGTCAAAATCATGCCCTTATGAAACTCCTACGCATACTACCAATTATTATTTTTTGCTTTTGTATATCTAGTCTTTCGGCACAACAAAATCAATATACTGTAGATGGACAAACCTATACTCTAACTACAGAAGTTGAAGGACCACTTACATTACTTTGGACTACTCTTAATGGTGAGTATCGCTACTTTATTAAAAAAGGAAATGCTATCACAGAACTTAAAAACACCAAAATTAATGGTACCTACCAAGAAGAATACAAAGAGTCCTTAAAGGTGTTAACTAGTGATAATACTATAACTACAGATAAAGTAAAGTTAACTAGAACTTCCTTACTTAGTTTTGTTAATGAGTATAATAAAAAAGCAGATCCTAACTTTACACCAAAAGAGAAAGGTGGAAAATTAAAAACCAGATTAGGGGCTTTTATTGGATATTCTAATACGGCCTATTTCGTAAATCCAGAGAATACATTTTTACCTACTTTTGGTATTGATTTTGAACTTATAGAGCTTGAAAACCTAAAAAGACACTCTGTAGTTGCTCAATTTGAGCAAACCATAGCAAATAGTGATTACGATTTTAATAAAAGCGAATTTTCTTTAAACTATCGTTTTAAGTTTATAAAAAGTAGCACTATAGACATTTACGCAAATGTAAAATTTGCCTCTTATGTATATGTTTCTAGAGATGTAATAGTATTAGGTGAAGGTGATGAAGACGACGATTTACTTAAGGGATCTGGAGGAGATCTACGTGCACCGGGAGCGTTTGGGATTGGAGCAGATATTGCACTTTTTAACCGTTAACTATATTGATATTTTTGCACTCGGCATAGAACAAGGAGATGAGTTTCCAATTAATCTTGCAATTGGATATAAAATTAATCTCTAGTTGAATTGCAAAACAATAGGTAAGGTATAACTAGTGGTAACGGGAATACCTCGTTTATAAGCAGGGGCATCTACTTCTAAGTTTGAAATTGTGTTCTGTACAGTTTCTTTAAAATTAGGAAACCTCTTAGCGGTTAGACTATCTAAATCCATTTGTTTTACTGAAAGCAACCCTTCTTTACTAACAGTAAAATGCACTAAAACAGTATCTATGATTTCTTGAGTAGCTGTTTGTAGTTCTTCTTGTTGAAGTGAAGTAAGTAATCTTTGATTAAGTGTATTTTCAAAACAAGTACGTTGCTCCTCTTTTTCTGAAAAATTACTGCATGATTTAAATACAGGAAATTGGTCTATATCATTCCAATCTATCGTTTGTTTTTCTTCATCATAGAAAACTTCTGAAGGTATCTTCTTGGTTTCAAAAAACTGACAAGAACTACAGAAAAAAACTAAAAAAAGGGCAAAAAACACTTTCATGCATTACGTTATTGCCCGAAAATTACAATTTTTTAATCGATAATTGTGTTTTTTCTATATTGCTAAGATAATTTAATAAGCTTTTGACTGTAAATTAATCTTCACCCAAGTGAAGTTCATTTTTTAAGTCACTAACCCTTTGTTTGGCTAGTTCTACATACATTCCTTTCTCACCAAATTTTGAAATATACCTTTCATAGTAACTTATTACAGACCCTTTGTCTTTAAAATATGTGTCTGCCGCAATAGCTAATTGGTACTGAAGTGTTTCACTAGTAGGATTTTCTCCAACCGCTTTTTGCATCATTTCAAAAACCAATTTGTAATTTTTTTGTTGCTTGTAAATAGTAGCCAGAGCAAGGTACTCTCGTTCCAGACTTATATCTTGTAGTACTACGGCTATTTCAATATGTCTTATAGCTTTATCGTAGTAACGTAATGCACTATAAGCATTACCAAGTGCAAAATGCCAAGATGCAATTTTATCATTAAACTCATTAATTAAAATAGTGTATTGTTCAATGGCTTTTTCAAATTGATTAGTTTGGATATAACTAATGGCGAGATTTTCATGTAATTGTTCGTTACTTTGATTTAATGCTAGTAACTTTTCGTAGGTTTTAGCTGAAAGATGGTAGTTTTTAGAATAATAAGCAACCAATGCTTTTAAGTTTAAGAAGCGAGTGCTTTCAGGATCTACAGCTAAGCCACTTTCTATATAAGGCATTGAATTATTAAAATTCCTCTTAGTTACAAGTCTTCTAGCCACCTTATAGTTTGCATTGAGGTGCGTATTGTCTTTATTAGCGATAAACATAAAGGTCATAAATGCCGTAGAATCCTTTTTGGCTTCTTGTACCAATGCCTTTTGATAAAGATAATTTAAGTTATTAGGGTATTTTGTTGATAGAATTTCAAAAATGCTATCTGCAATAGTAAGCTTTCCCGCTTCTAAGGCTAGTTTTCCCCAATTATACTTGGCAATAATTGCTCTTGGATTAACAAATGAAGCTTCTCTATAATATTTAAGAGCTTTTGTATTATTCCCAGCAGCTTTATAGGTTTGAGCTATTCTTATTTTTTGAAAACTGGTTTGTGGAGCATTTTCATAGAACAGAATTGCATTTTTATAATCTCCCAAAGCATACAAACTATCCCCAACAGCCAAAGCTCCATCGTTTTGGGATGAAGCTTTAGCCATGCATAGTATAATAATTAAGAAGAATACTCTACTCATTAATTTCAAAAACTATAGGTAAGGCGTATACTACAGTTACTTTTTTGCCTCTTTGTTCTCCAGGTTTCATTTTAGGAAGTAAACTTACTACTCTAATTGCCTCTTTTTCCAACTCTGGATGCGCAGCTCTCGCTTTTACATCTTTTACATTACCAGATTTATCAATTTTAAACTGAACAGATATACGTTGGCGACCACTTATATCTTTTTCAACTTTTGTGTTGAAGTTTTTAATTACATGATTGGTAATAGCGTCACTCATGCATTTTCTTAAAGCATCTTTATCAGTAGAGTTATCGCATCCTGGATATATAGGAACTTTGTCTATGACAGCAAATGGAATGCTTTCGGTCTCTTCTAAATACTCGTCAACTGTTGTGTAAACTTTATCTCCAGGTTTAGCTTCACTAGCTAAAAAGTCTAATGCTCTTTTTTCTTCATCGGTTAAGTTCCCTTTTTTCATAATGGCCTCAGAAAGCTCATTTATTTTTGTCATTACTTCTGTATCTGAACTTGAAACCTGATTTGCTTCTTCAGAAATTTCAGCTTTGTCACCAGAACAAGAGGTGTACACTAGCATCCCAAAAACTAAAGGAACTAATAATAAATACTTTAATTGAACGATTTTTTTTGATTTTGATTTTTGGATCATGATGATTCGATTTTTAATTAATGAATGTTTAAAAAATGTATTGGTAAACGATACAGCCGTAGTATCAAATACCTGAGATAATAATGATTGGTAGTACTCTTTTTTGGTTTTAGCTTTAGTTATCTCGGCATCTGCAATATACTCTTGTAATACAGCTGTCCTGTTTTGATAAACGTAAACAAGGGGATTAAACCAGAAAATAATGCGAAGAATTTCAAAAAATAATAAGTCTATACTATGATATTGTTTTACATGTATTAACTCGTGTGCTAGTATAGTTTTTTGTTGTAATGGAGTGAGTATTTCTCCAATAAATATGGTCTTAAAAAAAGTAAAAGCGCCATCTGTTTTGGGAAGTAGAATCACTTTATAACCTTCTATAAATGTAGTAACACCTCTTTTTTTAAGGAGATATATTCTTAAAAATTTTACGAGTAAAATAATTCCTGTAATAAACATTCCTAAGTACCATAGGTGTATTATTCCAAAAGAAAAAGAATTAGAAATACTATTAGTACTTATAAGTACTTCATTACTTTGTTCTCCAATTATAACTGCAGGTAGTTGTACTATATAGTTTTGTGGAATTTGCTGGCGGATGGCATCAATCTTAATAAGCGGTAAGACAAAACTTAATATAGGAGTAACTATTAAATAGAATCTATTCCAGTTAAAAAATGTTTCTTTTTTTAAGAAAATATCATACACAAGTAAGAATACTAGTTGAAATGCAATAATTTGTAGAATATAGTGGATCATGATTCTAATCTTTATTAATTTCTTTCAAAATAGCTTCCATATCTTTAATACTGATATCGTTTTTCTTCATAAAAAAAGAAACCATACTTTTAAATGAGCCTTGAAAATACCCGTCAACTAGCTTATTAATTGATTGATTGCTGTATTCGGTTTTAGAAACCTTTGGAAAGTAAATGTGACCTCTCCCTTCTTTGCGGTAATCTACAAAACCTTTACTCTCTAATATTCTTACAATAGTAGAAACCGTATTATATGCTGGTTTCGGCTTTGGTAATTGGTCTATAATAGTAGCTACATTACTCTCCTCGAGATTCCAAAGAATTTGCATAATGTCTTCTTCTGCTTTGGTAAGTTGTTTCATATTGTAAAATTCAATATTCAAACTTACAACTAAATATTTAGTTAAACTAATTTTTTAGTTATAAAAATGTAACTTATTACTATTTTTAGATTCTAATATACTATATGGACATACTATTTATCTCACTTGGTTTTACATTAATGCTTGTTGGTATCGTTGGAAGTATACTACCTGTAATTCCAGGAACGCCAGTAAGCTGGATAGGGCTAATACTCCTATATCTAGCACCTTCTATTCCTTTTAATTGGCCATTTATAATAATTACTGGTGTTGTAGCTATCTTTATCTATGTTATGGATTATCTTATACCAGCTATGGGAACTAAGAAGTTTGGCGGAAGTAAAGCTGGAGCATGGGGCACAACAATAGGTC
>CAYGMB010000092.1:0-2323 GCA_964350765.1 uncultured Flavobacteriaceae bacterium
AAAAATAGGTCCCTTTTTTATGCTAAAATCATTAAGCTTCATGTTATAAATTAGGGTACCCACAACATCTGCTGGCAATAAATCTGGAGTAAATTGAATACGACTAAAACTCCCCTGTACTGCTTTTGAAAGTGTATTGATAGCTAAGGTTTTTGCTAATCCAGGTACTCCTTCGAGTAAAATATGTCCTTGCCCTAGCAAACCTATTAGTAATCGCTCAACCATATGCTTTTGTCCAACAATTACTTTGTTCATTTCCAAAGTAAGTAAATCTACAAAAGCACTTTCTTTTTCTATTCTTTCATTTAATGCTCCAATATCAAGTGTCGTATTTGCTTGTTCCATAAAGATTATTTTTTCTTTTGCTTATGCGGGTTAACTAACCCGCAATTTCTTTTTTTATTTTAAAAATACCTGTTAACGATTGGTTAAAAATACTGGTGTTAAAGACGACAACTTTTTTTACTTGTTGCACCCTTTTTGCTACCTTTAAAAATAAAATATGATTACAAATAAAACAGCTTTTATCACAGGAGCAACATCTGGAATTGGAGAAGCAACCGCACGTTTGTTTGCTGCTGAAAAAGTAAAACTTATTTTATGTGGTAGAAGACAAGAACGTCTAGATTTACTTTATAAAGAACTCTCAAAAATAACAGAGGTTCATACTCTTACTTTTGATGTTAGAATTAAAGAAGAGGTGTTTTCAAAAATAGCTTCACTACCTTCAGAATTTTCAAAAATTGATATCCTTATAAATAATGCTGGAAATGCACACGGTTTAGACGCAATACAAAATGGAAGTATAGAAGATTGGGATGCAATGCTAGACATAAACGTAAAAGGCCTGCTTTATGTAAGTAAAGCTATTATCCCAAAAATGGTAGATCAAGAAAGCGGACATATTATAAACATTGGCTCTACTGCAGGAAAAGAAGTGTATCCTAACGGTAATGTGTATTGTGCCAGCAAACATGCTGTAGATGCAATTAACAAAGGAATGCGATTAGACCTTAATGGAAAAGGAATTAAAGTAGGTGCCATAAATCCAGGATTAGTAGAAACAGAATTTAGCGAGGTCCGTTTTAAGGGCGATGTTCAAAGAGCTTCAAAAGTGTATCAAGGATATACGCCCTTATACCCAGAGGATATAGCAAATATCATTCTTTTTGCAGTAACAAGACCTCCGCACGTAAATATAGCAGACTTAACTGTAATGTGCCTAGCACAAGCAAGTAGCACTATTGTGGACAAAAAGTGATGGTATCCACTCGAATTTTATTTGAAGAATTAATTTAATTTTTGAGAATACCACTTTTTATTAGACCTAAAGAATAATTTAAGGCTCGACTAGACAGCATATGATTAACAAACGTCTTTTAATTAAAAACTTACTGGCTCACAATGATGAGAGTAGTTTTTATGATAAAAAACGAAAAATTGATTTAGGAAGTAAAGAAGGGAAAGCTAAGTTTCTTAAACATATTTGTGCTCTAAGCAATAGCAATCCTGCAAATAATAGTTACATAGTAATTGGTGTAGAGGACGAGACCAATGAAATAAGAGGGGTCGATTTTTTTGACGATAGTAAAATACAAAACCTCATCAATGCATATTTAACTAATGCGCCAGTTATTATATACGAAAATGTTGCTTTTCCTCATTTACCTCAAGACAAAGTTGTAGGGCTTGTAACTATAAGGCCTAATGGAAAAATAACCTCCTTACGGAAAAACATCTGGAAATACTGGGGAGGCTCTATTTTTTTACGAGATGGAAGCATCTCTATGCCCAAAGATTTTGATATTGAAATAAAAGATGTCAATTCGGATATTGTAAAAGCTATAGAAAATAAGGCAAAGAATAACATTGAGCATACCTTAGATGGTGTTATTGATTTTATGAATAACCGACATAACGACCTAACCTCTCACTATAAAGTATTTAAAGAGTTATTTGTTGTCTGTTGGTCTGGAAATATAAAAGAAGTAAAAGGAAAAACGTATTACTCTAGAGTAGATATCGAATTAATTAATGAACAAGTGCGCCTTTTTTACTCTACTCTAGATGAAGTTGCAATCGCATATACTGATGATGAATTTAAAATAACCGAATACGTTCATCTAGGACTTAATGACAAGTATAAGTACTACCCCCTTGAAGAAGTTTCTATCACTTTTAATGATAATGGCTCATATCAAATAGACACAACGTTAATTTTTGAGCCTCCACGTTTTAATAAAAAAACACTCCATCATATCTACAATGCTAACAATTCATTAATTGAAAAACTCAAAAACAAAATTACGTTAAGCCCTTCAGA
>CAYGMB010000092.1:2333-3545 GCA_964350765.1 uncultured Flavobacteriaceae bacterium
CAGAAGAAAAAGATTTACAGCGACTTCCTGCGACCTATCTTATTTGTTTTTTAAATGATTTTGCAGAAGCAAAAACTAAGCTGTTAGAAGCCAAACCTTATTTAAAAGCAGCCAATCAAGATATATATAAAAGCTATAAAGAGTCTGTTAGAATACTTAGAAAAGTAAAGTATAATTGATTTCTCTGTAACATTAACTCTAATTATTTTACTTATATTTAGAATTCAATAAAAAACACTACCTCATGGGAATTTTTGACAAAATAAAAGAAAAGTTAAGCAACGAGTTTATTGATATTATTGAGTGGCTTGACTACACAGATGACACCATTGTTCACCGCTTTGAACGCTATCAAAACGAAATTAAGAACGGAGCAAAACTTATTGTTCGAGAAGGACAAACAGCTGTTTTTATTAATGAAGGACAACTCGCAGATGTATTTACTCCGGGGACCTACACATTAAATACTCAAAATCTTCCAATTCTGGCTACTTTAAAAGGTTGGAAGTATGGTTTTAATAGCCCATTTAAAGCTGAAGTTTATTTTGTAAACACGCATCTTTTTACAGACGAAAAATGGGGTACTAAAAACCCTATCACATTAAATGATGAACGATTTGGTCTTGTTGAAATTAGAGCCTTTGGAACCTATGCCTTTAAAATTAGTGATGCTGGAAAGTTTATTGTAGACATTGTAGGAACAGATAACAATTTTACTAATTTCGAAATTAACGAACACTTAAAAAGTTTAATTGCCACACGATTTACAGACACAGTTGGAGAAGCTAATCTACCTATAGAATTATATGCCGCGAATACTACTGAATTGTCTGAAACTTGCAAAGAAGTAATGCAACCAGAATTTAGTAGCGTTGGTATTTCTCTTGAGAAGTTTTTTATTGAAAATGTCTCAATGCCAGAAGACCTTAAAAAAGAAATCTTCGAGTATAGCCGTATCGATAAGTTAGACCTTGATAAACTTACTAAGTTTAAAACCGCAAAAGCTATAGAAGCTGCTGCAACCAATGAGGGAGGAACTGCTGGTGCCGGAATGGGAATGGGAATGGGATTTGTACTTGCACAACAAATGGGCGGAATGATGGGAGGAACTCAGCAAGCAAATAACCCAATGATGGCTCAAGGTACAACACCGCCACCAATGCCAGTTGCTATACAATATTTTTACGCAGCAAATGGACAACAAGCAGGACC
>CAYGMB010000092.1:3555-7698 GCA_964350765.1 uncultured Flavobacteriaceae bacterium
TTCTTTTGAGCAATTAAAGGCACTTTTTGCCAATAGAACCGTTAATAAAGACACACTTGTCTGGAAACAAGGCATGCAAACTTGGACAGCTTTACAAGAAGTAGAAGAATTAAAAGCATTTTTAGGAGGAAGCACACCGCCACCACTTCCTGCATCATAACCAATGCAAGAGACACCTACTCAAAAATCTGAATTAAAAAAATCCTGCGTCAATTGTGGCGCAGAACTTACCTATGCTCCTGGCACAACTTCACTTACTTGTGATTATTGTAGCTATAAACAGGAAATCCCTATTTCAGAAAACACTTTTGAGGAGTTAGAACTTGTTAAATATTTAAGTGAAATGGGGGCGCAATCGCATAGTGAGCAAATCACTATGTTACAATGTAAAAATTGTGGTGCCAACCAACATATTGAAGAAAATTATAAATCCTTACATTGTGTCTATTGCAGTACACCACTCATTATAGAGGATGCCTATAAAGAAGATTGGATTTTACCAGGGGCTGTAGTTCCTTTTCAATTATCCCAAGAGAAAGCACACCAAATATTTAAAAAATGGGTTAATGGACTCTGGTTTGCTCCAAACGATCTTAAAAAAGCATCCTTAGACCCCCAACACACCAAAGGACTGTATTCACCATATTGGACTTTTGATGCTCAGTTATTCGCTACCTATACTGGACAAAGAGGAGAATACTATTATGTCACAAAGACCGTAGGTTCTGGCAAAAATAGGCGTACAGTTAGAGAACGTAGAACGCGTTGGTATCCAGCCTCTGGCAACGTTAGTGGTTTTGTAGACGACACACTCATTAAAGCATCTAAACAAAAGTCTGGAGTAATCCCCTCAAAAGTATCTCGATGGGATTTAAAAGAGCTAAAGCCTTTTGACAGCGGTTTTCTAGCTGGTTTTGTAACCGAAAAATATACTATCCCATTAAAAGATGGACATCTTGATGCCAAAAAGGAAGCTAAAGTTATTGCAACTAGATGGGCGAGAAATGACATTGGTGGTGATACTCAAAGAGTAACTTCTTTAAACATGCATTTAAGCGAAGAAACCTTTAAGCACATTTTACTACCTGTGTATATTAGTGCATATAAATTTAAAGGCAAACGTTTCAACTTTTTTGTGAACGGGCAAACAGGAGTACTTTCGGGACAACGACCTTACTCGTTTTGGAAAATTTTCTTCCTAGTTGTGAGCATTCTTATAGTAATTGGAGTAGTAGTTTACTTTGCAAATCAAAATCAATGAGCACATACGTAGTAGGTGACATTCATGGAGGATTAAAAGGATTATTACAAGTACTAGAAAGAGTACCTAATGGACCAGACGACACATTTATCTTTGTAGGTGATTATGTTGATGGATGGAGTGAAAGCGCCGAAACTATCCGTTTCTTACTTTCATTTTCTGAAAAACAACCTTGTATTTTTACTCGAGGCAATCATGATGAATTGCTCTATAACTATCTTATGGGTAAACAAGAACCAACTATGTGGCTTAATCATGGTGGTCAAGCAAGTAAAGATAGCTATGCTAAAATTTCTGAAGAAGAAAAACAGCAACACATTCAATTTTTAGAATCATTACACAACTACCATATTGATGGAGAAAACAAACTCTATTTACATGCTGGATTTACAAATTTACATGGTCCACAAAATGAATATTTTCCTAATGTAGTATATTGGGATAGAACGTTATGGGAAATGGTATGCGCTTTAAACCCATATCTATCAATAGAGGACGAAAATTACCCTAAAAGACTAAAACTCTTTTCTGAAATTTATATAGGTCACACACCAGTTACAAGAATTGGGAAAACAACACCCACCAATTTTGCTAATGTATGGAATATAGATACAGGTGCAGCATTTAAAGGTCCTATTTCTATTATAAATACAGAAACTAAAGAGTTTTGGCAAAGTGACCCCGTTTGGACATTATATCCTAATGAAAATGGGAGGAATTAAAAAAGGCTCACTATAACAGTAAGCCTTTTTGATACATTAATATTATCTATACTATAAATCAAATTTTATTCCTTGTGCTAAAGGCAATTCAGTAGTATAATTAATTGTGTTTGTTTGTCTTCTCATATAAACTTTCCAAGCATCACTTCCAGATTCACGACCGCCCCCTGTTTCTTTTTCTCCACCAAAAGCTCCACCAATTTCTGCTCCAGAAGTTCCAATATTTACATTAGCAATACCACAATCACTTCCTGCATGACTTAAAAAGCGTTCTGCTTCTCTAAGATTATTAGTCATTATTGCCGAAGATAATCCTTGTGCTACATTGTTTTGTATATCTATTGCGTTTTCTACGTCACCACTATACTTTAATAGGTATAAAACAGGAGCAAAGGTTTCGTGTTGTACTATTTTGTATTCAGGTTTCGCTTCTGCAATTGCAGGTTTTACATAACAACCACTTTCATACCCTTCTCCAGATAATACACCGCCTTCTACAATAATATTTCCGCCTTCTTCTACAACCTGTGTTAGTGCTTTTTCATACATAGAAACAGCATCTGTGTCAATTAGAGGTCCTACATGGTTATTCTCATCCAATGGATTTCCAATTCTTAACTGTTTGTATGCATCTACAATAGCGTTCTTTACTTTGTCATACATACTTTCGTGAATAATAAGACGGCGTGTAGAGGTACAACGTTGTCCAGCTGTTCCTACTGCTCCAAAAACGGCACCAATTACTGTCATTTTCACATCGGCGTCTGGAGTCACTATAATAGCATTATTCCCACCTAACTCTAAAAGGGATTTTCCTAATCTAGCGCCTACTTCTTGAGCAACAATTTTACCCATTCGAGTAGAACCAGTAGCAGAAACTAAAGGAACTCTACTATCCTTTGTCATAAATTCGCCTACCTTATAATCTCCATTAATTAAGCATGAAATACCTTCTGGTAAGTTGTTTGCTGCGAAAACTTCTGCAGCAATATTTTGACAGGCAACCCCACATAATGGTGTTTTTTCACTTGGCTTCCAAACACAAACATCCCCACAAACCCAAGCTAATGCTGTATTCCAAGCCCAAACTGCAACTGGAAAGTTAAAAGCAGAGATAATTCCTACCACTCCTAGTGGGTGATATTGTTCGTACATTCTATGTCCTGGACGCTCACTATGCATAGTAAGCCCATGTAGTTGTCTAGATAAACCAACTGCAAAATCACAGATGTCTATCATTTCCTGTACTTCACCAAGTCCTTCTTGATAACTTTTTCCCATTTCATAAGAAACTAGCTTACCAAGTGGCTCTTTTTTCTCTCTTAATTTTTCGCCAAACTGTCTTACAATTTCTCCTCTTTGTGGTGCTGGCATTGTTCTCCATGTCTTGAATGCAGACGTAGCAGCACTCATCACTTTTTCATAATCATCTTTTGAAGTGGAGGTAACTTTGGCGATTAACTTACCGTTTACTGGAGATTTTGAAGCTATTTCATCTCCATCAGAAAACCAATTGCTTCCAGTTGAAGTCCCCTTATTTATATCTTTAATACCAAGTTCTTGAAGCGCTTCTTCTATTCCGAAGCTCGTAGCTACCGTTGACATACTATGTTTGTTTTATTTTAAAATTAATTATTGCGAAGGTACTGAAAGCTATGAAGATTGTAAAAGTTTCGAGTGGTAAAGTAAGGCACTTTGTTGTTATTCTATAAAACGGCTATCTGCCTCCATTATAGTCCCACAGTTTGAACAAGTACGGAGCTCTTTACTTTCATAAAAGTGCTTAAAATGTTTTAAGAAGTCCTTTTCTATATCAGTAAGCGGAAAGTAAACATCGTGTAGTTTGTTATTACAATTATCGCAGAACCACAACAAACCATCCTTAGCATCTAAGTCGTCACGTTTTCTTTCAATTACTAATCCTATTGAATTTTCATGACGTACAGGAGAGTGCGGTACTTTAGCTGGATGCAAATACATATCTCCAGGACCTAACTTCATAGTTTTTTTCTCCCCATCTTCTTGAATATGTACTTCTATGGTACCTTCTAATTGGTAAAAGAGCTCTTCCGTTTCGTTATAATGGTAATCTTTACGGGCATTAGGCCCTGCAACAATCATAACAATATAATCGTCCGCTTCTTTGTAAAGGTTTTTATT
>CAYGMB010000093.1:0-3456 GCA_964350765.1 uncultured Flavobacteriaceae bacterium
GTTAGCAATTTTTTCAACTACATCCATTCCGTTAGTAACTTTTGCAAAAACGGTATAATTTCCATTAAGGTGACTGGTTGAGGTTTGTGGTCCAAGGAAAATAAAAAATTCAAATGGCATAGTTTGTTTGTCTGGATTTTCTCGATATTGTTTTGCTCCAGAAATACTACCGTAGGTATGATTGCGATTTATCTCTGCAGGTATTAAATATTCATCACCAATTTTAAACCTTTTTTTATTGGTATCTGCATTATCACTATTTCCACCTTGTATTATAAAGTTTGGTACCACCCTATGAAAAAAGGTGTTATCAAAATACCCTTGTTTTACCAAATATATAAAGTTGGCTCTATGTAAGGGCGTGTCCTCATAAAGTTCAATTTCTATTTCACCATGTTGTGTTGTGATTTTTACATTATTTTCAGGATTGTTGTTTCCATATTCGGTTAAGAATGATACAACATTATCGTTGGTGATTTTTTCAAAAACTGTCTGGTTTATATTTTCTTTAATTTTTTTAGAAGAAACACTATCCGTAATTTTTTCTATAGTATTCTCAGTATTTATTTTTTTTTCCTTTTTAGTATCTTCACAACTTGCAAAAAAAGTCAAGCTCAACACAAAAAATAGGTAAAAAGTTTTCATAAAATGGAATTTTCAGAATTTGAAAAACAGATTGTAAAAATAAGCAAATTGGAACTTCCTGGCGAGACTTCTCATCTTGAAATGGCTCCTATTGAGCGTTTATTGGAGCTCAAAAGAAAGGCAAGAGATAAAAACTCTGCAAGAAAAGCTGCTGTATTAGCATTATTTTACCCTTCCCGTAAAGAGAGATTTACAAACTTAGTTTTAATACTTAGAAAGACATATAAAGGGGTACATTCTGCCCAAGTTGGCTTTCCAGGCGGGAAAGTAGAAAATGAAGATATTGATAAAATGGATACAGCACTAAGAGAGACAGAGGAAGAAATAGGAGTTACTAGAGATAAAATAAAAGTATTAAAAGAACTTACAGAAATTTATATTCCACCTAGTAATTTTTTTGTTCAACCATTTTTTGGGGTTAGTAATCAAGAGTTAAATTTTATACCCCAAGATTCTGAAGTAGAAGCTATAATAGAAGTACCGCTTACTCAATTTATGGATGATGATGTTTTAGTTACCAAAACATTATCTACTTCATATGCAAAAGAAATACAAGTACCAGCCTTTGTACTAAACAAACAAATTGTTTGGGGTGCTACAGCAATGATGCTCAATGAAATACGACAAATGTTGAAACAAATAATCTAACCTTTGATTTTTTGTATCTTTGAACCCTAGACTTTTCTACTATTATTAAGTAGTCTAGAACATAAAACCGAACTTTTTACATGGGGCTTTTTAAGAAGAATCCTTTTGGACATATACTATTTATAAAACTGTGGTTAATACGCATTCTTGGCGCACTAACCCATAGGAGATTTAAGGGGTTTAATAAACTTGAAATAGAAGGAAGTGAAATTATAAGAAATCTTCCCGATACTAATGTCTTGTTTATCTCTAACCATCAAACTTATTTTGCAGATGTTGTAGCAATGTTTCACGTATTTAATGCAAGCTTGAGTGGGAGAGAGGATAGCATTAAAAATATTGGATACTTATGGAAACCTAAACTCAACATGTATTTTGTGGCTGCAAAAGAAACAATGCAATCTGGGCTTCTTCCAAAAATAATGGCATATACAGGGTCTGTTAGTATTGAACGTACATGGCGTTCTGAAGGAAAAGAAGTAAATCGCCAAGTAAAAATGAGTGATGTAAGCAATATTAAAGTTGCTTTGGACGATGGTTGGGTTGTTACTTTTCCGCAAGGAACTACTCGTCCATGGAAGCCTATTAGACGTGGTACTGCTCATATAATAAAGAAAAATAAACCACTTGTTGTACCTACCCTTCATTTTTAAAAGTAATTCCACAAGAAGAATTACAAAAGGAAGAAGAATTAAACAAAGAAAGACAATGGAGGTACTAATTTTTAAAATTCAAAAATAATTCTGTTCTTTTTATTAATAGTGTATAACACATTAGGCTCCCGTAATCTTAATAAATCTAAACCTCCATCTTTTTAAGTTCTCTATAGTTGCGCTTAAGCCTTCTCATTAATAATCCGTAAATGAGGTAATAGAATAGTAATAAGAGTAATATAAATATTATTGCAATTATTATTTGCGACCCAAAGAAAATTGTTGAAAACGATTCTGGTGGAATAGAACCATAACCATCAAAGTTTTCTCCCATTAATTCAAAAAGTCGTTCTCTTTCAATATAATAATATATGTTAAAAACAATAAGCCCAATAGCGCTAGTACCTACATTATAAAATACAAAGTACTTTACTGTTTTACGAGTGTTAAGTATATTTTTCATTAACTGTTTACTCGTATCTGTAACTTGAATTTTTTGATAATTTTTATAAAATAAATAGATAAAAATGGCAAAAACTATGTAGTTTATAATTCCAAGAATAAGGAATATAGTCTTTAACCCTAATCCTTCATTTATTGCTTTGCTAGATTCTGGAATAAAAAAGGATAGCGCAGTCCAAAATAAAATTTCGGCTATACTTATAAAGAAAATCCACTTTACTATGGAAGACGATTTTTTAAGTAACATTTTGTATATGTCATCATAGGATAAAGTAGGGAGCTGTTGCTCCGTATTTTTCCACTTTTCTTTTAATAATTCTAATTGATCCATAATTTTTACGGATTTAATATTTGTCTAAGTTTTCCTTTTATTCGGTTCATCTTTACTCTTGCATTTACTTCACTAATACCCAATGTTTCCGAAATTTCTTTGTAATTTTTATCTTCTAGATATAAAAATACAAGTGCTTTATCAATATCGTTTAAGGTCTTTACGGCACTATACATTAATTTTAATTGCTCTTCGATTGTGTCATCATATTCTTCGGAAGATATCTTAAAACTTACTCCTTCGTAATCCTGTGTTTTTACTGTTCTTTTGGACTTTCTATATAGTGTTATTGCCGTATTAAGGGCAACTCTATACATCCAAGTACTAAATTTGGCATCCCCTCTAAATTTTGGAAAAGCTTTCCATAATTGTATGGTAATCTCCTGAAACAAATCATTATGCGCGTCACTATCGTTTGTATATAATCTACAAATCTTATGCACAATGTTTTGGTTCTCCTCTAGCTGGGTTACAAAACTATGTTCGAGTTCTTTGTCCAATGATTGATTGTTAGCTATTGCATTAGTAGGTAGTGAACTTTTATTGTTACACTATTTTAAAAAATAAAAAAGATTAGTGTCTCATTTATTTACTTCTTACCTTTGTAATAATAGTCATTTATGATGAATATACCTACCTCCTCATTACCAAGAATAGTTGTTGTTGGTGGTGGATTTGCTGGAATTTCTTTTATAAAAAAAATGAGAAAAGAGAAAG
>CAYGMB010000093.1:3466-7660 GCA_964350765.1 uncultured Flavobacteriaceae bacterium
CATACATTTCAACCTCTCTTGTACCAAGTTTCTACTGCAGGATTAGAACCAGATTCAATTGCCTATCCGCTTAGAAAAATATTCAGAAAACATAATAATTTTCATTTTAGATTGGCAGAAGTTTTAACTATAAATACGAAGGACTCAACTATAGAAACTTCAATTGGAAATCTTTCATATGACTATTTGGTACTTGCAACAGGTACTAAAACAAATTACTTTGGTAATAAAACTATTCAAAAAAATAGTATGCCAATGAAAAATGTTCCGCAAGCACTTAATATACGTAGCCTTGTACTTCAAAATATAGAAGAGGCAGACATTACTACAGATAAGGAAAAACGACTTCAGCTTTTAAATTTTGTTATAGCAGGCGCTGGTCCTACAGGAGTTGAACTTGCAGGGGCTTTAGCAGAGTTTAGAAAAAGTATTTTGTCTGTAGATTATCCAAGTTTAACACCACAGGATATGCAAGTCCACCTTGTTGAGGGATCTAATAGAGTTTTAAATGCTATGAGTGAACATGCCTCTAAAAAGGCTAAACAGTATTTGGAGAAATTGGGTGTAACAATTCACTTAAATACATTAATTAATGGATATGATGGGGAAAAAGTGACAACAAATAATGAAGACTTATTTTTTAAAACTAAAACTTTTATATGGGCAGCAGGGGTTACGGGAGCTCCAGTTAAAGGGCTTGATGCTAAAGCTATTTTTGAAAAAGTAAATAGGTATAATGTGAATGAGTTTAATCAAATTGAAACATATAAAACTATTTTTGCTTTAGGAGATATTGCTTTAATGCAAACAGATAAATTTCCAAAAGGTCATCCTCAAGTTGCGCAACCAGCTATACAGCAAGGAGAACATCTAGCAAAGAATATTAAAAGGATGATGGACAACAAGAATTTGATTCCTTTTTCTTATTTAGACAAAGGTTCTATGGCAACTATTGGGAGAAACAAAGCTGTTGTAGATTTAAAGAAATTTAAATTTGCTGGTCCTTTTGCTTGGTTTGTATGGATGTTTATACATCTATTTTTCCTTGTAGGGTTTAGAAATAGAGTAGTTACCTTCTTTAACTGGGCGTATAATTATATTAATTATGATCGAGCAGCACGTCTTATTATAAGGCCTTTTAAAAAATAGTTATTTTACTTTCACAGGTATAGGTCCTCCGGAAAGTACAAAACTTCCTCCAATTTCATCAATATTTACATCTAACTCATCACTTGTCTCTATGCTTTTTAGGTTTACGTCTAGCTCATCATAGGTGTCAACACTTTTTAAGTTAACATTAAGTTCGTCGTAGGTATTAATATCTACAATACGTACATCCATTGTGCTAGCTTCGTTTACTGGTACAAGCATATAATCTGAAGTTACTTTTGGAGTTGTACTATTTTCTGAAGCAAATGCTTTAGGAAACAGGTCAATAGTTTCTATAGTGTTAACTGTAAGGCATATAGCAATAACTGTAAGCACGGCTTTTGTGTAAAAATCTGTTTTCATAATTAAAAGTTTTGTTTGTTACTAATTTTGTTAACCACATTAATTATTCCAAAATTTAGAAGCCTAATCTTTGTAGTAGGTAACGAGTTCAATATCGTTGGCTTTTCCTTTTAGTTTTATAGATCCTAATGACTTTTTTGATACATCTTTAGGTAATTTATAAGCAATGTCTCCAAACTCTGCCGAGGCTAATATGTCTACATCAAATTCGTTACACATTTCTTGTATTCTAGAAGTTGTATTTAAAACATCTCCAGAAAATGCAATATCTCTTTTAAGTTTTCCTATCTCTCCAACCATTACATTTCCGTAGTGGAAACCAACTTTAAATTCTGGCACAACACTATATTTTCTTAGATACCTGTTAGACTTATAAGTAATTATTTTTTTCATACTGTAAAAGCATCTAATTGCGTTGCCGTTTTTTAAGCCATGTTTCATTTTCCAAGAAATTACTACTTCATCCCCAACATATTGATAAACCTCTCCACGTGTTTGTACAATGGCTGGAGCAATATCACGATAAAAATCCTTTAGAAAATTAAAGTACTTTTCTTCACCTAATTTTTCTGCAATGGTTGTAGCATCTCTAATATCTGCAAACATAAAAATGCGGCGTTCATTTTTAGGCATAAAGTAACGTCCCATTAAATAATCTGGAAAAACACCAGGGCCATACTTATCATTTACAATAAGTATTATTAGGGTGAATACCACAATGATGAGCCAGATAAATAGGTTTTTAATAAAAAGCCAACTCCCAAAGAAAAAGTAAACTTCATTTAAAATATCTTCGTGATAAAATGGTAAGGATAAATAATCTGTATAATAATAAAAGGCTCCTAACGCGCTTATTGAATAAGCAGCAATAACATAAATAATAATCATATACAGTAATGCCTTCCAAAAAGCATACTTTCGCAACCACCGTTCCATTAGGTTTACCGTAAAGATGCCTCCTATTAAACCTGCAATTACTCCTACAATTAAATTGGCTGTAAAAGAAGTTTTAAAGTCAAAGCTAGAACTTAACACGCCTTCACTTTTTAAAGTGAAAAACTCATAAAAGAAAATGAGATTAGAGATAAGAACCCACGCAAATAAAATATATAAGGCTCTCTTGGTGTAATACCAAAGTTGTCTTGAGGTATATTTTTTAAATCTTGGTTCTTTCAATACTTAACAGTTTTTGTATTTATCATGTAGACCAACACCATTTAATATCATAGGTGTAATTTTTTCAATTCTATTTTCTTTAGTAGCATCTCTTTTTGCTTCAGAAATATAACCAGCATATTCTCGCTGCTTCCCTAAAGTGAGTTTTTTAAAAGCATTATGAAGTTCTTTATTTTCTGAAAAAACATTTTGTAACTCTTTAGGAACAGTAACCCCTTTTTTTCGCTCTACTTTTAATTCTTTCCCTTGTTTACAATTCTCAATTGCCTCATTTACGTATTTCTTTACTAGTTGAGGTGCAATTGTATCTTTCTCTTCAAAACGCCATTGACGTAAAGCTTTTGTTTTACCCTCTTGTGCATTTACAAGAACTTTTTCGTCGTCTTTTAAAAAAACTCCTTGATGAAACCAAATTGCATAGTGGTTTTTAAATGCTGCAATCCCAGCAACAAGTTTTCCATTAAGACTATAAGTTGGACTTCCCCATTTTACTACCTCATCAAGTTCTGTGTCTAAAAAAACATTGCGTAAATTGGTTAATTGTGATATCCACTTTGGGTGTTTTGATATGTAAGCTTCTATTTTATCACTATCATTCATTAAAATCTATTTTACTACCAAGATACTATTTTTAGTTTTTCTGAAATTAAGATACTTTCAATTTATGATTAATTTACAATTCAGCTTTCAATTTATGCAGTTGAGTATTTTTTTTCTGTGAATAGCATTTTTCTTAAAGATGTTTGTACCGTAAAATTAATCAAACAGAAAATGAATTATTTTAAATCAATTATCCTACTATTATTTGTTATACCTTTTTTTAATGGAATTGCACAAACAACTGTTAGTGGAAAAGTTACAGAAAAAAATGGAACACCAATTTTTGGTGCCAATGTATTTCTTGATGGTACTTACGATGGAACCACAACTAATGAAGAAGGAGTCTTCAGTTTTGAAACTTTTGAAACTGGAGTTCAAACATTAATGGTGTCTTATGTTTCTTTTGAAACATTTATGATGGCTGCAGATATTACTCAATTAAATAAAGTTTCTGTAGTATTAAAAGAAGATGTAAACTCTCTAGATACTGTAGTAATATCTGCTGGAACACTAGAAGCAAGTGACAATAGTAAGGTATCTGTATTGAAGCCTCTAGATGTCGTAACAACAGCAAGTGCACTAGGTGATTATGTTGGAGCATTACAAACTTTACCGGGTACTACCACAGTTGCTGAAGACGGACGTCTTTTTGTACGTGGAGGAGATGCAGGAGAAACGCAAATTTTTATTGATGGTATTAGAGTATTTACTCCCTATACGCCAACTACCAATAACATACCAACAAGAGGAAGGTATAGTCCTTTTTTGTTTGACGGTATAACCTTTTCTACGGGTGGATATTCTGCCGAATATGGACAGGCACTTTCATCTGTATTATTATTAAATACTATTGATGAACCCGACCAAGAAAAAACTGAAATAGCATTAATGACTGTTGGTGGTGGG
>CAYGMB010000094.1:0-7627 GCA_964350765.1 uncultured Flavobacteriaceae bacterium
CAATTCTTTGAACTACAGGTATTTTAAATTGCAATCCAGAATTACGAACACTACTGTATCTACCAAAGGTTTCGATTACAGCTGCTGTTTGTTGTTTTACAATAAAGAAAATAGAGATCCCTAAAAAGAAAGCAATTACAATAAGGGGTATAAATAAAAGAGGAGAAGCTAGAATAATTGATGCCATAGTTTAATATTTAAATTAGAGAAGTTTGAAGATACAAAAATAAAGCTACTTTTGCGCCATTAAATTTTTGTACACTATGAGTCTATTAAAACCAATATTTGTTACTGTTTTATTTCTATTTGTAATTCAATTTGGGTATTCTCAAAGAAACTATGATGATTATAATAAACTTGGAATCACAGGGGGCGTTTCTTTTTTTGATATAAACACCACAGACTTAATTACAGAACAAGGGACAGGTTTTATGGGTGGTTTTACTGCAAGAGGAGCTTTTAGAAATCAGTTTGATTTAATATATGGAGTTAACTTTATTAGTTCGAATATTGGTGTTTCAGCTAGAGACATCTCTGGCCTAGACCAGCAAAGCCTAGAATACGTTATACAAGGTGCCCAAATTAACTTTTTAGGAAGTTTTAATATTGTTCGCAACCATTTAAGTTTCGAGTTTGGTCCATTATTGCAAATAAATGGAAAAATGAAACTACAAAGCGACCGCTTTGAAGCTTACATTATTGATGGCTACAACACTATTACTGCAAGAGATATAGAAGATATAACCAAGGTAAACTTTAGAGTTTTAGGCGGTATCACTGCGGGAATAGAAGGATTTAGGTTAAGTGCGCAATACCAATATGGAGTGACCAATATGCTAAGCGCTTTAAACGATAAAAACTTAGAGAACTCCAATTTTAAAGGAAACAGCTCTACAATTGTATTGGGTGCAGTTATTTACTTCTAAGAAATAAAATTAACAGCATTTTCAACACGTTCTATACTTTCTTTCTTGCCTAGAATCGAAAGAATTAAAAAAACATCCGGGCCTTTCATTTCTCCCACTAAAGCTAATCGCAAAGGCATCATTACTTTACCAAAACCTATATTGTTTTCGGTAATCCAGCCCTTTATTTGTTTGGATAGATTTTCTTCAGAATAGTCCTCAGTAGCTTCTAGAATTGACAATACATGTTCTAAAATATCTTTTGTGCCTTCCTTAAATGCTTTTGCAGAAGCTTTTCCATCATAACTTTTGGGAGCTTCAAAATAAAAACTTGCTTGTTCCCATATATCTTTAGCAAAAACTGTACGTTCTTTTACGGATTGAATTATTGATAGCAGTACACTTTCAGAAAAAATAGACTTTTCGCCAAGTTTTGTAGTTAAGATTGGCAAGAATAACTCGAGTAGCTCTTTATTTTCTAACTGTTGTAGATAGTGTTGCTGAAACCATTTTGTCTTATCTGGATTAAACTTTGCACCAGACTTATTTACTTTTTCAAGATCAAAGGCTTCAATTAATTCTTCTAGCGAAAAGAGTTCTTGCTCTGTTCCTGGATTCCAGCCCAAAAGTGCGAGCATGTTCACAACTGCTTCGGGTAAATACCCATCTTCTCTATATCCTGAAAAAATAGCTCCATCTGCTGTTTTCCACTCCAAAGGAAAAACTGGAAACCCCATCTTATCACCATCACGCTTGCTTAGTTTTCCTTTACCAACAGGTTTCATAATAAGGGGTAAGTGAGCGAATTTTGGAGCTTCCCAACCAAAAGCTTGGTATAATAATACATGTAAGGCTAGTGATGGCAACCACTCTTCTCCACGAATTACATGAGAGATATCCATGAGATGATCATCTACAATATTAGCCAAGTGATACGTTGGCATTCCGTCACTTTTAAAAAGAACTTTATCGTCTAGCACATTTGTGTCTATTTGTATACCTCCTCGTACAATATCTTGTAAATTTAATATTGTATTAGTGGGAGTTTTAAACCTAATTACATAAGGTTCTCCTGCTTCAATCTTTTTGGTTACTTCACTTTTTGATAGCGAAAGAGAGTTATTTAGCTTTTCTCTGTTGTGCCAATTATAGATAAATGTTTTCCCTTTTGCTTCATGATTTTTGCGATGTTCGTTTAGCTCTTCAGTAGTATCAAATGCATAGTATGCATTTCCAGAAGCTAAAAGTTTATCTGCGTATTCTTTGTACAAATGTTTGCGTTCACTTTGTCTATATGGGCCACATCCTTTTTCTTTTCCTGGACCTTCATCAAAAGGAATTGAGAGCCAATTAAGGGACTCAACTATATAATCTTCTGCCCCAGCTACATACCTAGTTTGGTCAGTGTCTTCAATACGAAGTATAAAATCACCGTTATGTTTTTTTGCGAATAAATAATTAAATAAAGCGGTTCTAACACCACCAATATGTAATGGTCCAGTTGGACTAGGAGCAAAACGTACTCTTATCTTTGAAGACATAATTAACAATTAAGCCGCAAAGATACAATCCTAGATGCGCATTTCAATAGGAATTCTTTTATTCATTATTGCAAACCACAACGGCGGCACTAACGATAAAACCATAGAAGTTGGATATCCATATGGCATTTGCGGACTTGTTTCATGACAGTCCAGTAGTTGATATTTTTTATGTGCTCGATAGTGGTGGTCACTATGGCGTGTTAGTTCGTATAACATAACTCTTCCTAGTACATGGTTTGAATTCCAAGAGTGAATTTCTTTAACGCGTTCATAGCGACCGCTTTTGGTTTTTAAGCGGCTTAATCCATAATGTTCAATATAATTTATAGTTTCTAGCAAAATAGCTGCCGAAAGTGCAATAAATAATGAAGCAATTAATGCAGTTGATCTAAAAACAATAAAGACATTTAAAAGGTAAGCTATTTGAAAAATACTATACCATAACATATCATTTTTTACATTAATAAAGGGTAAAGAGTTACGCTGTAATAACTGCTTTTGTAGTTTCCAAGCACTAACATACTGTCTAGTCATTGACGTAATCCAAAATGAATATACAGATTGATTATATCTTGCGCTAGCTGGATCTTCTTTTGTAGCTGCATTTTGATGATGTCCAAAATTATGCTCAATGTAAAAATGCATGTACAAAGCAGGCATTAATAAAATTTTCCCAAGTGTTTTTTCCCATTGTGTTTTTCTGTGCCCAAGCTCATGAGCAACATTTATACCGTTAGATCCAAGAGCAATTCCAACCGAAAAAATAAGCCCGACCAACTCATAGGTTTCATAGTTAACCACGGTAATACTCCATAAAAAATACAATACAATTCCGTAAACAATAGGAAGGTTGAGGTATAATAGAAAATCAAAAAAACGATTGCTAGCTTTACTTTGTGCTTTTTCTTCGGAAAGATTACTTGTTTCTATTGGTAATGCTATTTCTAAAATAGGAACCAAAACAAAAGCATATATTGGTGTTAAAAACACCCAGTAATTTTTTAAAACTAACCCCAGTACAGCAACAATTGGAATAGTGTAAGATGCAAGATATTTTAAGTCCCTCATTTTATTAGGTTTGGAGTGATTTTTGTTATAAAATAAAATTGTAATTTTAAAGTTTGCATACTATACTAGCATAAGTTTATGAGCACATATAGCATTATTCAGCATAAGCTGGAACAATTTATTAAAAAATATTATACCAATGAGTTAATCAAAGGAGGTATCTTATTTTTCGCAATTGGCCTGCTGTATTTTTTAATAACACTTCTGGTAGAATACTTTTTATGGCTTAGTCCAACAGGAAGAACAATTTTGTTTTGGTCTTTTGTAGGGGTTGAGGTCACTCTTTTTGTTAGATTTATTGCATTCCCATTAGCCAAACTTTTTAAGTTACAACAAGGCATAACACACGAAGAAGCTTCAAAAATTATAGGAAATCACTTTCCTCAAGTTAATGACAAGCTGTTAAATGTTATACAATTAAACCAAAATCAGCGTGAATCTGAGTTGTTGGTAGCAAGTATTGAGCAAAAAGCGAATGAATTACAACCCATACAGTTTAAAGCTGCTGTAAATTTTAAAAAAAACAGCAAATATCTAAAGTATGCAGCGATACCCGTAATCGTCTTTTTGCTTTTTACAGCACTTGGAGATAAAAATATGTTTTCTAGTAGTTATGAACGAGTAGTAAATTACCAAACCGCTTATGAGCCGCCAGCACCTTTTAGTTTTAGGGTTTTGAATGACAACTTAACTGCAATAGAAAACAAACCCTTTACAGTAAAAGTAAATACAAGCGGAACCACTATTCCTGAAAATGTAAGTATTCAATACAATGATGAAACGTATTATTTACAACAAATTGCGCCCGGTTTGTTTGAATATACCTTTAGCCAACCAGTTGAAGATTTTAGTTTTAAGCTACAAGGTAACTCGGTAAAATCTCAAGAATATGAGGTAGCTGTTGTAAAGACACCTTCACTTACTTCTTTTGAAATGGTTCTAGATTACCCAAGTTATACGGGAAAAAAAGATGAAATTTTAAAGAGCTCAGGTAATGCTACTATTCCTGAAGGCACCCTAGTAAAATGGAATGTTACTACAAAAAACACTACAGAGGTACTTCTTAAAACCAAAGACTCATCGTACAATTTTACACAAGCCGATAAAACATTTAGTTACTCAAAAGGAATATACAGTAAGCTAGATTATGCGCTTACCACTTCTAATGAAACGCTTAGAGAATACGAAAACTTATCTTTTACATTAGGAGTCATAAAAGATGAATACCCCGATATTGAATTAGAGTCTAAAAGAGATAGTACAGACAGCCAAAAAGTATATTTCCTAGGTAATGTAAGTGATGATTATGGGCTTACAAGGCTACAGCTGGTATATTACCCTCAAGGAGAACAAGAAAACAAAAAATCACTACAACTTCCCGTAAATAAATCTAACATAGACCAGTTTGTTTATACATTTCCAAGCCAGTTAGACCTTAACGATGGAGTTGCCTACGAATATTACTTTGAAGTTTTTGATAATGACGCTATTCACAACTTTAAATCATCAAAATCTATTATTTATAATTTTAGAAAACTTACCGAAAGTGAACTTGAAAAGGAAAACCTTCAGAATCAGGAAGAATCTATTCAAGGCCTTAATAAGTCTTTAGAAGAATTAAAAGACCAAGAGCAACGCTTAGAGGAGTTAAGCAAGACTCAAAAAGAAAAAAAAGAACTTAATTATAATGACAAAAAGAAGCTAGAAGATTTTATAAAAAGACAAAAGCAGCAAGAAGAGATGATGAAAAACTTCAGTAAAGAGTTAAAAGAAAACCTTGAAGATTTTCAGAAAGACAAAGAAGACGACCCTTTTAAAGAACAACTAAAAGAACGGTTACAGAACAATGAAGAGAAGCTTAAAGAAAACGAAAAACTACTTGAAGAGTTAGAAAAAATACAAGACAAAATAAAGAAAGAAGAACTCACAGAAAAGCTTGAGGAGCTCTCAAAGCAAAATAAAAATCAAGAGAAAAACTTAGAACAATTACTTGAGCTTACTAAACGCTACTATGTAACAAAAAAGGCTGAAAAACTAGCAGACGAACTGTATAAATTAGGAGAGAAACAAGAACAACTAGCAGATAAACCAGAAGATCAAAACACCAAAGAAGCTCAAGAAGAACTAAACAAACAGTTTGAAGAATATCAAAAAGAAATGGAAGAGCTTCAAAAAGAGAATGAATCGCTTAAGGAACCAATGGAGATCGAACAAGATAAAGGTGAAGAAAAGATAGTAGAACAAGAGCAACAAAAAGCTACAGATAACTTAGAACAACAAAATCCAAGTGATGCCAAACAAAACCAGAAAAAAGCTGGTCAAAAAATGAAACAAATGGGCAAGCAGATGCAAGCCCAAATGGCTGCAGGTCAAATGGAGTCTATTGAGGAAGATGTAGAGATGCTTCGTCAAATTTTGGATAATCTAGTTGTATTCTCTTTTGAGCAAGAAGATTTAATGGAAGAATTTAAAGTTACAGACTATGGAAGTGCTACTTTTGGGAAAAAGCTTAATATTCAAAATGATTTAAAATCAAATTTTGAACATATAGACGATAGTCTATTTGCACTATCTCTTCGACAACCTATTTTAAGTGAAAAAATAAATGAGTCTTTAACAGAAGTTGATTTTAATATCAACAAATCTCTAGAGCGATTAGCAGAAAATCAAATGCGTCAAGGTATTTCTAGTCAGCAGTATACTGTAACGGGGGCTAACGAACTAGCGATTATGCTAAGCGACATGTTAGGTAATATGCAGAATCAAATGATGATGATGGGCTCTGGTAAAGGAAAAGGACAGGGCCAAGGATTTCAACTTCCAGACATAATAAAAAAACAAGAAAGCCTTTCAGAAAAGATGGAAGAAGGGAGTAAAAAAGGTAAAGGAAAAAAACCAGGAGAAGGAAGTCAAGGTAAAGGAGAAGGTAAAGGTGAGTCTGGTGAGGATGGACAAAACGGTAGTGGAGAAGGAAATGGTGAAAATGGAAACAATGGCAAAGACGGTAAAGGAAATAAAGATGGAGAAGGTAGTAATGGAGAAGGAGATGGAGACCAACCTAGCGAAGACGATATGGGCGAAATCTTTGAAATATATAAGCAACAGCAACAACTTCGTCAACAACTTCAAGATAAACTTAGTAAGGAGGGTTTAGACGGAAAGGGCGGTGATATTTTAAAAAAGATGGAGGGTATAGAACAACAATTGTTGGACAAAGGATTCAATGAGAGAACTCTTGAACAAATGCTGAACCTAAAGTATGAGTTGTTAAAACTCGACAAAGCAGACTTCAAGCAAGGACAAGAGCAAAAAAGAGAGTCCCAAACAAATAGAAGAAACTATTCTAATACCCTACGTTTAACCCCAGAAGAAATTAAAAAATACTTTAATACTACTGAAGTTTTAAATAGAGATGCATTGCCACTAAGAGATAATTACAAACAAAAGGTGAACACCTATTTCAAGAAAACAAATGATTGATTTTTTTTCAGAAACCGATTTTCAATTTTCTAATAAAAAGAATGTTTCTAATTGGATTCAAGAAGTGATTTCTAATTATAATAAAAAGGAAGGGGATATAGTTTATGTCTTTTGTGATGATAATTATCTTCATAAACTTAATGTCTCTTTTTTAAATCACGATACATTAACCGATATTATTACTTTTGATAATTCTTTGGGAGACATAATTCACGGTGAAATATATATTTCAATTGATCGAGTAAAAGAGAATGCGGTACATTTTAATAGTTCTTTTTTAAACGAATTACACCGTGTAATTATTCATGGTATTTTACACTTATGCGGATTAAAAGATAAAACAGAAAAAGAAGAAATCGTAATGCGAAATGCAGAAGATACTGCATTAACACTTCTAACTGACAAGTACCAGCTTGATACTCAGTAATTTAACCTCTTAACTTGTTGATTATAAGTTAATTAACGTATATTTGCACTTAGTTTATAAACTTTAAAATTGTTCCACGTGGAACATTTAATTTTATGTTTGAAAAAGAATATGATGTTGTAGTGGTAGGTGGTGGCCACGCAGGTTCTGAAGCAGCGGCTGCTGCAGCAAATATGGGTAGTAAAACCCTCCTTGTGACGATG
>CAYGMB010000095.1:0-7618 GCA_964350765.1 uncultured Flavobacteriaceae bacterium
TTTGAAAAACTCTAAATAGTCCTCTCTGGTTTTCTTAAGTTGCTCAATTGCTTCTTCAAGGGTGCTAAATCTTAACTCTTCAATTTTAGATTCTTTTGCTAACGGAAACATATGCTCTCGTGGCATCTTATCATAATTATAAAGAGTATTCTTTACTTTTTCTAATATTTTTTCTGGAGTAGCTATCTCAAAATCCTGAAGTTTTCCTGAAGCTATTTGATAGGTATATTCTAAATGTTCTATCATTTGTTGTGCCTTCATAGCACCCCATTTTGGTTTAGAATCTTCGGTTAATTTACTAAGACAGTTATCAATTTTTTCTTCAGTCATCTCAATAAATGTCTCTTGCTTTTTCTGAACCATAGTTAGGATAGTAGCAATAGCTACTAATGGAGAATCCTTGTCTGTTTTATCCTTTTCTGGTCTATTTTCAAAATTTGCATCAAATACTTCAACAAACCATTTTACAATTCCGCTTGGGTGTTCTGCAGAGTTAACGTCTCTATCTACTTTTTGTTTACAAGTTAGGCGTACATACACAGTATCGTTGTGATATAATGGACGTAAAAACCTAATTTCTTCTAACCCGTAGTTTGCAGAAACAGGTCCCTTATTGGGGTACACAAATAATCCGGCTGCAGCCGATATTATAAAGTAACCATGAGCCGTACGTTTTTCAAAAATACTTCCATCTAAAGATGTGATATCTGTATGCGCATAAAAGTGATCCCAGGTAAGATTTGCAAAATTTATTATATCTGTATCTGTGAGGGTTCTATTATGTGTTTTAAGTGACATACCTGGTTTGATATCTTCCCAATGATACGCAAAAGGGTGTTTTTTGCTTTCCTTATATTCTGCATTAGGTTGATATATTCCTGTAATTTCAGTTAAAGTTGTTGGCGAACCTTGTATTGCACAACGTTGTAAATAATGTTTTACACCACGCATACCTCCCATTTCTTCTCCTCCACCAGCACGTCCTGGCCCACCATGAATTAAGTTTGGTAACGGAGAACCGTGCCCTGTACTTTGCTTAGCACTTTCACGATTGAGAACTAAAATTCTACCATGGTGAGTTGCTGCTGAAACAGTATAGTCACTTGCAATTTTGTTGTCATTAGTTACTATAGAACTTACAAGAGAACCCTTACCCATTTTTGAAAGTTTAATAGCTTCATCTAAATTTTTATAGGGCAGTAAAGTACTTACAGGCCCAAAAGCTTCGGTAACATGTACAGCCTCATTTTTAAACGGGTTGTCTTCTCTTAATAAAATTGGTTTTATGAAGGCGCCTTTTTGGGCATCTGCACCAACAGTTTCTACACTTTCAAGATTTCCGTAAACTACCTTTGCAGTCTTGGCAATTTTGGCTACTTGTTCTCTTACGTTTTCTCTTTGTGCTGTATTTACTAAAGCTCCCATTCTTACTTCCTTAAGTCTTGGATCGCCAACAGTAACTTTATCTAGTGCTTTACCTAAGGCAATTTGTACATCTTCTGTAAGTTTTTCTGGGACAATAATTCTACGTATTGCAGTACATTTTTGACCACACTTTACAGTCATCTCATTTCTAACTTCTTTGATAAACAAGTTAAATTCTGGAGTACCTGGAACGGCATCTTCCCCTAAAATAGAGGCATTTAAACTATCTGCTTCCATTGTAAAAGGCACAGATTCTTCTATTAATCTAGGATGTTGCTTTAATATTTTACCTGTACTAGCTGATCCTGTAAACGTTACCACATCTTGTGAAGTTACAGTATCCAAAATACTCTTTTCGGTACCACTAATAAGTTGTAATGACCCTTCTGGTCATATTCCAGAAGCAATAATTTCTTTTACAACAGCTTCGGTTAAATATGCTGTTTGAGGTGCGGGAAGAACAACAGCTGGCATTCCTGCCATCCAGTTTACTGCACATTTCTCTAACATGCCCCAAACTGGAAAATTAAAAGCATTGATATGAACTGCAACTCCTTCACGTGGCACCATAATATGATGAGCCATAAATCTACCACCTCTCGATAAATCTATTGGATCTCCTTCTACATGAAATGGTTGATTGGGAAATAGTTTTCTAAGTGATGCATTAGCAAATAAATTACCAAAACCTCCCTCTATATCTATCCAACTATCAATTCTTGTTGCACCTGTTCTATAACTTATTTCGTAAAATTGTTCTTTTCTTTTTACTAAGTATAAAGCAAGTTTCTTGAGCATATTTCCACGCTCTTGAAAAGTCATTTTACGTAACACATCACCTTTTTCTCTACCATACTGAAGAATGGAAGGCACGTCTAACCCTTGAGTAGTAACATTTGTAAAGTGCTCACCTGTTACGGAATCTAAAATTGGAGTTCCATCTCCATCACCATTAATCCATTGTCCTTTTATATAATGTTGTGTTTTTGTCATAGTTACCCTCTTATTTTAAAAATTTTACCTGTAGTTACACCTTCAACAGATTTAATATACCCGTCAACTACTTTATTCATTGGGACAGGTGTATTTCCAGGAAAGAAGTCTTTATATTTTTTGTAAGCATCTTCAACCAAATCTGCCGAAACACAATTAATTCTTTGTTTTTTTGGTAATTCTAGAGCGACAGCTCTTGTAAAGCTTTCAATAGCACCATTAACCATTGCAGCACTTGTTGTCATATCTACAGGTTCTTCTGCAAGAATTCCAGTTGTTAATGTAAAAGATCCGTTACTAGAGAGGTACTCTTTCCCTATCCTAACTAGGTTAACTTGCCCCATCATTTTGCTCTTAATTCCAATATAAAAATCTTCTTCTGAAAGATTATCAAACTTATCCCATTTAGCGTCTCCAGCAATAGCAACGATTGCATCTAATTTGCCAATAGACTCAAACATCTCTTTAATTGATGATGCATCTGCAAAATCTACTGTTATATCTCCAGAATTGCGTCCTGCAGTTAGAACTTCGTGATTTTCGACAAGACGTTCACCAACTTTTTTGCCTATAGTTCCATTTCCGCCTATTATTAAAACTTTCATATTAAACTCTTTCTATAATAGCAGCATAACCTTGTCCTACACCTATACACATAGTAATGAGGGCATATCTTTTGTTTTGCTCTTGTAACTCTAGAGCAGCAGAGTATGCGATTCTAGTACCAGTAACTCCAAGGGGATGTCCAATAGCTATAGAACCACCATTAGGATTTATTCTAGGGTCATCGTCTTCAAGTCCCCATTCTCTAATACATGCTAATGCTTGCGATGCGAATGCTTCGTTTAACTCTATAACATCCATATCTTTCATTGTAAGACCTGCCTTTTCGAGCGCTTTATTTGAAGCTTGAACAGGACCAATCCCCATAATTCTAGGTTCTACACCCACAACTGCAGAGCTAACTATTCTTGCTAGGGGTTTTAGATTATATTTTGCTACAGCATCATCACTTGCAATTATAGTTGCTGCGGCACCGTCATTCAGTCCAGATGAGTTTCCAGCAGTAACACTTCCTCCTTCTCTCTTAAAGGCGGGACGTAATTTGGACAAAATATCTTTTGTGGTGGTTGGTTTAATAAATTCATCTTCAGAAAAAATTATAGGGTCCTTTTTTCGCTGTGGAATTTCGACTGAAACTATTTCTTTTGATAATCTTCCATTTTTTTGAGCCTCTGCAGCTTTCATCTGGCTTCGGTATGCAAATGCATCTTGATCCTCTCTAGAAATATTGTATTTTTCAACTAAATTTTCGGCAGTATTACCCATTCCATCTGTACCATACATTTCATGCATTTTTGGATTAACAAATCGCCATCCAAAACTAGAATCGTACATTTTACTGTCATTACCAAAAGCACTTGAAGGTTTTGCTATAACATATGGTCCACGGGTCATATTCTCAACACCACCAGAAATAAACAAATCACCATCGCCAGTTTTAATTGCTCTATTAGCATGAATAATTGCTGATAGTCCACTACTGCACAAACGATTTACTGTTTCTCCCGGAACAGTAAAAGGTAATCCTGCCAACAACAAACTCATTCTAGCAACATTTCTATTGTCTTCCCCTGCTTGATTTGCACATCCCATAATTACATCATCAAATGCTTCTTTAGGAATTTGGGGATTTCTTTTTACAATTTCTCTTATAACATGTGCTCCTAAATCGTCTGTTCTTACAGCGCTTAAGGTTCCTTTATAATTTCCAATAGGAGTTCTTACTCCATCTACTATATATGCGTTTTTCATAATTATTGTTCCCAATCTTTTTGTGTTCTATAAACAACTCCTTTAAACAAAGCTACTAATTCTTCTCCTCGTTTAACCTCAACAATATTAAAGCCTACTTTAGTTTTTTGTAAATTTACTGTTGCTTCTGCAGTTATATAATCTCCTTCTTCTAAAGCTTCAATATGGTTTATACTTGTCTCGATAGAAACTGCATATTTTCCATGTGTATTTGCTGTAAAACCGAATGCTGTATCAGCTAGGGAATAACTTATACCCCCATGTGCTTTATTCATACTATTAAGCATTTCTTTTCTAATGGTCATCCCTACTTTTACATAACCTATTTTGGATTGTAGTATTTCTACACCTAACCAAGTACTGTAGGCATCTTGGCTCAACATTTTGTAAGGGATTTTTGAACCTTCCATTTAGAAAAAAGTTTTGTTCTCTTTGTTCATTCTTCGTAATAATGGCGAGCATCTATATCTATCCTCCCTGTATTGATCGTATAGAGCATCTATTTTTGAGACACACCATTCAATCCCCTTCTCATCCGCCCATTTCAACAATCCTTTGGGATAATTAACTCCTTTTGTCATTGCGTTATCAATGTCTTGTGCAGAAGCTATATTTAAGAATAATGCATCTGCAGCTTCATTAATAAGCATGACTAGTATTCTATCTACAATTTTTTGTGCTAATGCCACATCTTCTATTGGTGCTGGGTTAGCAGCTCCTTCAGCATAGTTATAATAACCTTTCCCAGATTTTCTACCCAAATATCCCGCTTCTGCAAAACGTTTTTGAGTGAAAGCAGGTTTATATCTTGGGTCGTAATAGAATGCTTTAAAAACAGTTTCGGTTACTGTGTAATTAACATCGTTTCCTATAAAATCCATTAATTGAAAAGGTCCCATTCTAAAACCTCCTAAAGATTTCATTGCCCAATCTATGGTTGCAAAATCTGCAACACCCTCTTCATAGATACGAAGTGCTTCCCCATAAAAAGGTCTTGCAACTCTATTAACAATAAACCCAGGAGTATCTTTTGCAACTGCTACTGTTTTTCCCCAACTGTCTATAACCTCAATAGTTTTGTTTAATATCTTTTCTGAAGTTTGTATCGCGGGAATAACCTCCACTAATTTCATTAAGGGAGCAGGGTTAAAAAAGTGTATTCCAATACAACGTTTTGGTTTTTTTAAGGATGCTGCAATAGATGCAATGGACAATGAAGAAGTGTTTGAAGCAATAATACATTTCTTTGAAACATACTCTTCTAATTCTTGAAACACCTTCTTTTTAATCTCTAAATTCTCAATAATAGCTTCAATAACAAGGTCGCTATCAGACAAATCTTTCAGGGAAGAAACATATGTTATATTAGTTTGTATTCTTAGTTTTTCATCATCATTAATTCTTCCTTTCTCAACTAATCTTGATAAAATTTTATCTAAACTCGTTTTTGCTTTGTCAAGTGCATCCGTATTTGTGTCATAAAGTTTTACAACACAACTTGCAGTTGCTGCAACTTGCGCAATCCCTGAGCCCATAGTGCCTGCACCGATTACCCCTACATTCATACTATTTTCCATTAAAATTTGGTTTTCTTTTTTCAATAAATGAAGCTACCCCTTCTGCATAATCTTCACTTTGGGCAGCCTCTATTTGTAATTTAGATTCTAACTCTAATTGTTTATCTAGTGTGTTAGACATCGAGCTATTTAGTAATTCTTTAGTCATAGCTAATGCTTTTGTAGGCATAAGTGCGATATGTTCGGCTAGCTTTGTTGCTTCTTCAGTAAAAACCTCGGAAGGAATTACTTTATAAACCATCCCAAGCTTATCTGCCTGTTCTGCTGAAACTTTATCTCCAAGCATCATTAATGCAGATGCCTTTTGAAACCCTATTAATCTTGGCAGGAAAAATGTACCTCCACTATCTGGTATTAAGCCAATCTTACTAAAAGCTTGAATAAAACTTGCCTTATCCGAAGCTATTACAATATCACAAGCTAGAGCGATATTTGCTCCTGCACCAGCAGCAACACCATTTACAGCTGCGATTACAGGTTTGCTAATAGTTCTAATTTTTAGGATAATGGGGTTATAATGCTCTTCTAATATTTTTTTAAAACCTGGATTTAATTCTGGAGTTGTTACCTCTTTTAAATCTTGTCCAGCACAAAATGCTTTTCCATTTCCTGTTAAAAGTATAGCTCTTACTTTTGGGTTATTTTCGCACTCATCGAAATGATGTTGTAGCGATAATGCCATTTCTCTGTTAAAGCTATTAAATACTTCTGGGCGATTTAAAGAGATATAAGCTACTTTATTCTGTATATTTATTTCAATTGAATTAGTACTCATTGTTAGTTGGTTGTTGCTGTTTATTTAAGACATTTAAAATAATCAAAGGGTTCTTGGCAATCATCACACTTAAACAATGCTTTACAAGCTGTAGAACCAAATTGACTTACTAGGTGTGTATTTTTACTTTTACATTGAGGACATATTACTTTTTTAGCATTACCTAGGAGTACATCTTTATCTGCTGTTTCAGAGAGTGGTCTAGCTATACCATACTCTTCCATTTTTTGAAGTCCTTCCTCACTAATCCAATCTGTAGACCACGCTGGAGACAAAATAAGCTCTACATTAACTTCTTTGCCTAGAGGCTTAAAAGCGGCTTTTAAATCATCTCCTATTACATCCATTGCGGGGCAGCCAGAATATGTAGGTGTAAGTTTTATAGAAACCACATTATCTTTTTCACTAGCTTCTCTAATGACTCCTAAATCTAAAACTGTAAGAACTGGAATTTCTGGATCTGAAACAGTCTTTAAAACTTCAATTAGGTGTGGCTCTATATGTGCTTGGTGAACTATTGTCATCTTAATAGTTTTACCATTTCATATTAGGGTAGGTTCGCTGCATATATTGTAAATCTGCCAAAAGATATCCCATGTACTCTGTATGCACTCCTTTTTTTCCTCCTTTTGTGAAATAGTTGTGCTCTGGAACTTTGAGCTTCGACTCCTCTAAAATAGTTGTAACTTCTTCGTAATATTTATCCTTTAATTCTCTAATATCAACACCTATAAAACTCTCAATCATAATTTTTTCAACATCCGTCACATCAAATAACTCTTCTGTAAATCTCCACAAGTCGCTTATTGCATCTTGCATTTTTTTATTACTTTCTTCTGTACCATCACCAAGTCTTTTAACCCAGTCACTTGAAAAACGCTTGTGATAGCTTACTTCTTTAATTCCTTTTTTTGCAATAGCAGCTAGAGTCTCATCTTTGCTTGTAGCTAAACTTTCCATAAACATAAGGTGGTAAACATCAAACAAAAATTGTCTTCCCATGACATAACCAAAGTGAGTGTTGGGCTGTTCT
>CAYGMB010000096.1:0-3828 GCA_964350765.1 uncultured Flavobacteriaceae bacterium
TAATTGGAGGAACATTTGCCATTAAACACTTTTCAGAAAATTGAAAATAGGAATATTAGGCACAAGAGGAATTCCTAATCACCATGGTGGTTTTGAACAATTTGCAGAGTTTTTTGCTGTTTTTTTAGCAAAAAAAAATCACGAAGTCTATGTGTATAATTCTCATTTGCACCCATACAAGGAGAGTCTCTATAATGGGGTGCATATTATACATTGTAAAGACGCAGAAGACAAGCTTGGTACGGCAGGTCAGTTTATTTACGATTTAAATTGTATTAGAGATTCCCGCAAAAGGGACTTCGATATTTTACTGCAATTAGGGTACACTAGTAATTCTATCTGGTATAAACTTTTACCAAAGTCTCCCATAGTTATAACAAATATGGATGGTCTAGAATGGAAACGTTCTAAGTATTCAAAAAAAGTAAGAAAGTTTTTAAAATATGCTGAAAAACTAGCTGTAAAAAGTAGTAACTATCTTATTGCAGATTCAATTGGAATTCAAAACTATTTGAAAAATGAATACCAAAAAAATTCCACCTATATTCCTTATGGTTCTTTTATCCACAATAACGCCTCTGTAGAAGTGTTAAAGAACTACAATCTAGAACCAAATAGCTACAATATGTTAATTGCCAGAATGGAACCAGAAAACAACATTGAGGTTATACTAGATGGGGTTGCTGAATCTAACGATGAAACACCCTTCTTGGTAGTTGGAAAACACAACGTAAACAAATTTGGAAACTACTTAACTACCAAGTATAAAGGCAATAATAAAATAAGATTTCTAGGAGGAATTTATGACCAAGATGCACTAAACAACCTTAGGCATTTTTCTAAGCTTTATTTTCATGGCCATAGTGTTGGAGGCACCAACCCTTCACTACTTGAAGCAATGGGGAGCAATACACTTATTATTGCTCATAATAATGAGTTTAATAAAGCAATACTAAAAGAAGATGCTTTCTATTTTACAAATAAAGAAGATGTAACTAAGCTTATAGATACTATACAAAATAAAAAAGAACATCAAGAATTAATAGACAATAACATATTTAAGGTTAAAAACCTATACAGCTGGGAGACTATAAACAATGCCTATCTGGACTTGTTTAAAAAAGTATATGAAAATAGCTAAGCAATATCTATTAAACGAAAAAACCTATGAGGTTTTGTTGGCACTTGTATTAATTACAATACCGCTACCCTATGCTTTTAGCTCAATTAGTATTACTCTACTTACAACAGTAAGTGTTTTTTCAGTTTTTTTTCATAAAGTTATCTTTAAAAGAGAATTAGTGCTTCCAATATTACTTTACGTTTTAATTGTTGCCTCTCTTTTATGGACTATTAATACAGGTAAATCACTAAGAGGAGTAGAGAGACAACTTCCATTTTTGTTATTGCCTTTAGCATTTATTTGCATGCCTTCTATTTCAAGGGAAAGACTATTTAATTCTCTCTACTTATTTAGCATTTTTATGGCATTGCTTGCTGTCTTTTTTATTGGTAATGGGCTAATTATTTATTTTTTAGAAGATACATTTTCTTCATTGTTTTATCACAACTTAGTTGGTCCATGGCAGTTAAATGCCATATATGTTTCAGTTTTAGTGGCTGTATGCCTGCTTTATATTATTTTCTACAAGAAGAAATCACTTTTAAATAGTAGTATTGGGGTTCTATTATTTCTTTTTTTAATATTACTTTCTTCAAAAAATGTACTATTCTGTACTATTATTTGTATTCTGTTAGGTTTTTTGGTTCAAAAAATTAGTTTTCAAAAAATAGCTCTTTTAGGCACGTTAGTTATTGTAATTAGCGCTGTTGTATTACTTACACCCCTAAAAGAAAGAATTCAGCAAGAGTTTTCGTCAAATATGGAAGAAGTACTTACCGCCAAAAAATTTAATAAAGTATATCCTTGGACAGGTACTACACTTAGAGTCTATCAAGCACGCATTTTTTATGAAATGTTACAAGAAGACAAAATTTTTCTAACGGGTTATGGTATTAATGCTGTAAAAGAAAAACGGATTGAAAAAAACAAAGCATACAACTTATATTGGGGATATGATGATTATAACTTTCACAACCAATTTGTACAAACATTTGCAGAAATAGGAATAGTAGGGTTTATACTTTTAGTACTAATATTAGGCGTGTTATTTAAGGGCTATATCTCTCAAAAAGAGCTTCTTTTTTTGTTTGTTGTTATCCTTATGACATCAATTTTTATTACGGAAACTTTCATTTGGAGGCAAAGAGGGATGATTCATTTTTTAATTCTATATGGAATCCTTTTTAAATCAATTTCTTTAAAAAATAATGCTTTATGAAAATACTCGTAGATGCACATGTTTTTGATGGAAAGTTCCAAGGCTCAAGAACGTATATTAAGGGACTATATAGTGTACTCATAAATAAAAAAAAGGACTGGGATTTTTATTTTGCAGGCTATGATATTTCTATCTTAAAAAAAGAATTTGGAGAAGGAAAAAATGTACACTTTATTCAATTAAAAAATCGAAATAAATTAATTAGATTATTTTTTGAGTTTCCTAAAATTATAAAAAACAATAAGATAGATTTTTCACACTTTCAATATATTTCACCGTTAGTAAAACGAGGCAAATATATTGTCACAACACACGATATTTTATTTGAAGAAAAAAGATTTAGTCATTTTTTTCCAAAAAAATATAAACTTATCAATGGAGCTTTCTTTAAGCATTCTGCGAAAAGAGCAGATGTACTACTTACAGTTTCTAGTTACTCCAAGAAAATGATAAGTAAATTGTATGCTATACCAGAAAACAAAATATATATTACACCCAACGCAGTTGCTCCTGTAAGTAAAGAAGTTAAAAAGGACAAATCTATAAAAGAGCAATATGGTATTGACAACTATTTGTTATATGTAAGCAGAGTTGAGCCTAGAAAGAACCATATATCTATTTTAAAAGCTTTTATCAACCTTAAACTATATTCAAAAGGGTATAAGGTAGTTTTTATTGGAAAACAAGATATTTATGATCAAGAGTTGGAGATCTATATAAAAAATCATAAAAAAATATTTGATGAATTTTTGGTACAATTGCCTAATGTATCTGGAATAGCATTACAAAAATTTTACACGAACGCTTCTTGTGTAGTGTATCCATCGTTTGCCGAAGGTTTTGGTATCCCTCCACTAGAAGGGGCTGTATATGGTAGTAAAGTTTTGTGCTCTAATGCTACTGCTATGCAAGACTTTACTTTTTTCAAATACCATATAGACCCATATAGTCAAGAAGTTATCGAAACAGCCTTGCAAAACCTACTGGCGGATGATACTATAAATCTAGAAGCTACCAAAAACGAGATATTACAAAAATATACTTGGGAAAAGAGCGCTAGGGTATTTGTGGAGGCTTTATTTAATGACAATTAATTAATTCGTTATTATTGTAGCCACAAAATATAATAGCTTAATGAAAATAGAAATAAAATATCAATATCTAATTTATGTTGGGCTAATTGTAGCATTTCTATTACGGGCTTTTAACTTAAACTATCAAGGCCTGTGGAATGATGAGCTATATACTGCGGTTACTTCACACCCAAGACTTTCTATTGGTGAAGTAATTGATTTTTTAAAAAGGGATATTCACCCACCCTTGCATAATATTCTTACAAATTTATGGACAAAGACTTTTTCTTATAGTGACACTTCGTTAAGAATGTTCAACATAGTGTTAGGAGTTTTTGGTACACTATCTATATACCACTTAGCAAAAGAACTATTCAATAAAAAAGTTGCGATATATGCTGTTATATTCTCTA
>CAYGMB010000096.1:3838-5029 GCA_964350765.1 uncultured Flavobacteriaceae bacterium
TTTTTACAGTCAAGAGGTGCGAGCTTATGGTATGCTATGTTTACTTGCTAACTACTCCTTTTTGTTTTTTGTAAGGCTAATAAGAAGTGATTTTTCATTTAAGGATGCTATTTGGTATGTTTTAGCCACAACAGCAATGTTATATACGCACTACTTTTCACTTTTTGTTGTAGCTGGACAATTTTTTGCTTTTTTCATTTTTATGAATTGGAACCGATTTAGGACTAAAATTTGGCACTATTTAGTAACATTTGCACTTCCAAACCTTATTTTTCTACTTTGGGTGCCTTATATTTTTGATAATTTAGAAAAACCACAAGGGAATTGGAGAGATGAAGCATCTTTTGGGTTAGTTTTTAAATATCTGCATGATTTTTTTAACGATTACCTTATAAGCACTATTTCTTTTGCATTACTATTTATTACTATAATATATTTATTGTTTAGAAGAATAATAAAAAGGAAAACTCTTACTTCTTTTTATGGCAAAGCTATTTTCCCCATAGGTATATTGGTGGTTTGGATTCTCGTGTACTTTTCACTTCCATATATAAAATCCAGTTTTTCGTTTAGTATGATGTTCAACAGGTATTTTGTTCCCTTAGTGGCTCCTATTATTATACTATTGGCTTTTTATGTGAGTAAAATACCCTCTAGAAAAATTAGACAATCCATAGTTGTAGTTTTTAGTATTTATAGCCTCTTTCTTCTTTTCTTGAATAGTAAACCTTATTTTGAATATAGCCATACGTATCGAGAGAATGTTCTTGAGTTGAAAGAAATTAACCCAGACGCGCATGTGTTTTTTATCTCAAAAAACTGGCATTATTTTGAACATTATCTAAGGATAAATAACTTTAATAAATCAAGAAAAAACTCTGGTCCCTTTTCCCAAATGGTTTTAAAAGATAATCCAGATGAGTATTACGTACTACTTAATTTACGTCCAATTCCTGCTAAATATAAAGACGGAATCCCGGTTGTTGATGGCTATGAGAAAGCAGAAACAAAAGTTTTTAGAAATATGTATAACTTAAAATGCACCCAAAGAATTAAATACGTAAAAAAGAAAGCTCCAATATCCAAAGTAGCTCTTAAAGACACTATACAGTAGCTAAATGAACAACTGCATTGTCATCCCTTGTTATAATGAATCAAAAACGCTTAGTTCTATCACTAAGCAGTATGGTG
>CAYGMB010000096.1:5039-5548 GCA_964350765.1 uncultured Flavobacteriaceae bacterium
GAGTTTCTATTAGAGAATAAGGAAACAATACTCTGTTTTGTGAATGATTGCTCTACGGATAATACAGGAGAGTACTTAAATAATTTTAAATTAAACTATAATGGTCAAGTACATATACTTGAAAACCCTAAGAATTTAGGGAAGGCCGAAAGTGTAAGAGCAGGGATTAACTATTGCTTAGAGAATTTTAATTGTAAATACATAGGGTTTTTGGATGCAGATCTCGCGACTCCATTTAGTGAATTTAACAGAATACTAAACAAGCTTAAAAATACAGACTATACATTTGCTTTCGGCTCAAGAATTGCGATTGTTGGAACCACTATTAAAAGAAGTTTTTTTAGGTTTTTTGTTGGACGAATCATTGCTACTTTTATATCTAGAACATTAGATTTAATTGTTTATGATACTCAATGTGGCGCTAAAGTATTTGAAGCGGAAACAGCCTCAAAGCCATTTAATGAAGAATTTATTTCAAGGTGGTTGTTTGATGTAGAACTCTTCTTTAG
>CAYGMB010000096.1:5558-7484 GCA_964350765.1 uncultured Flavobacteriaceae bacterium
GTTCAGAGTCTCAGGAAAGGATAAAGCAATAGAAAAAATGATTGAAGTACCACTACATAAATGGATAGACCCAGGTGATTCTAAAGTAAGTTTCACCTATTTTTTTAAACTCTGGTCAGATCTTTTTAAAATAAATAGAAAATACAAACAGTATAAATAGGATTCCTCTGCTAGCTCACAAATATTCTTTATCTTGAGGTTTTTAAAATAAGCAGTTTCTTTACATGAAAGTCCTACTTAGCGCAACCTATCCTTTTATTTATCTGTTGCTTTTTTTTGCAATCCCTTTTGATAATTATTTCAGGGTATTTCCCAACATATTGCTTGCATTGCTAGTGTTTTCATTTCCTTTTGTGGTTTGTAAAGAGGATTTTAAAAAGCTGCGTAAAGTTCCAACAGTACTTTTTCTTTTCTTTATTGCGGTTCTATGCTTACTATCATTAGCTTCTGGTAGGGTTGATAGCGATAGTGTAATTATACAAAAAGTGGGATTGGCTATTTTGTTTGCCATTCTATACATTCCTGTAAAAGATTTCAGAAAAATTAAGTTAACAATTATACTATCGTCATTAGCTGTAATTGTCTTTTCAGTTATTAAAATCTTGATAATTATTTATACTTCCGAAGAGATAGTTCTTGGCTATTCTAGAGAGGTTGTAGAGAGCCTTTTAATAGATAGAATTTATATTGGGTTGCTTTCAATATTAAGTATTTTGGTTTCTTATCAATCATTAAGCAAAGTATATCACCCTAATAATAAATATCACTTAGTAAATATTATCATAAACCTACTTTTTTTGCTTTTAATGGTTTCTAAAGTCGCATTATTAGTTCTAGCAATAATAGTGCTTGTAAGGCAATTATATAGCAAGAATAAAGTATTTAGATATGTTGGAGCTCTAATGCTATTAGCAACAACGATAACTGCAATAGGACTTATAAGTAAGAGTGTTAAGTCCCCAAACCAGCAAGCACAATCTTCATTTTTGCAAAATACCTTAACCTGGGAGATGAGAACAACGGTATGGGAAAATGCATCGCATATAATTTCATCAAACCCACTTTTAATTAATGGATTTGGTTACAAAGGAACTAAAGAGAAATTAGTTGCATCCTATGGCTCAAGGATAAAAGAAAAGCAAAAACAAGCAAGGTTTGTTGCAAATAGATACAATAGCCATAACCAATTTTTGGATTTTTATTTAAGTTTTGGTGTATTTGCAGTTAGCTTGTTTACTGGAGTTTTATTGCTCTTATTGTACAAGAATAAAAAGTATTTTTTACCAACTTCCTTTTTAATAGTTGTTATTTGCTTTTGTCTCGTAGAAAACGTATTTCATAGGCAAATTGGTGCTTATTATATAGGATTTGTCTTAACCGCATTGCTTGTAAAAAATAGCTTTATGCTTCCTAGCAACGATAGCCCAAAAGACACACAATAATTGTATTTTTGCAAACTTTAAATATGACATTAGATAAATGAAAATAACAGTAATTGGAACAGGATATGTAGGCTTAGTGACAGGAACGTGTCTAGCTGAGACAGGAAATGAGGTAATTTGTGTTGATATTGATAAAGCTAAAGTTGAAAAAATGCGAAATGGGATTGTTCCCATCTATGAGCCTCATCTCGATGTATTGTTTGAGCGAAATATAAAAGCAAATAGATTAACATTTACAACTTCTCTAGATAAAGGGCTTGAGCATGGAGATATTGTTTTTTTGGCACTTCCTACTCCAGAAGATGAGGACGGTTCTGCAGACTTATCATATGTACTTGGTGTAGCTGAAGAAATTGGTAAAAAGATAGAAGATTATAAAGTAATTGTAGATAAAAGTACAGTACCTGTAGGTACTGCAGAAAAAGTAAACGCCACTATCGCTAAAAACGCTACTTGTGATTTTGATGTTGTCTCTAACCCAGAG
>CAYGMB010000097.1:0-7479 GCA_964350765.1 uncultured Flavobacteriaceae bacterium
TTGAGTATAGTATTTTTAAAGGATATTTAGACAATAAAGTATCAAAGGAAGCTTATTTTTCATCTTTAAAATATGTAACTCCAGAATACAAAAAACTTCACAATTACGTGTACTCAAAAATAAAAGGTGTAATTGCTACGGATATGGATTATCATCTACCACTACATAACCACCCAAAATATTTGGGACTTATACCAAATCCAGTAAACATTAATAAAATAAAGACTTCAAAAACTCTAATACCTTCTCAAAAAATTAATATTTTCCTAGGTATTAATCGAAGTAATTACCATACTAAAGGAATTATCTATTTCGAAAAAGCGTTAGACATTATTCAAAAAAAGTATACAGATAAGGTTGAAGTTGTTGTAGTTGAAAATTTACCTTACAAAGAATACATAACTAAGTTTGATAAAGCTCATATCTTACTAGATCAAGCATTAGCTTACGATCAAGGTTACAATGCCTTAGAAGCCATGGCAAAAGGAAAAGTAGTATTTACTGGTGCTTCTCCACAATTTGAAGCTTTTTATAATCTTAAAAACCAAGTTGCTGTGCATACTAGACCAGATACTCAAGAAATTGTCGACAATCTAGAATTACTCATAAACAAGCCTGAAAAAATTACTGAAATAAGTAATAATGCAATAAATTTTATTGAAAAAGAGCATCACTATATTACAATAGCTCAAAAATATATTGACATTTATACTTCCTGAAATGGTTGCAAATATTACTTTACCTAAAGTTTATTACTACTTATTTACATTCTTTGTAGTTGCTTTACTCATGGGGTATGGTTCTAACAGTTGGACTTATCCAGCATTAGTGATAGCACTTATCTTTGCCTTATTGCAATTGCTTTTTAAACATAAATTTTGGTTGATTTCGTTTTTTATAGCTTCAATTGCAGTTTTACTCTATGGTTTCTCATTTCCAAGAATGGCAAATCATGGTAATCTAGAGCTTTTTATTGGTCTATTTCTTATATGCTTTCTATTACTTAAGTATAAAGACATAAAGAACAATTCGTTATCTGTAAAAAATATTACATGGTTCTTTAGGTTTTCGTTACTAAGCATTTATTTCTTAGCAGGGTTTCATAAATTAAATAGTGGTTTTTTTAGTACAAATGGAAGTTGTAGTGTTTTAATTAATCAAGGAATTTTTTCTACTGAAACTTTAACCAATTCTACTATTGCTTTAGTTTTTCAGGTAGGAACAGTTATAATAGAGATGCTTGTTCCTTTTGGTATACTATTTTCTAAAACTAGAAAAATTGCAGCTCTAATTTTATTTTGTTTCCACATATATCTAACATTTGTAGGATTCTCTAACTTTAGCTCGTTAGCAGGTTTCTTACTCTTAGGTTCTTTACTAAGTCTTGAAAAATTAAAGCAAAAACATCTAATTATCTATACAATAAGTGCTGTGATAGCTGTTATTACAGGTTTTTTCTTAAGAAGCTATACAACCCTCTCTTTTTATTCGATAGCTTTTATAAGTGGTTCTATTTACAATATAGGTTGGGTTTACTTTTTTTATAGCTTAGTAAAGGGAATAAAAAATGAAAACAAAAAGCTACAGTTCTTATGGCAATTCATAATTCCTGTTTTCTTTGCTTTTTTATGGGCAAGTCAAGCTTACTTAGGTCTATCAAATACAGGTAATCTTACTATGTTTAGTAATCTTGTTACTGAGAGTGAAAGAAGCAATCATTTTTTAATTGATACTAAAAAAATAAAGTTATTTTCTTTTGAAGATGATCATGTAACAATTCTAAAATTACCAGATTTTTGTTTATGGAATGGTATTGAAAAACTAGAGGGGTATGATTTGCCCTTAATAGAATTTAAAACACAAGTAAATTTTTGGGAAACAAAATACAAAGCTAAATTACCCGCTACATTAGTTTACAAGGAAGATACATTGCAAATAGATGATTTAAAAAACAGCTCTTTTAGTTCAGCAAAATGGTGGTATAAGTATTTACACTATAGAAAAATTCCTAGAAAAGGTCAGAACGAATGTCTTTGGTAAATATTAAAAAATCTTTAGATATAACACTTCAATTCTCAAGTCATAATACGTACTTTAGCAACGTAATAATATAAACTAATGAGTACTAATATAATTTCTAATTCAGCAGTAATAGGTAAGAATGTTACTATTGGTAACTTTTGTATTATTGGAGATAATGTAATTATTGGCGATAACACAGTAGTAAAAAACTATGTAGAGCTTCGAGAAAATACAATTATTGGAAACAATTGTTATATAGACTCAAGAGTAACTTCTTCTGGAAATTGTGAGATTGGTAATAATGTAACTTTAAGATACGATAGTATAATTGCGAGAGGCTGTAAAATTGGTGATAACACTTATATATGTCCTAAAGTAATGACCAACAACCTTAATACAGAGAAAGATCAAATAGGAGGTCCTAAAATTGGTAAAAATGTATTTATTGGCACTAGTAGTGTTATACAGCACGGAATTAAGATAGGTGACAATAGTGTATTAGGCTCACTCTCATTTTTAAATAAAAGCATTCCTGAAAATGAAATTTGGTTTGGAAATCCTGCTAAGTGCTATAAAAAATTGTAGGAAATTACCATTGAAGTATTTTATATTTTTTAAGCATCTCTTTCTCAGACTCCCAATCTCTAGCAAAATTATTTCGTATTAATTTAGCTGGAATACCCCCAAGTAAAATATTTTCTCCTAAGTTTGAGTAGTCTTTATTACATAATGAATTTGAAGCAATTACACAGTTATTAGGAGTTTTTGTATTTAACATAATGGTGACTCTATTTGAAATTGCATTGTAGTCTCCTATTGTAATTTCCCCCTCTATCGGAAAGTGAGTTTTTGTATTTGTATCCATCATAGGATGCGAGTTTGTATCAATTAATTGCGACTCATACCCTATACCACTCCAATTTCCAATAACAATTTTTTTTGTGCATATTAGCTTTACGTTAGACCCAAGACAACCCATATCTCCAAATTCACAATATCCATCTTTTGCAACATAAATTATAACATCTTTTCCAAAATGTGCATGATTTTTAAATACCATTTTACCCTGCATATTGATTTCGGCTATACCTCGTTGACGTGTCATCTTTTCAAAAAGTAATCCAAAGCCAATCATTCCCATTTTTAGTGGACCTTCAAGAACAAAATCGCCAGAAATATTGGTAAATTTTACACTTCCATAAAAGAAAAAAGGAAGTCTTTTTGCTTCAGAAAAAGGAAGCTTTTTAAAGTTAAAATAAAGAGTTTTAATCCAATTTACTGAGCGAATTATCTTAAAAACCCTTTTAAATTTTCTATACTTTTCTTTTAAAAAACTCATTATTATTTTCTCAGTTTATCTTTCAAAAAACTTATAACATCTACTTTTTTATTAATGTAAATAAACGAAAAAGTAACGGAAATAATAGCCATAGCTATCATTACTAAAAAATTAAGGGTGCTATTATCTATAGTAGATAAAGCTAGTGTTAAAATACAAATTACATTTGCGACAATAAAAATAGGGTAAAACTCAGATTTAAAAGAAAAGTTATAACGCCACTTGGTAATTATCAATAATGAAATAAAGTGAATAATAAAATGTACCAAAAAGCTTATACCAAGACCTTCTATACCATACAAATTATAGCCTAGAATATTTAAACTAAATAGTAGAAGGTTAAAAGCAATAATTGTCTTGACAAATAATTTTGTGTCTGCTTTAGCAATTATAATGTACCCCATAGAAAAAGACCCCATCTTAAATATCATCCCTAAAATTCCCCAACTAACCAATTTAGTAGTTGGTAAAAACTCATCAGAATAAAGAAGTTCTATAAAAAAAGGAGCAAAAGCTATAAAAATTACAACAATGGGTACTAACAACAAAACTCCTATGTAAGCTTGCTCAAACACTTTATCTCTAATTTTTGAAATGTTACTAGAAATAGCTGCAAGTTGAGGGTAGTAATCTGTTGCCATTGCTGTAAAAACTGCTCCAACATATGTGTTTAATATAACAATACCTGCATTGTAAAACCCTACTTCATCAATACTTCCATAGTTTGAAATATATACTTGCAACAAATACATTCCTAATATTGAAATAATACCACCTAAACTAAGTGCTGCACCAAGTTTCATCATAGTTCCTCCAGAATTAATAGCATTCTTAAACGAAACTTTTAAGGGTTTGTAATTAAGCTTTCTTGTAAAATAAAATGCTATAAAAAACCCAATAGCGTGCGCAATTATTATTGCAGGTACAATTGCATCGATTCTAAAAAAATAGTATAATGGCAAGGTTATAAACAAACCTAATAGGTTTCCATAAACTGTAGCTCTTGAAAGTCCTTTTAGATTTCTTAAACCTTGTAAAATAGCTAAGTTAGACTTGGTTAACTGATTAAATAATAAAGCTATAGAGAGTAAAATAAAAGAGTATGTAAACTCAGATGAGTCAAATGAAATTTCACTTAAAAGAGGAGAAAAAATTATCATTAACACACAACCTACAAAGATTGAAAGCCAAACTAATTTCTTTAATACAGCAATGGATTTAGAAAGTTTTTCTTGATCTTCATTTTCCTTTGCGACAGCAATTTCTTGAACTACACTTTTATTAAGACCTATACTAGTTAATTCGGTTAATAAGTTTAAAACTGTTACAAACAACCCAGAAATACCAATACCGGCGGGACCAATTAAAAAAGCAATAGCCTTAGAGCGTAGAAGAGAAATAATTATTTTCACAAATTGAACCCCTCCAAAAATTGAAGTAGCCTTAATTACCCCTTTAAATGCATTTTTCTCTTTTAGCATTTATTTCTTTTTTAAATTATTATAATAGCTAAAAACTAAAAACAGAACAATAAAAAATAGAAGAATGTATCTTATGAAATGTGCCATAACTACTCCTTCTACTCCATAATCTATCACAAGATAGTTTGCAAAGCCATAAAATAAGGCAAGAGAAACAATTTCAGTAAAAATAAAATTGCGCACTAGTTTTTTAGCTAAAAACTGATGAATCAAAACCAAAGCACCTAACCTTACAAAATCTCCTAGTAGTTGCCATTTAAATAAAGGTGCCATTTCAGTAAATCCTGGATAAATTAATTCAATTACAAAATCTCTAAAAACAAATATTAATATCATCCCGATACCGAAAAGGGGTAACAAGGTCTTATAGATAGACAATAGTTCTTTTAAAAAACCAGATCTAGAGTTTATGCTAGCAAACTTAGGAATTACATAAAGCGTAAACATTGCTCCAGAAAAAACCATGTAATTTTTTGATATAAAAGTCATTCCTGTCCAAATACCTGCATCATCCTCACTTAAAGAATTTGCCAACATGCTCTTTCCTAATGGGGTAGAAAAAGTTAATTTTTTAAACTGAACATACTCTTTTAAAATTTTAAAGATTAAAAAGAGCATAACAATAACTTGAATAACTGGTGTTAATGCAATTGCTATTAATGCTCCTGTAATATTATTTTGATATAATAGATATACAAGTAAACAAGCACTAAGTATATAGCTTATTAACTCTACAGTTGCAAACTTTTTATAGTTAGACAAGCCGTTTATAACTCCATTAAAAACACGTTGAATACTAATGAATGGAACTACTATTGCGACAAGTTTAACAATAAATGTAAACTCACCGCTTCCAAAAAGGTATGTACTTAGATAGTTGGCTCCAAAAAACAGTAACGCTCCAGTTACAACAGTACCAAAAATGGTAAATACTAGTGTAGTAGAAAACAGCCTTTGTAGTTGAGGCTTATCGTCTTTATACTCTGCTACATATTTTACAACTCCATTAAAAACACCTAGTGAAGTTATTGAACTTAAAATTTGACTTAAACTACGTAACTGTCCAATTTTGTAAATTCCTGCTTCTCCAACTATTTCTGCTAATAATCTTTGAACAAAAACAGAAATTAAAAGCCTTATACTAATAACAACTCCATTTACCGAAGTCATTTTTAGTAACAAATTCTTGCTAATAAATTCTGGTACTTTCAATTAATAGTTGTTTAAAACTTCAATTACAGTAGTCACTTCATTTGCATCCATTACGGGACTTATAGGGATACTAATAATACGTTTATGTATCTCTTCAGATACAGGAAAACTTAAATGGTTGTGTTCTTTTAATGCTTCCTGATTATGTGGAGCCAGAGGATAATGAATTAAAAACCCTATCGAATTTTCTTTTAAATATGAAATAAAATGTTCTCTATCCTCCACTTCTACTACAAACAAATGAAAAATATGGTCTTCTTTTTTGCTAAAAAAGGGTAATCTTATTTTTTCATTTTTAATTTCTTCAAGATAGCGAGTAGCTACATTTCTTCGTTTTCTATTATCAATATCAAGATCGGGTAATTTACATTTTAAAAATGCTGCTTGTATTTCATCTAATCTAGAATTGATCCCAACATATTTATTTACATATTTAGAAGATGTACCATAATTTCTTAATTTTTTTATAATCGAAGCAAGTTCTGTATTGTTAGTAGTAACTGCTCCACCATCTCCTAATGCGCCTAAATTTTTTGAAGGGTAAAAACTAAATCCAGCTGCATCTCCTAAGTTACCAGCTAACCTTCCATTTGCATCTTTAGCTCCATGAGCCTGTGCCGCATCCTCAATAATAATTAGTCCTTTTTTGTCGGCTATTTTGTTGATTTCTTTCATAGGAGCTAATTGACCGTATAAGTGCACGGGCATTATACCTTTTGTTTTTGAAGAAATAGCTTCTTCTAGCTTTTTTAAATCAAAATTGTATAAAGTATTTTCCGCCTCTACAAGAATTGGTGTAAGTCCTGCTTGTTTTATTGCTAAAATGGTAGCTATGTATGTATTTGATGCTACTAAAATTTCATCGCCTTTATTTAATTTTCCTAACTCCTTATATCCTTCAAGGATAAGTCGCAAAGCATCTAATCCATTTCCAACTCCTATACAATGTTTGGTACCACAATATGCAGCAAATGATGTTTCAAAAAGAGAAACTTGATTACCAAGAATGTAATATCCAGAATCTAAGAAAACTTGGAAGGATTCTTTAAATTTCTCTTCAAACCTTGCATTTATTTTATGTAAGTCTAAAAATGGAATCATATTTCTAAGCTATAGTAATCTAAGTTTACTGGATTTCCACCTAATTCTTCTTTATATCTGGTTAAACCACTATTGTAACCATCATTTGTAGTAGTGGTTCCTAGGTCAAAATATAAATATCCAAGTGCTTTGTACTTCTTATATAGTTCTAGGTATAAAAAATCTAATGCCTTATATTTTTTTCCAGAATTAGTTACTACTCCATATTGTGATTTAACTACTTTTCCAGCAATAAATAACGTCATTCCTGCAACTATATTTTTTCCTTCATACACGTTATACTGGACTATATTTGTTGGAAATTTTTCTTTAAGAAGTTTTATT
>CAYGMB010000098.1:0-861 GCA_964350765.1 uncultured Flavobacteriaceae bacterium
GAAGTAACCCTTAACGAAATTCCACCTATTTGGCCAGGGTGTGAAAAAGGAAATGTAACTGCGCGTAAAGCATGTTTTAAAAAGAAACTATATACTCATGTTGCACAGAACTTTAAATATCCAGCATCAGAATACAAAAACAAGGTACAAGGAAAAGTAATAGTAAGTTTCGTAATAAACGAAAAAGGGCTTGTAGAAATAAAAGATGTAACTGGTGGAACAAAAGCATTACAAGAAGCTGCAAAACAGAATATTATGGCAATCCCAAAGATGTCTAAACCTGGTATGATGGGAGGAAAACCTAGAGCAATAAAATATAAAGTTCCTTTTAACTTTAAGGTCTAGCAATAGTTATGAAACATAAATATTAGTATCTTTAAAGAGTTGACAAAAATCAACTCTTTTTTTATGATTGCTATTGATACATTACAAGCTCTATTTATTGAAACTAGGGCTCACACCGAAACTCTTTGTAAACCCCTTGAAATTGAAGACTATGTTGTACAACCTTGTCTAGACGTTTCACCACCTAAGTGGCATTTGGGACATACCACTTGGTTTTATGAAGAATTTATTTTAAAACACCATAAACCTAATTATAAATTGTTTCACGAAGATTTTGCCTTTGTTTTTAACAGCTATTATGAGACCATTGGAAAGCGAGTTGTTAGAAATGATCGTGGTAATCTCTCCAGGCCAAGTGTAGCTAAAGTTTATGATTATAGGCATTATGTAACTAATGAGTTAAAAGAGTTTCTTGAAAATGGAGTCTCTAATGAAGTTGAGCATCTACTCTTGATGGGGATTCACCACGAGAAACAACACCAAGAGTTATTAATGACAGATATTAAATACATCCTT
>CAYGMB010000098.1:871-2872 GCA_964350765.1 uncultured Flavobacteriaceae bacterium
TGGTAACAATCCACTCCTCCCAAAGTACAATGATAGTTTTGTTGAGTATCCTATTCAAAAAGAAAAACAAGATTGGATTACAGTTGAAGAAGGTATTTATGAAATAGGACATACTAATGACGGCTTTTGTTATGATAATGAGTTAGGAAGACATAAAGTTTTTTTGAATAAATTTTCAATCTCTAATAGACTTGTTACAAATGGAGAATTTATAGATTTTATAGAAGCAGGAGGGTATAAAGATTTTAACTTCTGGCATGCAGATGGTTGGGAATGGGTAAAACAAGAAAAGATATCTCAGCCTATGTACTGGCATAAAATTGAAAATAATTGGCATTACTATACATTACAAGGCTTAAAACAAATAGATATTAATGCTCCTCTTTCTCATATTTCTTATTTTGAAGCATTTGCTTATGCACAATGGAAAGGCCTTAGACTTCCAACTGAATTTGAATGGGAAGTTGCACAAACAAATTTTAATTGGGGAACACGCTGGGAATGGACAGAAAGCGCTTATTTACCGTATCCTAATTATACTAAAGCTCCGGGAGCTATTGGAGAATATAATGGGAAATTTATGGTTAATCAAAAAGTCTTACGCGGAAGCTCTGTAGTAACTCCAAAAGAGCACTCAAGACCTACCTATAGAAACTTCTTTCAAACTAATTTAAGGTGGCAATTTACTGGCGTAAGACTTGCTAAATAATACCGACCACTTACTCACATAATGCAACAAAAATAAATTGGACAATACATTTAAAAAAGAAGTTTTTGAGGGCTTAACAAGTTTTCCAAAGTACCTTTCTTCAAAATACATTTATGATAAAAAAGGAGATAAACTCTTTCAAGATATCATGGCAATGCCAGAATATTACCTTACTAATTGCGAGTTCGAAATTTTAAAAACTCACAAAGAAGCAATAACCAATTCATTTAATGATATCGAAAAGGGATTTGACTTAATCGAACTTGGTGCTGGAGATGGTAAAAAAACTAAAGTGCTTTTAAAACACTTTCAAGAAAAGAATGTTAATTTCACGTACAAACCCATTGATATAAGTCAAAATGCAATAGACAATTTAGTTACTGCACTCTCAAAAGAAATACCAGAAATTAATGTAGTTGGTGAAAAAGGAGAATACTTTGAAGTTTTAGAACGCCTTAAAGCCTTAAAAAAAAGAAAAAAAGTAATCATGGTTTTAGGTTCTAATATTGGCAATCTTTTACATCCTAAAGCAATCGATTTTTTATCAAAACTGAAAGATAGCATGAATGCTAATGATATGCTATTTATGGGCTTTGATCAGAAAAAAAACCCTCAAACAATACTAGATGCTTATAACGATCCTTCTGGAATTACAGAAGCTTTTAATAAAAACTTACTTAATAGAATAAACAAAGAGTTAGGAGGAAATTTTAATCTTGATAATTTTAAACATTGGGAAGTATATGATCCAGAAACTGGTACCGCAAAAAGTTATTTAGTAGCAATAAAAGAGATGCAAGTAACTATAGATTCACTAGATATTACTATAAATTTTGATGCTTGGGAAACAATCCACACGGAGATTTCTCAAAAATATAACGATAAAGTTGTGAATTGGCTTGCAAAAGAATCTGAATTACAAATTGAAGAAGATTTTACAGACAGTAAAGGATATTACAAAAACTATTTATTTAAAAGAAAACAATAATTTAAGTATGAAAGCAATTTGGAAAAATACCGTAATTGCAGAAAGTAATAACACAATTGTTATAGAGAATAATCACTACTTTCCACCAAACTCAATAAAAAAAGAATTTTTTAAAGCAAGCGACACATCTACACATTGTCCTTGGAAAGGGGATGCTTCCTATTATACCATTGAAGTTGAAAATAAAAAAAATACAGATGCTGCTTGGTATTACCCCGAAACAAGTCATGCTGCAAAATCTATTGAAGGATATGTTGCCTTTTGGAAAGGAGTGAAAGTTTCAGAATAAACATCTAAATTCATA
>CAYGMB010000098.1:2882-7059 GCA_964350765.1 uncultured Flavobacteriaceae bacterium
TGAGTAATTTATACTAATAAAAGTAACTTATCTATGTCCTCTTTTGTGTTATAGTAGTGCATACTCACTCTAATACCGCTACCACGCATAGAACAAATAATATTATTTTCTTTTAATTTCTGAAAAATTACTGCATCTCCTTTAATGTTAAAAATTGACGAGTGATTGTTTCTATGTAAAACAGAGTCTTCCAGCAAACCCTTTTCTGCAAATGCGTCTTTACTATAACTAATTAATTCTTTTAACTTGCTTGAGATAGTCTCAATTCCTAGCTCATTAAATTTTAAAAGCGATTGCTCAAGGCTACCGTAATTTAATGTGTCTTGGTGACCAGGTTCAAAATGTTTTATGAAAGAAACTTCTTCTCTTCTTGTATCAAAAGTCTCAGCGGAGTTAAAACCTATTGTTGTTGGTTTTAGTTTGTGATGTAAATTCTCTTTTACTAGAAAAAAACCATTTCCATATCCTGAAATTAACCATTTGTAAGCACTACAACCTAATGCGTCTAGAGGGCTTTCAGTAAAATTAAATACTTCGGTTCCTAAATACTGTGTGCCATCTGCTACTAACAGTAAATCAGGATGATAAGCTTTTAATCTTTTTAAAAAATCAATATCTATTTTTATTCCATTAAGATATTGCACTAAACTAAACGCAAAAATGGTTGGCCTATACTTTTCAACAGCCTGCTCTATAGCGCCTTCTAAGTTGCTTGTAATTGGAGCATAGCAAACATCAAACCCTTTATTTAAAAAAGCCCAGCTTACAGATGGATATTCATTAGTTAGTAAGAGAACTTTTTGTTTATTCTCTAATCCTTCAATAAAAGTATTTAGCCCAAAAGAGAAATTAGGTATTAAAGCAGTTTCATGTATCTCAGCTCCAAAAAAAGAAGCTACTGTTTTACGTATGGAGTTTATATGCTCTTTGTGTTTATCCCTAAAAACACTTCCGTCTTCAAGCAATTGTGCATCCTGCCTTCTTCTCCATTGTACTAAAGAATTTGAAAGTAAACCACAAGATGCTGTATTTAAATAGGTATATTTTTTAAAAACTGGAAAATCTTCTCTCATAGGATTCTTTTTTTGAAGTGTTAAAAAAAGGCTATTTTTATAGTACACTAAAAGTAACCAACAATGTTTTCAAAATCTAAAAAAACTGAAAGAATCGATACTGAGCAACGTGAACAATATGAATATGCACGTAAAAGAGTGATTCAAAAGAAAAGACTCATGCAACACTTCATTATTTTTCTGGTTGGGTCTGTTTTATTAATTATTATTAATCCAGTTTTAGGATTTGGAAATGATTTCTTTATTAAAGATTGGTTTATATGGGCTATTTTATTGTGGGCATTTTTATTTTTAATTCATGTTTTTAATGTTTTCATAATGAATAAGTTCATGGATAAAGAATGGGAAAACAAACAATTAGACAAACTAAAAGCAAAACAAACAAAACGCATCCAAGAACTTCAACAACAAATTGAAACAGAAATGCCACTTCCTAAAAAAGAAGAAGTAAAAAAAAACGAGAACCCCAACCTCCTACCCCCAGACGTAGAATGATTACAATGATAGCTGCCGCAGGGCTTAACAACGAATTAGGAAAAAATAATGAGTTAGTTTGGCATCTCCCTGACGACTTTAAACGTTTTAAAAAACTTACTACAGGTCATCATATAATAATGGGGCGAAAAACCTTTGAGTCTTTCCCAAAGTTACTCCCTAACAGGACTCATATTGTTATAACAAGAGACAAAAATTACCAACATGAAAATATTCTAATTGTACACTCCTTAGAAGAAGCATTACAAAAAGTTGAAAACGACAACCAACCTTTTATTATAGGAGGTGGTGAAATCTACAAATTAGGAATGGAAGTAAGTGATTGTATAGAGTTAACAAGGGTTTTTGGGACATTTAATGCTGATACTTATTTTCCTGAAATACCTAGAGAAGACTGGAAGCTAATAAGTGAAGTAAAGCACGAAAAAGATGAAAAACACGCCTTTGCTTTTACCTATGAAACATGGGAAAGAATAAAATAGTTTGCTAATTAAATATGCAATCTACTTTACAAAAAATAACAGCACAACATAACCTTGAATTAAAAAATTATAAGTCACTTTCTGGGAGTGCAATAAGTGATGTTTTAAAAATTACTACACATCAAAAAAGCTATTTTGTAAAACTGAATACTAGTGAAAATGGTGAAGCAATGTTTCGAGCTGAAGCATTGGGTTTGGAATTACTTAGAACTTCCAAAAGTTTTATTATCCCACAAGTAATTGGGCATGGAACTACAGAAGGATACGCTTATTTACTAATTGATTATGTCACTCAAAGCAAGCCCAATCAATATTTTTGGGAGACTTTTGCATTAAATCTTGTAAAACTCCATAAAACATCACACGAGAATTTTGGCCTCGACCACGATAACTTTATTGCTTACTTGCCACAATATAATACTAAAGAGAGATTAGGTGTAGATTTTTATATTAAACAACGATTAAATCCTCAATTTAATTTGGCAAAAAGTAATGGGTATAATTTTGGAGATTTAAGTTCATTTTATAACAACATATCAAGTCTTATTCCTGAAGAAAAACCTTCTTTAATACATGGTGATTTGTGGAATGGTAATTATTTAATTTCAGAAAATGGAAATCCAGTTTTAATTGACCCCGCTGTTTGCTTTGGGAGTAGAGAAATGGATATTGCAATGATGCAACTCTTTGGTGGTTTTCCTTCAAAAGTTTTTAACCAGTACTATTCAATGTTCCCATTAATAAAAGGATGGAAAGAGCGAATCCTTATATTTCAGTTATACTATATCTTGGTTCACGTTAATTTATTTGGCGGAAGTTATTTTAAACAAGCAAAAGATATTGTTAATAGGTTTTCTTAACTTTGAAACTTCGCAAAAACTATAAAAAACATGAAAGCATATATATTTCCAGGACAAGGCGCTCAATTTACAGGTATGGGAAAAGACCTCTATGACACCTCAAAAAAAGCAAAAGAAATGTTTACTCAAGCAAATGAAGTTGTTGGTTTTGATATTGCAAAAATCATGTTTGAAGGTACTGCAGAAGAATTAAAAGAGACCAAAGTAACCCAACCTGCTATCTTTTTACACTCCACTATTCTTGCTGAAGTTCTTGGCGATAGCTTTCAACCAGATATGGTAGCTGGACACTCTTTAGGAGAAATATCTGCACTTGTAGCGAATAAAACATTAGCATTTAGTGATGGGTTACAATTAGTTTATAAACGTGCTCTTGCTATGCAAAAGGCTTGCGAAGCAGCTCCATCTACTATGGCGGCTGTATTAGGTCTAGATGATGAGGTTGTAGAAAAAATTTGTCAAGAAACCAAGGGTATTGTTGTTGCCGCTAATTATAACTGCCCAGGACAATTAGTAATTAGTGGTGAGATTGAAGCAGTAAATACCGCATGTGAGTCCCTAAAAGAGGCTGGAGCTAGACGAGCCTTATTATTACCTGTAGGAGGTGCATTTCATAGCCCAATGATGGAACCTGCTAGAGAAGAACTAGCCGCTGCTATTGAAGCTACTACATTTACAGCACCAGCATGCCCTATTTATCAAAATGTTAGTACTACAGCAGTTACAGATGCAGATGTAATAAAACAAAACTTAATATCTCAATTAACTGCACCTGTAAAATGGACTCAAAGCATCCAAAATATGATTACAGACGGCGCAATGGATTTTATTGAAGTAGGGCCAGGAAATGTACTACAAGGTTTAATGCGAAAAATTGATAGGTCAGTAACAGCAAGTAAAGCTGAACTATAAAAAAAGTCTTTACAAGAGAAGAAAACTTGTAAAGACTATAGTATTTATATTTATAAGTTGATTAAGCGCTAATATTACACGCTTTACAATCTTTTACTTTTCCGTAATACGTTTCACGGTATTTGTGTATTGTTTTAAAAGGTATGTTTAAAATGGTTTTTTTAACGTAAACAACTTTTGCCGTAAACATTCCCATTTTTTCTGTAAATCTTTTTTCGTTTTTTGTTTTTCTAGTAACTGAAATCAGTTTCATTACAAATTTTTATGGTTAAAGCGCAAAAATACAGGTATTTATACCTCAACCAAATTTATTGAAGTTAAACCTTGGTTAAAAAAGTTATGAGTCCTTTATGAA
>CAYGMB010000098.1:7069-7435 GCA_964350765.1 uncultured Flavobacteriaceae bacterium
TCACCTTTTCCCATTCCCACGCAGAGGCTAGTGCTTCTTCCATAGTTTTAGTAGCTTTCCAACCAAGTATTGCGTTAGCCTTTGTAGTATCAGCAAATACGGAAATTACATCTCCTTCACGCCTATCCACAATTTTATAGGGTAGTTTTTGTTTTGTAGTTTTTTCAAAAGCATTTATTACTTCCAATACCGAACTTCCTTTACCAGTACCAATATTAAACACTTCAAGAGAGGTTTCATTTTTGTTATCTAGTAAACGTTGCAAAGCAATTACATGTGCTTCAGCCAAATCCACAACATGTATGTAATCTCGAATACAGCTTCCATCTGGAGTAGGATAATCATTTCCAAAAACTGAAAGTTCTT
>CAYGMB010000099.1:0-7061 GCA_964350765.1 uncultured Flavobacteriaceae bacterium
CTAAAAACGTATTCGCTTTGTAAAGACAGCAATAAGTTTTTGGCCTTTGGTATTTTGTATTGTAATCTATTCTTAAAATTTGCTGGAGGCATATTTATTAGTGGTAAATCAAGTGTATTATCCGTTCCCTTTACAATATCAAACTGAGAATCAAACTTCAATTTATCTGTTAAAGATGATTCAAAGGTTATATCAATCCCTGCAAGAGTTGCCCTTGTTTGTCGATATTCCCAGACTTGAAAATTTCCTCTAATGGTTTGCCTCACCTCTGTAGGTTCAATAAGAATAAAATCTTCAATAAAATTGATATACGGGTTTACTGTAAATGAATAATTACTTGCTTCACGCTGTAGTGTAAAGGAAATTTTTTGGGAAACTTCAGAATTGAATCTGAGGTCTCCTAATTCTATCCTAGAAGCACTATGGTGCAATCCTTCACTAAATAGTTCTGAAGGATTGGGAGCCCTTGATGCCAATGCATAATTAAAAAATAAATTATAGGTTTCGTTAAATCTATAGGTAGCTCCAATAGTTCCCGAAAAGTTATTGAATGTAAGCTCAGGATTTGTTAATAGTTGGTTTCCAAAGTCTTCTATAACCAATTCAGGAAATAACTCGTCATAGCCTCTTTCTTCCCAAAAGAAGGTCTGATAAAACTTAAAAACGTCCATGTATGTATAGTCAAATCTAATCCCACTTTCAAAAAGGAGCTTTTCAGAAATAGATGTATCTAGTACGCCATAAATACCTAATTTATACATATCATAATCTGGTATAAGTCTTCTTACACCTGTAGATGGGTCTGCAAAATTATTTTGATAAGTAGCATTAATCCCAGTTTTGAGCGTTGTGTTTTCAGAAATTTCAGATAATAGATCTAAGAGAACATCGTGAGTGGTTAACTCTAAATCTACAGATGCTTTATTGGCATCATCTCCTCTTCGTATATCAAACTCAAATCTGTTGTTTTTCTGGAAATTATATTGAAATGAAAGCTTCCCAAAGTTATCAAACCTCTTAAAGGCATTTAACTTAGCTAAATGGTGGGTAACCTCTTGTCTAGGAACATCAATATCGTATGTGAAGTCCCTAACAATTAAGGGTCTATCACTATTTATTGCTATTACTTGATCTTCGGCACCACCTAGATGAGAAGCTCTTAAGATACCTATCTTATTTTTAAAAATAGAGTAGTATCCCTCAATACCATATGAGATTCTATTAAGACCTAAACGTATGGATGCGTCTCTTTCAAAAAAACCTGTATTGCTTAGTATGTAATCTGGTGCTTCAAAATCTCCAAATCTCTTAAGGGTACCTTGAAGACTAGCATACCAACCATTTTCATAACTTTTTGTGAGTGAAGAAGTGATGGTTCCACCTCTTCCATTACTTGAAGCTGTGAGTATAGTTTTACCAAATAGAGAGTCTTTTAATGCCACTCTAAGTGGTTCTGAAACAACAACACCCCCTACAGCATCACCACTATATTGTAGAGCAGAAGCTCCTTTAAGTACAGTTATATTGCTAGCAGTATTTAAATCTAAGTTAGGTGCATGTTCTGCACCCCATTCTTGATCTTGCATACGTACTCCATTATTTATAATTGTAACACGGCTACTATGTAATCCATTAATCACAGGTTTTACTACAGTATTTCCTGTATTCAATGAGCTCACACCACTTAGTGTGTTAAGCACATCGCCTAATGAACCACTAGTATAATCTTCAAGCGTTTTTTGAGAGATTGTATTCTCTAAAAGAGTTTCAGATTTAGTGGCGTAGGCACTTCCAGAAATTGTTATTTGATTAAGTTCCTCAAGATGGTGTTCTATTCGAAAGGTTTTTGTAACAATTTCAGTATTCATAGAGATTGTAAATACTCTAGTAGTGCACTCAGGGTGTGATATTTGTAATTTATACTCTTGATTACATAAACCGTTAACAGTAAAACTTCCATCTAAATCTGAAAGATATGCTGTCTCTGGACCTACCACAATAATAGTAGCACCACTAAGAGCGGTACCATCATGGAGGTCTATAATTTTACCATTAAGAGTATAGTTACAATCTTGACTATACAAACATATATTGCTAGATATGCATAGCAATACAAGTGCAATAATTCGCATTGATTTATTTAAATTGATTTCTGCTAATAAAGAATTAAGTAATAAGGGCTCTTTTTGTTAGGAAAGTAGAACAGGAGTAAAGAGAAATATAAAAATCTATTACTGAAGTTTTATACGTAGTAATAGAAATTTGTGTGTATTTTGATTCTGAGTAGGTAAAGTTAGATAAATGGAAATTACAAACACTACAATCTACTTGCTTCTCGTGAAGATGTGCAGTAATTTCTTTACAGGTATCAATATGATGATGTCCATCTAAAGCATGAATACTCTGTACTACGGTTGGTAACAAGAATAGTAATGCTAAGAAGAAAACAAAGCCTGTATATATATTTTTCACCTTCTTTTTCATTTTCTCAATAGAAAACCTAATTTCATAGATTTTAGCATCTTTTTTTCAAAGTTCCAAAAAAAATGGTATTCTCCAAATAACCAACCGAAGAATACTAAAAAAACTTGATAAATGGGGAAAATCGCTAATAACCGTATCGGCCAATATAACCATCCATTTGTAGCTTCTTTTTCCAAACCAATAAATTCCATGAATGGACCAGCAAATTTTGCAGAGGTACTCCCAGTAATAGCAAAAACTACAAAAATGACAGTTAGCTGCCAGTTACTTGTAATATTCCAGCGCTTTTTTAATCGTTCCATTAATTTCTACTTCCAGGAAAACGTTGATTATACTTCCTTTGAAAAAAAAGAAAATAATTATATAGCTTATAATTTACTTCCAAACCATAATCTTCATTAAATTCATAATTAATTCTTTGTGGATATAGACTTGGACCATATTGTAGAGCGTTTGCAACTCTTGAATTATATTCAGTAACAAATATTCGATTCCTATTTTCTAAAAATGTCAAATTATAATAACCCTTTGGGGGTTGAGTAATCAAGAAAGCATTGAAACCTGGTTCAATAATTATTATTTCATACTCCAAACTATCGTTTGCAATGCGTATAGTGTCTGAAGATAAATTATTATTCTTATCTCCCTCCATTGAAGACTTACTTGCATCACAGCTGTATAGCAATAGCCCAAAAGTTAAAATAGTAATAAGAAATCTCATCCAAAAATTTTTATAAAAATACTAAAATGTTAGCTGAAGGACTATAAATTAGGCTTCCTTTAACAAATAAAGCATCTAGAGATTAGATGCTTTTAATATCGAACAAAGAGGGATGTTTATTTTCCAAATAACCCGCCTAAAAGCCCTCCAAGACCACTTTTTTTACTGTTTCCACCACCTAGTACCATTCCTGCAACATCATCTATAATGCTACCATCATTATCTCCGTCTAATAAAGATTCTATGAGTGATTGTTGTTTGTTTTGTTGTTTTCCGCCACCTAGCATACCACCAAGAAGTCCATCTAACCCTGATTGACTTTGTACATTTTGCTTTCTTTTTTCTTTTCCTAAGTACCCAAGAACGATGGGAGCAATTACGGATAATATTTTCATGACATTTCCAGAATCCATTCCGGACTTCTTTGATAGAGCTCCAACAACATTGTCTTGAGAACCACCAAGTACATGTCCTAAGATTCCTAAGCCGTCTATTTTCACTTCTTCGTTTACTCCACCGTTGAATAATCCTCCAAGATTATCTAGGATACTACCATCATGCTTATTGTCTAATGCACCCATTAAACCAGATGCTCCTTCTTGCGAATTTGCATTACGTTTCATAGCACCCATTAATAGTGGAAGTGCCATAGATACTACCTGAGCTGTTTTATCTTGAGGTTGATTGGTGTCTTGACTTACTCCACTAACTATTTGTTTGCCCAAATCACTATTTAAAAGGTCTAAAATTCCTGCCATTTTTTAATTGTTATAAATTAGTTTCTCTAAGTTAACCAAATAAATACGAACAAATAGTATTACAAGTTTAAAACTAGATAATTACATTTTGTTTTCGATAAAACTAAACTTTAAAAGGTTGATTAGTCTATTTTAAAATTGAAATTATTTGATCCGCTAGTTCTGTCCCAATTCTATCTTGAGCTTCTTTTGTAGCTGCACCTATGTGAGGACTAAGCGAAAGTTTACCATTCATTAATACTTTAATTGCAGGAGTTGGCTCATTTTCAAAAACATCTAATGCGGCAAAAGAAAGCTTATTAGTTTCAAGTGCATCCAATAATGCTAATTCATCAATTACACCACCTCTTGCTGCATTAATTAGCCCTGCACCATCCTTCATCTTTTTAATTTCGTCTTTACCAACTACATATTCTTTTTGTGCTGGAACATGAAGTGTAATAAAATCTGCTTCATTTAAAACAATCGATTTTTCTTGGTGTTCTAATTTAAACGATATTTCTTGACCATCATAAAAAGGAAGGGTAATGGTGGCTTTTTCAACGTAGCTATCGCTATAGATTACTTTCATTCCGCAACCTAATGCTATTTTTGCCACTTCTTGTCCAATACGGCCAAAACCAATAACCCCTAGAGTTTTTCCTCTTAGTTCACGACCTCCAGCGTAATTTTTCTTTAATACTTTAAATTTAGATTCACCTTCTAGAGGCATATTTCTATTGGCATCAAATAAAAAACGAACTCCCCCATATAAATGTGCAAAAACTAGTTCTGCAACAGAGGCAGATGATGCCGCAGGGGTGTTGATTACATGTAAACCTTTTTCTCTTGCATAATCGACATCAATATTGTCCATTCCAACACCGCCTCTTCCAATTATTTTAAGTGATGGACATTTGTCAATTAATTCCTTTCTTGCTGTAGTAGCACTACGAACTAAAAGTACAGTAATATCATTATTATTTATATAGTTAATTAGTTGTTCTTGTGCTACTTTAGTAGTAATGACAGTAAAACCAACTGCTTCAAGTGCATTAATACCTGTTTGTGATATACCATCGTTTGCTAATATTTTCATTAAATGAAGTTTAAGTTTTTTGTTTAAAAAGGTTTTAGTTTACAGCTTATTAAGCTCCTCGTTCTAACTCTTGCATTACATCCACTAAAATTTGAACACTCTCTACAGATAATGCATTATACATAGATGCTCTGTACCCACCTACGCTTCTATGACCATTAAGGCCATTGATTCCAGCTTGAGTCCAAAGCTTATCAAAAGTTGCTTTATGAGTTTCATCTACTAGGTTAAAAGTAGCATTCATTTTCGAGCGATCTTCTTTTGTGGCTACAAAACCTGTAAAAAGTGGGTTTCTATCTATTTCAGTATAAAGTAATGAAGCTTTTTGATTGTTTATTTTTTCTATAGCAGCGATGCCCCCCTTTTCTTTTAACCACTCTAAAGTTAACATAGACACGTAGACAGGGAAAACAGCAGGAGTATTAAACATACTATCTTTATCAATATGCACTGTGTAGTCTAGCATAGAAGGTATTTTTCTTGATACTCTACCTAGAATATCTTCTTTAACCACAACCAGGGTGGTGCCAGCTGGGCCCATATTTTTTTGTGCTCCAGCATATATTAAATCGAATTTTGAGAAATCTAACTGTCTTGAAAAAATATCACTACTCATATCACAAACTAATGGGGCGTCAGTTTCTGGAAAGGAGTTAAGCTGTGTTCCAAAAATAGTATTGTTACTAGTACAATGAAAATAGTCTATATCTTTTGGAATAGTATATCCTTTTGGGATATAATTAAAGTTTTGGTCTTTTGATGATGCTACTTCTACAACCTCACCAAACAACCCAGCTTCTTTTATTGCTTTTGTAGACCAAGTTCCAGTATTTAAGTAAGCAGCCTTATTTTGCAGTAAATTGTAGGCAACCATTAAAAATTCGGTACTAGCTCCTCCTTGTAAAAATAAAGCTTGATACCCTTTATTTTCTAGTCCTAAATGTTCTAGTGCAAGAGCTCTAGCATTTTCCATTACTGCAACAAAATCTTTACTTCTATGTGAAATTTCAATAAGAGATAAATCTAGATTATTAAAATTTATAACTGCACTTGAAGCTTTTTTAAGTACTTCTTCTGGAAGTATACAAGGACCAGCACTAAAATTATGTTTTTTCATATCAATATACCATTAACAATGGACTTAATTTATTTAGTATAGTTTACTTTCTAAAGTAATGTAAGAAAGAGGTTTTAAAGTACAAAGATGTAAAAAGTACTAGCAAATAAGGTTAAAAAAGAACAAAATTATCAAGAAGTTTTTTACACATAAGAATTGTGTCTAGTATGCTTAGAATTTGACTATAATTGGTTCAAAAATTTAAGAGTGTCTACACCATCTGCATATTCCCAAAGACTTGGAGTTTGTGCTTTGCCAAATGGAATCTCATCTTTTAAACCAAAAGTGGACACTATAGCCTGTATTTTTTCATTATCAGAGATAAGTTTTTTTTCTAAAACTTCTTTATTATCATAGTATTCATAAAACACAACCGAAATAGGAGAGGAGTAACCTGAATCTTCTTTTAACAACATAAATTCATTGTCTAATAAGTCAACATTGCTCATTAAATAGACTGCCTTATTATAGTCGTAATTATTTATGTATTTATGGTTATTAATAATATCCTTCCAAGAATACATTGCTTTAAAAAAGAGATCAAAATTATAATCTTTAGGAATAAATAATTTTGAAATATTGCGGCAACCTAAACCAAAATATCTAAAAATATCATTGGCGAGTAATTCTAATTCATTTTTACTTTCATTACCTGTAAGAACAGCTACTGAGTTTCTGTTTTTTCTAATTATATTGGGATATTTTCCAAAGTAATATTCAAAATAAGTTGCTGTGTTATTGCTTCCAGTAGCAATTACTGCATCAAAATTTTCTAATTTCCCTTCAGTAAAGTGAATTCGGTCATTAAAAGAAGAGTCTATATTTTTTAAAATTTCAGCCACAAAAGGAAGCAGAATTTTATCATTTGAAGACATTTTTGCCTTAATACTATGTCCAGTAAGT
>CAYGMB010000099.1:7135-7359 GCA_964350765.1 uncultured Flavobacteriaceae bacterium
GGAACCCTACCAAAGGTATATTACCTGCCATTACGGTAGCAACTGTTTTGGGTTCTACATCTTTGATGTTGTACATAGAAGTCCATTTTTCAAGATTTTGCTTTGTAAGAATGGTTCCCCAAGCCTTAAATGTAAATGCGAGATTATCTGGCGTAAACCAACTATTTTGCATATAAGCGGCGTCAATACAATCTTTCATTTTTTCGTAAAAAATGTCATTTAGA
>CAYGMB010000100.1:0-2034 GCA_964350765.1 uncultured Flavobacteriaceae bacterium
TCCCACAAAAAACCAAAGCAAAAGTCCCTATCAATTCGGCTATATATCGTTTCATAGTACAAAAGTAGTTTTTATGTTTCAATTTATGATTTTAAGTTTTTGTTAACTTAAAACTAAATTTATATGTAGTAATTTTCTTACAATTATTAATTTAAATTTATTATTATGCTAAAAAAATTACTTTTTTTAACCTTAGTTTTTTCAATAAATTATGTTTTTGCACAATTATCAGGTAAGTGTATTTCAGGATCAACAAATATAAATGTAGGTCAAACTTATAACTATTCAGTATCTTCTTCCTTAGGCCAATGCTCAAATTGTTACGACTGGGATGTCGGTTCAGGACTTTCAATATCTGGAACCGATCAAGGGAACTCTGTAGCAATTGAAGCTCTTCAACCAGGAAGTCATCAGATAACCGTAACATATTTTAATGAAAATGGTTGTAACACTTGTACAATTAATGTTAATGGAATTGACTGTCCAATAATCGATCAATATGAAGGTTTACTATCTTGTTCTAGTGGTTCTGGTTATATTGAACTTGAAGATGTGATTCAAGATTTATCTACAGTTGCATCTGTAGAATGGACTATGACTGGTGGAGCGAATGACATAATAGTAAATAATGCTACATTTGACGGAAATTTAAGTACACAAATAACATCATTTCAGGCTCCTTTCAGAGAAGATTTTTCATTAACTTGTATGTCAGCACAGTCTATTCAAGACATTGCTTTTGAAGCTAAGGTTATTTTTAATAATGGGTGTCCTGATCAAATTTTTTATCCAAAATTAACTAATAGTGGACGTACAATTAATGAGAATACCAAGATTGCTGTTTATCCAAACCCTAGTTTTGATGGATTTTTAAATATTAATTTTGAGAACAAGATTAATGAAGAGATTTCAATAAAAGTATATGATATAATGAACTCAAGAATCCTTTTAGAAAAAGATTTTGGGCTTATAAATAATTCAAAAGAACTTAAGAAAATATCAATCCCCCAAACAGAGTCTAAATTATTAGAATTAGTAATTTATGAAAACGGAGTAAAAAGTGAAACTAAAAGAATTGTAATAAAATAATTCTTTAGTCTTTTATTAACAAATTAAAAGTTAGGGTGTTGTAATTTTGATTAATTATAACACCTTAAATATTTTTTAGATATGAAAAAATTAGGATTATTCGTACTTTCTTTACTATTAACATTTACAGTAAATTCTCAAGTACAAACTCCAGCACCAAGTACTGCACAAAAAATTGAACAAAAAGTAGGTCTTACAGACATAACGCTAGAGTACTCAAGACCATCTATGAAAGGGAGAGAGATCTTTGGAGGTTTAGTGCCTTACGATAAATTATGGCGTACTGGAGCTAACGCAAATACCAAAATAACATTTAGTGACGATGTAATGATTGGCGATAAAGCCTTAAAAGCAGGAACATATGCTTTATATACAAAGCCAATGAAAAATAATTGGGAAGTTTATTTTTACACAGATTCTAACAATTGGGGAATACCACAAGAATGGGATGAAAGCAAAGTAGCTGTAAAAACAACTGTTGCCGTGTATCCTTTGCCAATGGACATAGAAACGTACACAATGTCTTTTGACGACGTTACTAATGATGCTGCAAACCTCGGGCTAATGTGGGAAAAAGTATACGTTGCAGTCCCTATTAAGTTTCACACAGATAAAATGGTATCTGCAAGCATAGAGCAAGTAATGTCAGGACCAAGTGCTAACGATTATTATGCTGCTGCTGTATATTATTTAGAAGCAGATAAGGATATGAATAAAGCTAAAATGTGGATTGACAAAGCTATCGAAATGAGAGAGCAACCAGCATTCTGGTTTCATAGACAACAATCTTTAATTTATGCAAAGTCTGGAGATAAAAAAGGAGCTATTAAAGCCGCTAAAACATCTTGGCAATTAGCTAAAGACGCAGGTAATGCAGATTATGTTGCTTTAAATGAAAAGTCTTTAAAAGAATGGGGAGCAATGTAAAATATTAGTTTACCCTCA
>CAYGMB010000100.1:2087-3880 GCA_964350765.1 uncultured Flavobacteriaceae bacterium
TAAAACGCTCCTTTCTGGAGCGTTTTTTATTAGATATATTTATCATATCTTTTAGTAATGAATAAGTCTATTTCAATAAATGCAGATTTAGGAGAAGGAGGTCTTTATGATGAAGCTTTAATGCCTTACATCAATTCTTGTAGTGTAGCTTGTGGTGGCCATTTTGGCACTCTAGCCACCATAAAAGAGACGTTATTGTTAGCTAAGAAGTATACCGTAAAAGCTGGTGCACATCCTTCATTTCCTGATACAGACAACTTTGGTAGAAAAGTTATTTCAATGACAAAGCAAGATTTAAAAGAATCAATCTTGGAGCAACTTTTACGCTTTTATAATGCTTGTGAAGAAATAGACATAACTATAAATCATATTAAGCCTCATGGAGCATTATATAACTATGCTGCTATTGATGCTCCAACAGCAGATGCAATTGTTGAAGCAATATTAGTATCTGGCAAAAGACCTATTTTATATACACTAGAGAATAGTATACTACACAAAAAAGCAGAAAACTTACTGCCCATACATTTTGAAGCATTTATAGATCGAACGTATACAGATACTGGTACATTAGTTTCTAGAAAAGCCCCCCACGCTTTAATAACTAATCCTAAAAAAGCATGGACTCAATTTTATAATATGGCAGTTAATAATAGTATTGTTTCTGAAAATGGAACTAAAATACCTTGTAATGCTTCGACATTTTGTATCCATAGTGATACAGAAAACTCTGTTGAGATAGTAAAATATATATCTAGAAAAGCAAAAGAAAACAATATAATAACACAATGATAGCCCCAAAAGGCATACAGGTTTTTGGAGACACAGCTATTTTGTTAAGCTGGGAACAAAAAATTGATTCGGGATTACATAATGATATTATTATGTACGATGACTTACTGTGCCAGCAATTTTCAAATGAAATTGTAGAAACTGTGATTAGTTATGCATCAGTAGCGGTTTATTTAAAAAAAGGAATATCACCAATCTCGTTTATAGAGAGTATTAAAAAAGCTTCTATAGTTTCAGCAGAAAACACAAGTACTCAAAAAAAAGTTATTTGTAAAGTACCTGTTTGTTATCATAGCTCATATGGATTGGACTTAGAAAAAATTGCCAATACTTCAGGGTTATCTATTTCAGAAATAATTAAAATTCACACATCTTCACTTTATAGAGTTTACTTTATTGGTTTCTTACCTGGGTTTCCTTATTTAGGGGGATTAGATAAAAGATTATATACTCCAAGGCTACAAACTCCAAGAAGTGAAATAAAAGCTGGTAGCGTTGGTATAGGAGGTAAGCAAACAGGAATATATCCCATCACTTCTCCTGGAGGGTGGAATATATTAGGAAAAACACCAGTACAACTTTTTAGCCCAACTAAAGATTTACATTCTCTCTTTAAAGCAGGGGATTACATTAGGTTTTATGAAATTGGCTTAAATGAGTTTACTGCTATTAAGTCGCAAGTAGAAACTAACACATTTACATTGGAGAGGGAGGTACAAAATGTTTAAAGTACTTCGAACTGGTCTTCAAACAACCTTTCAAGATAAAGGGCGATTTGGTTATAGAAAATATGGTATTCCTGTAAGTGGATATATGGATAGTTATACAGCTACTGCTGCAAATACAATTCTTGGAAATGAACCAACTGAACCACTTATAGAGTTTGCACTATTAGGACCAAAACTACTAGTTTTAGAGCCATGTGTAATATGTATTACTGGACCAAATGTATTTGCAACGGTAGATGGAGAAACACTAGCCACTTACAAAGAAATTTCTCT
>CAYGMB010000100.1:3890-7359 GCA_964350765.1 uncultured Flavobacteriaceae bacterium
TGTGGTACTAGACATTAAACAGGTAAAAGATGGCATGCGAGGTTATCTTGCTATACAAGGTGGAATTGTAGCTGAAAAAATAATGGGGAGCTATAGTTTTTATACCACACTTTCACAGAAAAATGAAATTGTTAATGATGGAGTTATTATACCCGCAAGGAAATCTATATCACTTAAAAAGCGTGTTAAAGATGATAATTCTAACATCTTTTCTAACAAGATTTTAGTTAGTAAAGGTCCAGAATTTGAATTGCTAAGTACAACAGCTAAAGAAAAATTATTAAAATTGGACTTTAGTATTTCTGCGCAAAGTAATAGGATGGCTATTTTGTTAGAAACTGAAGAAACCATTGAAGGAGGACAAATATTATCCAGTCCAGTTCAACCTGGAACTGTACAATTAACACCTTCTGGAAAATTAATTGTGTTAATGAGAGATGCACAAACAACCGGTGGTTATTATAGGGTTTTCCAACTTTCTGAAAATGCGATTAATACAATTTCTCAAAAATCTCCTACCTCAAAAATTCAATTTTTATTACAATCAAGTCAGTATTTGGATTTTATTTGATTATTTAAATCTGTATTTTCACATTTCATTAACATTTAAATTTTAATCTCATGGGGAGACCACAAAACTGCATTACGGTGCAAGAAGCAAAAGATTTGCAAAACAATTGGAACACAACACGTGCTGTTGTAATTAGACAATCTAGAAACAATCAAGAAGATACTTGCGAGTTTGTTTTTAGTCTAGAAAATCTGCAAGATTTTTTAGACTACGTTAAGGAAGAGTCTGGAAAACAAGGAATAGATAATCCTGGTGTACGCATTTACTTTGCAGCCTACGATAAAAAGGATAATAAAAATGCAACGGTATTTTTATCTGCTACCGATGGAACATCTGCGACAGCAGATAATAATTATAATATAGACCCATTAAATGATACAGTAGGAGGTATTCCACCTAAAATTTATTAATGTATAGTTTTACGTTTATATTTAATATTTTGGAGATACTGGCATTTATTGCCAGTATCTACTTTTATAAAAAACATCCTTCTCAAAAAATTAAAACATTAGTAGTTTTTTTGGGAGTAACTTCTTTAGTTGAACTTGTTGGACGTTATGCTTTATTAGTTATAGATGATGGCCCACTTAGCTTTCTAGACACTACACCATTTAGAAGAAATTATTGGTTGTATAATATTTACAATATTTATAGCTATTCTTTCTACACATTATTCTTTAGCTTTTTTCTAAAAAATAAAGTCGTAAAAAAAATCTTAAAATACTTGGTAGCTATCTATGTATTTGTTTCAATTACTGTATTTATTGTATCTGGAGAGTTCTTTTATTCCTATTCAAAACTTAATTCAATTTTAGGGACTTTATTAGTTGTAGTGAGTGTGTTTATGTATTATTTTGAATTATTAGAATCTAAAAACATATTGCGCATTTTTAAGTTACTTCCATTTTATATTTCTGCAGGGATACTTCTTTTTAATATTACAATAACGCCATTGAAAATTTATAGTGCTTATTTCAGTAATTCTATAGATCCACAATTTGTGAATTTATATCAGAATATAAATTATAGTGCTAACTTTTTTCTTTATAGTATTTTTATATTTAGTTTACTACTATGCTCTCGATACAAGAACCCTTACTAGATCAAGAAATATACTTGATTATTTATTTTGTTGGCGCACTACTCTTTATTGGGTGTTTTGTAGTTATTTTTTTTGTGGTCTTTCAAAAAAGAAAAAACCAATTTCTCATCGATAAAATTGAAGCACAAAAAAAGTATGAAAAGGAATTGGTTAAGTCTCAAATGGAGACCCGAGAGCAAACTTTTAAAAATATTGCTTGGGAATTACATGATAACATTGGACAATTACTCTCTGTTGCCAGTATGCAATTAAATATGCTTTCTGTTTCGGTTTCAAAAGACAATATTGAGCAGGTGACTGAAACCAAAAATTTACTTACAGATTCTGTACAACAAATTAGAAATTTGTCTAGAACATTAAATAACGATGTAATAAAAAAAAATGGGCTTATTGCTTCTTTAGAGTACGAATTTGAAAGACTTAATAGACTAAACTTAGTAGAGGCATCTCTTATTATTGAAGGTGAAGAAAAGACTTTAAATTCTGGAGACGAAATTTTCTTATTCAGAATTTTACAGGAGTTTTTAAATAATGTTCTCAAGCATGCTAATGCCGATAAATTAAGTTTAAAACTAAATTACACTTCAGAATTTTTAGAAATTATAGCCAAAGACGATGGCGTTGGTTTTGATATATCACAAAAAACAGAAAATTCTGGATTAGAAACAATGAAGAGTAGAGCTGTTTTACTTTTTGCAGATTATTCACTTACTTCGTCCCCAAACAAGGGAACAAACCTAACTATAAAATATCCATATTATCATGAGCAACGACACAGCAATACATAAAATAGCCATCGTAGATGACCACTCTTTATTTGCTAGCTCTCTAGAAAAACTAGTAAACACTTTTGATGGGTATGAGGTTAGTTTTATTGCAAAAAATGGAAAAGACTTTCAAACAAAATTGGTTGTACATAAAAACGATGTGAAAATAGTGCTGCTAGATATTAACATGCCAGTTATGGATGGGTTTGCTACAGCAGATTGGTTAACTAAAAATCATCCAGAAATAATGATTATTGCACTTTCTATGGATGATGAGGAAGAAGTAATCTTAAAAATGCTGCGTAAAGGAGCAAAAGGTTTTTTATTGAAGGACATTCATCCAAACGATTTAAAACAAACGCTAGATGAAGTACTAGAAAAAGGGTATCATCATACAGATAAAGTTTCAAAGACTTTAATAAATTCTCTTTCTGGAAATTTGAAAGAAGAAGAACCACTTAGGGAAAATCTGCTAAAGTTTATCGAACTAAGTTGCTCTGAGATGAACTATCGTGAAATTGCTGAAGAAATGAATCTTAGCCCAAAAACAATAGAAAATTATAGACAAGAAGTGTTTGAAAAACTTGGAGTTAAAAACAGAGTTGGTCTTGTGTTATATGCTATTAAAAATAAACTTTTTAAGCCTTAGTGCATGCATTCCATAGTGCATCGTCTGGAGTAGGAGCAACCACCACTAAAGGCTCTTTCTTTACAGGATGAATAAAAGAAAGCTTCCTTGCGTGTAGATGTATGCTTCCGTCTTTATTACTTCTATCAAACCCATACTTCAAATCTCCTTTTATAGGACATTGTATAGCTGCTAGTTGGCTTCGTATTTGATGATGTCTTCCAGTTTCTAGTGTAACTTCAAGTAGATAATAGTTGGATAGTTTTTTTACTATCGTATAATTTAAAATAGATTTTTTACTATCAGGAACTTCTTTTATATGTGCATACGATTTGTTTTGCTTCGGATTTCTTTTTAGATAATGTACCAATCTAGCAGAAGAATCCTTTGGCATATTTTTT
>CAYGMB010000101.1:0-5352 GCA_964350765.1 uncultured Flavobacteriaceae bacterium
CCAAGCCCTGAGGGGGGATATCCACTAACATTATCTTATAATGCAGGTATTGCTATGAATCAAGAAGCCTCATGGGCTGGTTTAGGTTGGAATGTTAATCCAGGAGCTATAAACCGTAGTGTTTCTGGTGTTCCTGATGATTGGAAAAATGTAAAGAAGCATAGAACTATTTATGATGTGGGAGGAGTCAACACATCTTACAGTGGGAGCATAGGTTTTGGATATGATGGTGTTATTAGTATTGGAGTCTATGCCTCATATTCTGAAAATAAAACATTTGGAGGAGAAAATTCGTATGGATTTAATATTGGGGGTAGTTTAGGAGTTGCTGGTGTTATTAATGGTAGTATTGGTACTGATTCTGCAAGTTTTGGAGTAAATGTACCTTTTGGACAAAAAAGTGGATATAATAGAGGAATTGGAATTGGCGTTTCTAGAAATTTTGACCAAGGAAGGACATCAGTAAATTTATCTGTTGATGGTTCCCAAAGTTTTTACCCAGGAGGTAGTTCAAATGGAGCAGTACCAAGCCACGGAGCATCAATTGGTCTTTCTTTTTCTTCCAAAGGAGTATTCCTCAACTCGGAAAATGGTTCTGCAAACCTTACCCAAGGAGATGGAGTGCCTCCAAGTGTAAGTTTTAAAAATGATGGTTTCATCATACCCCTTCCTGTTTTAAATTTTTCATATCAAAGAAGTAGATATTGGACATTTGATACAGATTACTCAATATACAATGGATCTCTATATGCAGGAAACATGAGGGACTTACTTGATGAAAACGTTTTTGATTGGAAAGTAAATTTTGATAATTACGAAGCAACTTATAGTCATTCTAAAGCCAATCAAATAATGGATACTAATTTTAATTTTACATCGTATGATACTTATTCAGTAACTGGTCAGGGGGTATCAGGCTCAATTGAACCTAAAATCTTTGAAGAAGGAACTTTGTTTTTGCAAGAAGAAACATTTACTAGTCCTCCTGAAGGTTATTTTAGAGGTTCTAACTCATCATACTATTACCCTGAAAACAATAATTCTGGTGACTTCAACAATTCTATAGAAAATAACAAAATGCATTTTTACTTTACAAATGTAAACTCTTCATATCTAAAGATTAATTCTGGAGATTGGAATAGCCCTGCAACAAGTGGTAATCATAATAACCCATTTTATTTTGATACCACAAATAAAAACATAGAAAGTACTGTGACAATAGATAATGAATCATATACAGGTTATAATTCTTCACAAAACAGATTAAGAACTGGTGCATTTATTCAAGTCTTCACCAATGACCAAATAATACAACAATTACAAGGATCGAATTCAATAAACTTCATTGAAGCAGATGGCATTAATAGAAATCAAAATAACTTTCCTCTTGACGGGATAGGTGGCTATAGAATTACAACAATAGATGGGAAAATATATCATTATTCACTTCCTGTTTATCAAAAAGAAAAATTTTCTAGATCAGCAAAAATTGACGAAGATATAAATAATGATTTCTATGAAAGCTCGGAATTATACCCTTATGCTACTCATTGGCTATTGACAGCAATTACTGGCCCAGACTATGTCGATGTAAATAGTAATAATCAGCTTGATGAAGATGATTATGGCTATTGGATAGAATTCGAATATGGAAAATGGTCAGATGGATATTCCTGGAGAACACCCGTTATCTCTGGTTTTGAAAAAAATAAAACCTCTAAAACATACTCTTGGGGAATTAAAGAAATTTATTATTTAGACAAAATAAAGTCTAAGACACATACTGCACTATTTGTAAAAAGTCTTAGGGATGATAATTTATCATCTCCTATTGATGTAAGAAATGGGAATAATCCTATTAAGTATGAGACTAATCATATACAATCATTTGTGACTGGAGATGATGGAAATTTATATATAAAAGGGGTATATGATAGAGTCGCACTTCCATCAAATAATCAGTTTAGTTTTGCCCAATCTGAACATGAAATTTATGTCAAAACAAATTCTCACAAATCTTTAAAACTAGATAAAATTATTTTACTTAAAAATAGAGATGCAGAAGTAGTACAAAAATTTAATTCAAATCAACTAAATCCAATACTCGCTGGTGAAATTTATATTGATGAAAACTACTATGTTTATAATATTAATTCACAACTTCTCGATAACTATTCTAAAAACGTTCATTCTAGTTCTTGGTATGGTCAATTTTTTGATAAGGTTTTAGACTTAGAGGATATAGAAATAAATAATCCAAATATAGAAGACTTAGCATTAAAGGTAATTGAATTCAATCATGACTATAGATTAATGCCAAACTCTTTAAACTCTATTAATCCCTCTGGAGCAGGAAAACTTAGTCTTAATTCTGTAAGTTTTAATGGAAAGTCTGGAGTACAGCTTATACCACCTTATTTATTTGATTATGCTAATCCTTTTACTCCTTATAATAACGAAGCAAAGGATGATTGGGGGTATAGCAATATTTTCAGTTCATGGAGTTTGAACAAAATTACAACTCCATTGGGAGAAGAATTAATTATAGATTATGAAGAAGATAAATTTTATCAAGAAGCTGCTATTTCTGAATTTGTGTTTGATGAAAATTTAGAAGTCAAATTTACAGGTCAAGATCCAGGAAATAAATGGGTTACAGTAAGGAATCATAGAGATAATATAGTTGAACAAGATATTGATTTTACCGAATACTATCAATTAGGTCAACAATCTAGAGTAAATATTAATTATATATGGGATCCAAGTAGTAATGCTGGAGAAAGGGTAGCAGATGTAGATAAAGTTTGTACAGTTACTAGCGTTACCAATAATAGTGTAACTTTCCAATTACCATCAAATTCAATTGGTAATTTTGAAAGAAGTCAAGAAATTTGCCATGCTGAAGATTGGCAATTTTACAGATGGTATTCAGATCCTGGAAATGAAGAATCTGTAGTACAAAGAACTTCTAACTTTTTAGAAGAGTATAGAGCTAATGATTGTGACGAAGTTAGAAATGGAAATCACAGACTCAAAATTCAAATTTATTCAAACAAAAAAACTTATAATAATTTTGGTGGTGGATTAAGAGTTCAGAAATTAACTATAAAGAAAGAAAATGATGAGGAATTTTCAACTAACTATTCTTATAATGTTCCTAATTCTTCAAATTCTTCAGGTATAACTACATATGAACCTTCTACACAAAATAAAGAAATAAAATACATTAGTGAGCAAATTCCTCCTTCAGTAATGTACGAATACGTTACAGTATCTAATAGTGATATAAATCAAAATATAATTAGTAAAGATATATACCATTTTGACGTATTAAAACCAATGGTTTTATTTAATGGTGGATTTGAATATGAAGGGTTTATTAGATTGGACAAAACTCAAGCCTCAAATTATAGTAACGTTTTAATTAATAATGAGAATAGTAGTTTAAAGTTAAGTAAGTATAACCTTATAAATAATTATTCTTCATTAGGAAGACTTCTCTCAAAAGAAACATTTAACGGTAGTAATCAATTAATTTCTAGAACCATTAATGAGTACTTTTCTAATAGTGAAATAAATCAAGGAATTACGCAAGAATCTTTTAAATCATATAAAAGGGTAAGAAGTGCATTTTTTGACCCTAAATATCTTTTTAGTTCTTCAAGCAAAGTATATTACCCAAGTATAATTAAAAATGTCACTACTATTTCTGGAAATAGTAGTAGTGTCGTAAATTATGATAAATTAGATTTTTTTACAGGTGAGTTTATAGAAACCTCCTATTTAGATAGCGAGGGAGTTTATTTTAAAAACCAAGTTATACCTGCTTATAAAAAATACCCTGATATGCAGTTAAAGGTTGATAATTCAAATAATAGAAATATGTTAAGTCAAAAAGCTGTTGAATATAAATTTTTAAAAGATGGTATGGAATGGAAGCCTATTGGAGTTGGAATTACTACTTGGAATAATAATTGGAACTATATTGCAAAAAATGGAGTTGTCAGCTCTCCAACAAGTCCAGAATATAAAATTTGGCGCAAGCATAAAAGCTTTATCTGGGATGGCAATATTGATTCTCAAGGTAAGTTTATAGATTACGATGTTGTAACTGATGATGGATTTAATTGGGGTATAGATACTAATCCGAATCCAAACAATGATATTCCACAACCAACTGTATGGAAAGAGATATCTGAAATTAATTATTATAATCATTATTCAATCCCATTGGAGATAGAGGATGTTAATGGCAGTAAAGCTGCTACAAAAATGTGGGAGAATGACTCAAAAATAGTTGTAACAGGAAATGCTGGTTATAGTGAAATTTTTTATAGTAGTGCAGAAAATATTGAACTTGAGAATGGAACATATTACATTGGTCAGGGCATAGAGGCAACTGGAGAGCATCATCATGATGAAAAATCGCATACCGGTATCTATTCCAAAAGGGTATACACAGGAGGTCACGCTTTTACAACAACCTTACAAACAAACCAGCATAGAGCTGGAAAGTATAAATTATCTGTTTGGGTAGATATTGATAATCATACCAATGCTAGGATTGTTCATAATGGTAACCAAGCTGTTCCATTTGAGGGAGAGAAGGTTGTAGCTGGGAATTGGGTACAACTCAATCATTATCTAGATATTAGTGTTGGTAACGAAGAACTATACCTAACATCTGCAAATGGAGATATTTATTTTGATGATTTTAGATTACATCCCATTGAATCTAGTATCACCAGCTATGTGTATAACGAGTATGATGAGCTAACCTTTATCCTTGGAGCAAATAATATGGCAACAAAATACCAATATGATGCAGCTGGTAGATTAATACGAGTATTTCAAGAAACCGCAAATACCCCAACAATACAAGGAGGTTTTAAAAGAGCTAAGGAATACAGGTACAATTATAAACGTGAAATAGAATCAAACAATAATGGCAATGGTAACCCTACTCCAATAACAGGAGATATTAATGTAGGTCAAAGTGAATTTATATCTGGTTGTACTCCAAACGAAAATTGGAGTTGCTTTCCTAATTCTCCATGTAAGAGGATTTTAGTGTCAATCAATAACGTTATTGGAGGATCAGGTAATTATACAGAGTTTAAATGGCAGTATAAGCTACAAAATCATTCAGCATATACCACTTTTGAGACTAATCAAACAACAAGCGCATATTTTGAATATAGATCTGATATAACTTTTTGGTGTGATGAACAAGGTACTGCTACAGATAATTTAAACTTTAGATGTATAATTACAGATTCCGATAATAATCAAGCCGTAATAAACTATTCTTCAAGTGCTCCAATCGCATGTAATTGTACATACTCTGAATTT
>CAYGMB010000101.1:5362-7037 GCA_964350765.1 uncultured Flavobacteriaceae bacterium
GACAAAATTTAAAATACACATATTCTGCTTTTTATTAATGTCTAGTTTTGTTACTGCTCAAAATGAATTTTTTTGGCAAGAGTCTAATGGTTTTAATTATGATAATGGAACTAACACGCTAGACAATAAAGATGCCAAGTCAAATGAATCCTATATATTATCTAATAGTATTATTGAATTAAATGATACAGGAAGTTTTGAAGTTACAGATTTTAAAGTTAATGATACCTCTCTTACATCAAACTCTCCAATTGGAACGATTTCAATCTACCTTACGTATGAAGAAACATTCAGTCTTGCAGAAATACACCAATCAAGTTATTCGGTAACGTATTATGAACAGGATAACAAGATTGAAATAAAAGGCCCCAATGGGATCATTCAAACCCTTCAGAATAGTACACTAGCGACCACAGACAGTTTTAAAATAAACAAAACGCAAAACAATAAAATTGTACTTAGTTACAATACAAATGAATATTTAATCACGGATAATTTTATCGATACTGCCAGAATAGCGGTATATTCTAACACAAGTGATTTATCTTTAAATATAGCTTCAAGCGGTTTTAAAATAGCAGCATCAACAGATTATTTTACTGTGATGGATAGTGATAAAAATTGGATATCAGTAAAGTCGTATGACAATTCTGGAACCATAAAAGGTGCATCGGTTTCTTTTTATGATTGTTTAGGGAAACCTACCCAATCCCAAGTAAAGGATTTTAAAACTGATAAAACTTGGGCATCTGAAACAAGGTACGATCTACAGGGGAGACCTGCCCTTACAACATTTAGCGCACCATTAGATGGAACACCCTTTCATTTTGAATATAAAGATGATTTAATAGTACAATTTTCTGATGGAAGCGATATTACAACTGGAGAATTAGATGCCAATCCTGAAAACCCACCAGCTTTGAGTTTAACAACTTTAGGGACTCCTGGCTGGTATTATGGCGACAACAATACCTTAGAACCTTATCAAGATGGTGCAAATGGTAAGCCTTATACAAGAACAGTTTATGATGAATTGAATCCAGGAAAAGTCCGTGCCGTTGTTGGGGGTAAACAATTAGATGCAAATGGAAATGGGCAAAGTGATGGATTTCTGGACGACTACCCACAGGGGTTTAACTATACAATGCCTGCTGCTCAAGAACTATATTATGCATTTGGGACAGACTATTTTTTTGATAATAGTGGATCCATAGCACAAGAAGTAACTTTAAAAAGTTTTAAAACTGTTACAATAGATGCCCATGGAAATGAAGTGGTTTCGTTTACCGATGCTGAGGGGAAGGTTTTAGCTTCTGCTAGATCTGGAGGATCATCCAGCTATGAAGTAGTTTCCCTAATAGGAGAACAAGGGTATGTAGATGTACATATCCCACAAGGTATAACTAATAGTTCTATAAATTTTGTTGGAAACCAATCAATTCCTTACACTATTTGGGATTTACGAACAGGACAGCAAGTATCTCATACATCGATGACAGGTGGAAATGTCTATAGGATAGAAAACTCAACACATCTAGATGGTACGACTTTTATAAACAATGGCACAATAACCTATAGTCAACAAGAGCGGGGTATCAAATATCGTGTTAATTACTATGATTATGCACTAAACTACTACGATGATGCGGGTAATTTAAAAAAGACAACCCAGCCT
>CAYGMB010000101.1:7112-7348 GCA_964350765.1 uncultured Flavobacteriaceae bacterium
GGATTTAACACAGCCGCATTTAACCTTTCAACAGGGGCTGTTACCCATGGTATGCAATCCACTTTTAACTATAATGCTTCTGGAGAATTACGAAATACATCCAGTCCAGATGAGGGGTCTGCTCAATTTATATATAGGGAAGATGGTAAAATACGCTTTTCACAAAATTCCAAGCAACAATCATTGGAGCATTTTTCTTACACTAATTATGACGAACGTGGGAGACCTATAGAAAG
>CAYGMB010000102.1:0-7345 GCA_964350765.1 uncultured Flavobacteriaceae bacterium
AAATAGATATTGAAAAAGAAAAAAATAGATTATACAGGCATTATCCACCTTCTTGCTTAGCGGAATTAAACAACAATGAATTAATTTATGGAACTCGTGGATATGCACTTATGAAGTTTAACAAAACAACAAAGGAGCATATAAAAATATGTACGACAGATTCTTTATTTATCCATGACTTAGAAATAAAAAATAGTTTTCTTGTGGGTGCAACAGACAAAGGAGTTTTAACCTATAATTTTAAAACTAAAGAAAGCCAGTTTTTTGGAAAGAATGTGTTTGATGATCCCTACATGTTATCATTAGAATATCAACCAGAGTATGGTTTTTTAATTGGCTCAAGAGATGGCAAAATATTTCAGTACAATAAAAAAACAAATAACTTTAAATTAATATATAGTGATAAGCTAAACGCTGGTATAGCTACTATACTGTTTAGAAATGAGAATTGGTGGATAAATACGTTTAATGGAATAGTTTGCTATAATACAAGAAATAAAGAAGAGACACGATACTCAACAAAAGATGGTCTTTCGCATAACGAAACCAATAGATATAGCGCCTTAGATACTGGAGATGGTTTTTTAATAGGCACAATTAGTGGGCTTAACTATTTTAAACCTGAAGAATTAAAACCAAAGGAGAACGTATCAGAGCTAGTTCTTCTTAAAACAAGAAGTTTTAATAAAGAGAAAAATAAAGTAATTTCTACTTATAACAGAGAAAAAATAAGTAAGACAATACTTTTACCAGCGGAGTTTAAAGAACTAGAATTAGAATTTGCTTTAACAAACAATACAGAAGATAGACAACATATCTATAGATACAAACTAAATGACGAAGATTGGATTAATAATGGTTCTTCTCAAGTAATAAGATTTCCAAACTTTGCACCAGGAAAGTACAAACTAGAAATTGATGCTCTAAACTTTTCAGGAAAAAAAATTGGTGAGTCCATAAATCTAACAATAGTTTCCAAGAACTTTTTCTATAAAACATGGTGGTTTTACTTGCTAATTTCAATACTATCTATATCAATGTTAGTCTATTTACTTAAGCAAGCAAAGCTAAAACAACAATTACAAGAAGCCTTTTCTGAAAACTTATTAGAATCTCAAGAAAAAGAGAGAACCAGAATAGCACAAAGGACTTGCATGATAGTGTTGGACAACAATTAACTTTAATAAAAAAGAAAGCCCAAAACTACAATCAAGAAGAGCTTGCATTACTTACAAATAACGCATTAGAAGAAGTAAGAAGTATCTCAAGGGGGTTATATCCTGCGGTACTTAAACAATTGGGACTTACAACAAGTATAGAGCAGTTAATTTATGATATAGATGAAGAAACAACCATATTATTTTCTTCTGAAATTGATGATATAGACTCCTTATTTTCTGAAAAAGAGATTGTAAACCTCTATAGATTTATTCAAGAGTCTTTAAATAACATAATTAAACACTCTCAGGCAACATCTGTAGAAGTAAAAATTAAAAAGAAAAGCAAACAAATTACTATTACTATTAGTGATAATGGGACTGGTTTTGACTTAACAAATAAAAAAATACAGAACAGTTTAGGTTTAAAAACACTTTTTGAAAGAATACGTATCTTAGATGGAACATTACATATAGATAGTAAGCCACTAAAAGGCACAAAATTAATTGCTATAATACCTATAAAATGAAATCCCAAACTATTCTTGTTGCAGATGACCACCCAATGCTTCTAAAGGGACTTATACAAGAACTTAAAGAGTTTGGTTATACAACTCTTGAAGGTGCTTTAAATGGTGCTAAAGCACTTGAAGATATAGTAACCCAAAAGCCTGATATCGCCATTTTAGATATAGAAATGCCTATGCTTTCTGGGTTTGAAGTTATAAATAAAGCAATTGAGGCAAATTCCAAAACAAAGTTTATTATTCTTACTTCACACAAGGAAAAAGCATTTGTACTAAAAGCAAAAAAATTAAATATTTCTGGATATTTACTAAAAGACAAACCTTTTTCTGAAATTAATAAATATATTAAAGCGGTTGAAAAAGGGGATAATTATTTCAGTAAAACGTTTAATCAAATTTTTTCTACAAAAGTTTCTCCAGAGCTTAAAAAAATTAAATTTTTATCTCCTTCAGAGAGGACAATTGTTCGTTTAATCGCACAAGAAAAAACATCGAAGGAGATTGGAGAATTACTTACTATTTCTCATCGTACTGTAGAAAAACATAGAGCAAATATTATTGCAAAATTAGACTTACCACCTGGCATTGATTCTTTAACTGCATGGACTTCAGAAAATAAAGAATTAATTCTCTCTCTGTAAAGTCTACGTAGAGGTACGTATTTTTTTACTGATGCTACGTATTTCAAGGTTACTAGTATTAAAATATATTAGACATTGAAATAATAGTATCATGAATAGAGCATTACTTCTTGTTTTACTAGGTTTATTTGTTAGCCTAGAATTTATTGGACAGACAACCTATAGGTATAATGGCAATGGAGAATGGGGCGTCCAAGCAAGGTGGTCTCCCTCTTATCCAGGGGAAACTGTTAATTCTGGTGATACTGTGATTTTTGAGAACCAAGATATTACTATTGATAATGGTAATAATATATTTAACAGAGGAACCATTATTTTAAAATCTGGAGCTACATTAACAGTTAAGTCAGCTCCGCCTTCTAATCCAGACCCAAATTATTTAACCTCTGCAGGAACTACCATTGTGGAAGGTTACGGGGAGTTAGTTATAGAGGAAAGAGCCAAATTTTCAACAACATCAGCCCTGTACCCCCACGGTTCACTTCAAATTCATAGACGTGGTAGGCTAACTATGGTTCTTTTATAACTTTTTGGAAAAGAACACAACTTTCTGGTTGGTGTGATGGATTTATGGTAAACTACGGTACTTTGTATTTTAACCAAGTAAACGGTTTTACAATTAATCAAAATGGGTATTTTACTAATAGAAATTATGCAGTTATAGCAAATTCAACAGGATTAAATAACTATGGAAATGTACAAAATTTTGGAAATTTAGTGAATGGTGGAACATTCAGAAACTACAACAAAATTTTAAATAACACACCTAATACTATCTCTAATCAAAATTTTTTCGTCAACCAAGCTGGTGGTGTAGTAGATAACAAAGGAACTTTTACCAACAAAATCTCTTACTTTTTTATAAATGAAGGGTCTTTCAGAAACTTCTCAGGTATTCTTAATTTTGACAATACTAGTGGCTTCTCTTCTAGTGTTACCAATAAAAATTTTATAGATAATAGAGGTAATTCTACAATAAACTTCAATAGTTTTTCTCCAAATAACGAAGGAACTATAGTTAATCAAGCAGGTTCAAGCATAAATGGCTCAAGTACACTTTACAATAATAACAATGGAATAATAGATAATTACGGCACTATAAATACAACTATATACAATCAAGGTTTTATCCAAGGAAATAGCTTTAATCACTCTGGAGTAATTAGAAATCTAAACAAAATAGCACCTAGAAACAACAACAATCCCATAGGATTCTATGGAATTTCTGGTGGGTCAGAATTTGAGTTTGGATCTTCTATAGAGATTGAATTACTAAATACTAACACTTATGATAAGGTAAGATTTAATGGTCCACTCCCAAACTCTGAGCGCCCAAGAATTAATGTTACACTTTTAAATGGATTTGTGCCTGCTGCAGGAGACCAGTTTGTAATAGTTGAACATCAGGGTTTTACACCTGGTTTTATTAACTTACCCACGTTACCCCTTGGTATTGCCTGGGAGACTCAACAAAACACAAATAACCTAACTCTTAAAGTAGTATGTACTCCTTCCACCGTAGAGTGTGCACAAGATGTTTCTGTAAATAGTGATATTGGTCTTTGTACAGCTTCTAGTGTAGTACTTCCTACTCCTAATGTATTTTCTTGTGCAACATATACTGTAACAAATGATGCTCCATTATTATTTCCAGTTGGTGATACAGAAGTAACTTGGACAATTACTACCTATGATGCAACTTTTACTTGTAGTCAAATAGTAACTGTGACGGATGTAAATAACCCAATAATGACTTGTAGCTCTGATATTTTGGTATCAAACTCACCTAATAGCTGTGAAGCATTTGTTAACGTGGTTCCTCCTTCTATAGATCTTTTTTGTGATAGTGTGGTATATGGATGTACTACTCCTGTCACATTTAATACAATAGGTAGTGGTCTTAATGTAAGCCTTGACAATACTTTTTTAACATTACCAATGGTTGAGTACATTGTACAGAACATTGAAATTCAAGTGGTTGTAAACGGCCCTTTTTATGAAACAGGGGAACGTTTTATGCTTGAAGGACCCGATGGAAATCTATTGCTTAATAAAACTAGAATTAGACCAGAGTGTGTTGATACTACATTCCCAATTACAATTACTCCAAGTGTTTGGAATTCGTGGATAGATACTTATGGAACCGATTTAACTTTTAAGGTAAGGAGAAATATAGGAACAAAGATAAACTTAAACGATCCAAATTGTGGTAATTATTTTTACCTATGTACTCCATTTTCAGGAGCTGCACAAGCAATAAACGACTATAATAATTCTACAGATGCCTCAGACACTTATCCAGTAGGAACTACAACAGTAAATTGGTCTTATATAGCAGATAATGGTAATACAATAAGTTGTTCTCAAGATATTACAGTTGAAGACACAGAACTTCCTACTGTTTTCTGCAAAAACATTACTGTGGCGCTAGATAGCAATGGTATGGTAACCGTAGATGGAATAGATATAGATAATGGAAGTACCGATAACTGTAGTATTTCTAGTTATGAAATTTCTGCATTTGGGATGGCACCTAGTTCCTCTTTTACTTTTGACTGTAGCAATGTAGGGACAAATATGGTTTCATTAGTAGTAACAGATGTTTATGGAAATTCAGACCAATGTACTGCCCAACTAACAATTGAAGACTCAATCCTTCCAACTACCAATTGTGTTGACATTGTTGTACAACTAGACATAAATGGGGAAGCAACTATAAGCCCTTCAGATATTAATAATAATAGTTTTGATAATTGCGGAATAGCATCATATACCATAGATAAAGAAAATTTTACTTGCGGTGATGTTGGAGATAATACAGTTACATTAACAGTAACAGATAATAACGGAAATAGTAATCAATGTACTGCAACAGTAACAGTTGAAGATTCGATAGCTCCTCAAGCAAATTGCATAAGTGACTTAATTCTTAGTCTGGATGAAAACGGAATAGTTAATTTTACAGCTAATGATATTGATAGTGGCTCAACTGATGCCTGCGGAATTGCATCAATGGAAATATTTCCAACACAGTTTGATTGTGATGATATTGGTTTTCAAGATATTGTTCTTGTACTAGAAGATACTAATGGAAATACTTCGGAATGTACTTCGTTAGTTATCGTACAGGATGTACTACCTCCAACACCAGTTTGTAAGGATATTACAGTTCAATTAGATGCAGCAGGACAAATAGCCATTACAGCTGAAGCTATAAATGACGGTAGCTATGATAATTGTGCTATAGATTCAATAAGCATTGACATTCTAAATTTCACTTGTTCAGATCTTGGAGAGAACATAGTTACCTTAACTGTTAATGATGTAAATGGTAATAGTGCAACTTGCACAGCTATAGTAACTGTAGCGGATAGCATACCACCACAAATTATCTGTCCAGTAGATGTAACTATAGAATGCGATGAAGACAACAGTCCTATAGCAACAGGTGTTGCCACAACGACCGATAACTGTAATGCAACAGTATCTTTTAATGATGTTACAATTCCAGGAATAGGAAGCAACGAAACAATTTTAAGAACATGGACTGCAATCGATATTAGTGGAAACCAAACATCTTGTGTTCAAACTATAGAAATAGTAGACACAACGCCGCCTGTATCTATATGTCAAGATATTACTGTTCAATTAGATGAAAATGGTAATGCAAGTATCACCCCTGTAGATATAGATAATGAATCCTTTGATAACTGTGGTGATATAACCTTTAACGTAAGTCAAAATAATTTTAATTGTGATAATTTAGGAACTAATATTGTGACACTTACAGTAACTGATGAAAATGGCAATGCATCTACATGTTTAGCTACTGTAACAATTATAGATTCAACCCCACCGGTAATTGGTTGTCCTTTAGATATAACTATAGAATGTGATGAAGATTCTAGCCCAGCTAATACAGGTACAGCAACTGCAACAGACAATTGTGATGCAAATCTAAGTATTACTTTTACTGATGTTGTTGTAGCAGGAGTTGGTAGTAACTCAACTATTACTAGAACATGGACAGCTACAGATGTAAACGGAAATTCCTCTAGCTGCGACCAAATTATTGAAGTAGTAGATACTACAGCCCCTACTCCAGTATGCATGGACATAACTGTTTCTTTAGACGAAAATGGAATGTACGTTTTAGATCCTTCTGAGGTTGATGGAGGTAGTACAGACAATTGTGATGCTGCTCCTAGTCTGTTTGTTTTCCCAGACACTTTTACTTGTGATGACATAGGTACAAACAATGTAACATTAACTATAACAGATGCCAACGGAAATGCCAATGTTTGTGGGGCTATTGTTACGGTAATTGACGATACACCTCCTACAATTGCATGTCCTGCAGATATTATTACAACAGCAGATGCAGGAATGTGTGATGTGGTTGTAAATTTCCCAGATGCCATTGCATTAGACAATTGTAATGTTACTGTTACGCAAACTAATGGTCCTCTAAGTGGGGGAACTTTCCCTGTAGGAACTACAGTTGTTGAGTTTACAGCTACAGATGCTGGTGGAAACAGTACGGTATGTACCTTTAATGTAACTGTTATGGATGATGAACTACCGGCTGTGGTGTGTCAAGACATCACCATTGATTTGGATGAATTTGGTACTGCTAGTATTGTAGCAAGTGATATAGATGGAGGAAGTACAGACAATTGTGGAATTAATACCTTATCAATAGATTTTGACACGTTTGATTGTTCTAATGTAGGACCTAATAATGTGGCGCTTACTGTAACTGATGTTAATGGAAATGTAGATACCTGTATAGCAGTAGTAACTGTTCAAGATGTAACAGACCCAATAGCTCTTTGTCAAGACATCACCATTGAACTTGATGCTAATGGAATGGCTAGTATTATAGCTAATGATGTAGATGGTGGAAGTAGTGATGCTTGTGGTATTGACACCCTTACTGTAGATGTAAATACTTTTGACTGTTCTAATATAGGTGCCAACAATGTGGTACTTACTGTAACCGACGTTAACGGAAATACCA
>CAYGMB010000103.1:0-6755 GCA_964350765.1 uncultured Flavobacteriaceae bacterium
GTAGTGAGTGATGAAATTTACGAGCACATTAATTTTATTGGAAAGCACGTTTCAATGGCAAGTTTTGAAGACATGTACGATCGTACTGTTGTAGTAAATGGTGTCTCTAAAGCCTATTCTATGACAGGCTGGAGAATTGGCTATATTGGAGCTCCAGAGTGGATAGCAAGAGCATGTAATAAAATGCAAGGACAAGTTACAAGTGGAGCAAATTGTATTGCACAGCAAGCAACAATTACCGCTTTGTCTAACCCACCTAGCAAAATTCAATACATGATAGACGCCTTTAAAAATAGAAGAAAACTAATTCTAGGGCTACTTAACGATATTGAAGGTTTTAAAACTAACGAACCAGAAGGTGCGTTTTATGTTTTTCCAGATATTTCTTTTTTCTTCGGAAAAACGCTACGTGGAAAACATATTAATACGGCTTCAGATTTTTCCCTTTACTTACTTGAGGAAGCAAATGTTGCAACGGTTACTGGTGAAGCCTTTGGAGACCCAAATTGTATACGTATATCCTATGCAGCTTCTGAAGATGATATTAATGAAGCTATCCAACGCATTAAAGCAGCAGTTTCAAACTAACAGATATAATGAAAACTATATTACTTCTTGGAGCAGGTGAATTAGGAAAAGAATTTGTAATAGCTGCCCAACGTCTTGGACAAAAGGTAATTGCAATAGACAGCTATGAAAATGCTCCAGCAATGCATGTAGCCCAGCAATGGGAAGTTATCAATATGCTGGACGGAGATGCTTTGGATGCTGTAATAGAAAAACACAAGCCAGATTACATAGTCCCTGAGATAGAAGCAATTAGAACCGAGCGCTTTTATGAATATGAAAAACAAGGTTATACGGTAGTGCCCTCTGCAAAGGCAGCTAACTATACTATGAATCGAAAAGCTATAAGAGACTTAGCTGCAAAGGATTTAGGGCTAAAAACAGCAGACTATCGCTACGCTACCTCATCTAACGAACTTAAAAAAGCTGTTGAAGAAATAGGAATACCCTGTGTAGTAAAACCTTTAATGTCTTCAAGCGGAAAAGGACAAAGTACTATTAAGTCTGAAGCGGATATAGAAAAAGCGTGGAACTATAGTCAAGAAGGTTCCCGAGGAGACGTAGCAGAAGTAATTGTAGAAAGTTTTGTAAACTTTAATTATGAAATTACGCTACTTACAGTAACCCAAAGAGAAGGCGAAACATTATTTTGTCCTCCAATAGGACACAGACAAGAACGAGGTGACTACCAAGAAAGTTGGCAACCAGCAACAATGAAAACTAGTCACTTAGAAACCGCAAAAGATATGGCTGCCAAAGTAACACAAGCTCTGGGTGGTGCAGGTATTTGGGGTGTGGAATTCTTTGTAGGAGATGATGGAGTTTATTTCTCCGAGTTATCACCTAGGCCTCACGATACAGGAATGGTAACACTTGCTAATACTCAAAATTTTAATGAGTTTGAATTACATCTAAGAGCTGTCATTGGACTTCCTATACCAGAGATTACATTAGAACGCAAAGGAGCTTCCGCTGTAATACTTGCAAATGATTATTCAAATGACCCTAATTTTTTTGGTATTGAAAAGCTGGCAGCAGCGCCTAAAAGTGATTTTAGATTGTTTGGCAAACCTAGCTCACGTCCCTACCGAAGAATGGGTGTTGTTGTAACCTATGGAAATCTTGATGAAGATATTTCTGAAATTACAGAAAGAGCAAAGGTCTTAGCGGACAAAGTGAAGATTTTATCTTAATAAAGTTATCTATTCCTCCAAAAGAAAGGAGTAAATAATATTAGTACTGTAAATAGCTCTAGACGACCTATTAACATTAAAAAGGACGCCCACCACTTTGCTAAACTAGGTAAATTTCCAAAATTATCTACAGGTCCTAAATCTCCTAGAGCAGGACCTACATTACCCAAAGTCGCCGCAGCTCCTCCTAAAGAGGTTTTATAATCTAATCCTAACCAAGAAAAAACTAACACACCCATAATAAAGGAAAGCATATATAAAATAAAGAATCCTAATATGTTGTACACTATGGGTTGTTGTACTGCTTTACGATTATAACGAACAGGTAGAATTGCATGTGGATGTAGAGTACGCTTAAATTCTAAAATTCCGTTTTTTATCATTATTAAATGTCTTACAACTTTAACCCCACCCGAAGTTGACCCAGAGGAGCCACCCAGAAACATTAATCCAAAAAAGAAAATAGTTAAAAACGGAGTCCAAAGTGTATAATCTGCAGAAACGAAACCTGTAGTAGTAGTAATCGCCAATACTTGAAAGAGACCATGTCGCATAGCACTTTCAAACTCTCCCCAGACCATAGGATGTTCAATAGATGAATCTGAAATATCTGCTTGGAAATAAATAATTAAAGTTGCAATTACAGAAAGCCCAATAACAAAACCAGCATATAATTTAAACTCTTCATCTTTTAAAATCTTTGTGAAACGTCCCTTAAATGCAAAATAACTCAACACAAAATTAGTTCCCGCCAAGAACATAAATACAATAATTATGTATTGTATAATAGGCGCATTATTCCAATGAGCTACACTATCATTCTTTGTTGAAAATCCACCTGTACTTAATGTACTTAATGAATGATTTATAGCATCAAAAAAAGACATTCCAGCAACTTTCAGTAAAACAGTTTCAATAACTGTATAACCAACGTAGATAAGCCAAAGTCGTTTCGCAGTATCCGTAATTCTTGGGTGTAATTTATCACCTCCGGGACCAGGAGCTTCTGCAGCGAACAATTGCATCCCTCCTATTCCTAATAATGGAAGAATAGCAACTGCTAGTACAATAATACCCATACCACCAATCCAATGTGTAATACTTCTCCAAAACAAAATTCCTTCTGGAAGTGCTTCGATATTACTTACCACAGTTGCACCTGTTGTAGTATAACCACTCATGGTTTCAAAAAAAGCATTGGTAAATTCGGGAATTGTTTGCGTAACTAGATAAGGTAATGTACCCGTGAGTGCCATCACAAACCATCCAAAGGCAACTATAATATAACCTTCACGTTTCTGAATTTCCTTTTTATGCTTCTTTGTTAAAAGCATAATTACCCCACCTACACCCAGAGCAACAAGACTAGAGGTAAGCATTTGTAGTACTACACCATCATTATAAATTAAGCTTATTAAAGTTGACAATAGCATAAAGCCACCATTAACAGTAAGTAATAAGCCCATTATGTGAGCTATAATTTTATAATTTAAATGAAGTACTGATCGCATTAAACAAACAGTTTTTCTACTTTAGCAATAGATTGAGGAAGGCAACAAACAACGATCCTATCACCACTTTGAATTCTAAAATCCCCTAACGCAATTATCCCTTCATTGTCTCTAATTACACCACCAATAATTGCAGATCTTGGAAAATCGATCTCCCTTATTATTTCATTACAAACCATAGAATCTTTAGAGACTAAAAACTCGAGCAATTCAACATTCATATTGTTGAGCTTAGTCATAGCTACAACTTCTCCTTTTCTAACATATCTAAAAATGTTATTTGCAGCAAGTAATTTTTTGTTAATTAGGGTGTCTATTCCTATAGATTGCGATAATTGAAAATAATCCATATTCTCAACAAGAGCAATCGCTTTTTTTACACCTTTAGACTTAGCAACCAAACACGACATAATGTTTGTTTCACTATTACCAGTTACAGATATAAAAGCATCCATGTCTTGTATAGACTCTTCTTGTAATAAATCTACATTTCTACCGTCTCCGTTTATAACAAGACAACTTGGATTTTCATCTGCGATCTCGTAAGCTTTTTCTCTATCGCTTTCAACTAGCTTTACGTTAAATTTATTTTTACAAAGATCTTTCGCTGTCTTACAACCAATCTTACTACCACCTAGAATCATTACATTTTTAATTTCTTCTCTAACCTTTCCACTTAGCTCATATATTTGATCAACTCCATCACTTGTAGTTGTAAAATATACTTGATCCCCTTCTTTAAAAAGCGTGTCTCCTCTTGGTATAATAGTATATTGAGTACCATATCGCTGAATTGCAATAGGCATATATTTTAAATCTGGATAAACTTCCCCAACTTCACTAACTGTTTTTCCTACAAAGGCAGTTGTACGTGATAGGGATAGACCTATCATTGTTAAAGCACCATCTTCAAACTCGTATGTGTCATTAAATGCGCTTTGATTAAGTAGTAATTCAATTTCATTAGCCGCAAGTGATTCTGGAGAAATAAGTTCATCTATACCAAACTTTGTAAATCCAACTTCGTCTTTATTTTCAATAAATTCAGTATTAGAAATTCTAGCAATGGTCTTTGCTGCCCCTAATTGTTTTGCTAAAACACAAACAGTAATATTTGTAGTTTCACTAGACGTAACAGCTACTACTAAATCTGTGTTACTAACTTTTGCTTCTTTTAAAACAGCAATAGAAGTCGCATCACCTTTAATAACTCTGATGTCCAAATGACTATCTGCGCTCGCTAAAGCTTCTCTATCGGGATCTATAAGGGTAATGTCTTGGGACTCGAAAGAAAGCAGTTTTGCTAAATGAAATCCTACCTCACCGGCACCGGCAATAATAATTTTCATCTGTAAATGATATTTGATAAATATAAAGATGAAATACCCATTATATTTACCTGTATTATTTTAAAATTATTTTGGGGCATTTCATAATTTAATTATAATGAGAGTGCAAAGGTAGCTATTTTATAGATAGCTAGTGGCTCATCCTCTTAAAATTATGTAGCTTTGCAACCGCAAATATGGAAAAGAAAGTAACCCCTTATAAAGACTCTTCACTCAACAAGAAACAACAAGTTGAGCAGATGTTTGATACTATTTCTGGAAACTATGATGGCCTTAACAGAGTTATCTCTTTAGTAATTGATGTAAAGTTGAGAAAAAAAGTAATTAAGCTAGTTTCAAAAACCAATCCTGCTAGTATTTTGGATATAGCAACAGGAACAGGTGATCTTGCAATACAATTTGCTGAGGCAACTCAGGCTGAAAAAATTATTGGCTTAGACCTTAGTGAAGGAATGCTTAGTATTGCTCACAAAAAAGTAGCAAATACTAAACTTAAAAACCGAATTGATTTCATAAAAGGAGATAGCGAAAACTTGCCTTTTGAAGATAACAGCTTTGACGCTATCACAGTATCATTTGGTATTAGGAATTTTGAAACACTTGAAAAAGGACTGTCAGAAATACTAAGAGTACTAAAACCAGGAGGCATATTTGTAATACTTGAAACTTCAGTGCCTACAAAAATACCTTTTAAGCAAGGGTACACAATTTATTCTAAAGGAATACTCCCAATTATTGGAAAACTTTTCTCAAAAGATAAAGTAGCATACAACTATTTAAGCGAAAGTGCTTCAGTTTTTCCTCACGGTAAAGCACTCAACAATATTTTAAGAAAAATTGGGTTTAAAGAAGTGGAAAATAAACCACAAACATTTGGGGTAGCAACAATATATAAAGCTACTAAGTAATTTATGAGAAAACTATTTTTTGTTTTATGTTTATTAGTTTTTGCACAAGCTGCTACGGCACAGCTTTTTAGCAAGGAAAGGCTAGCAAATTTAGAAACTTTTGATAATCGTTTTTTAACATGGGGTTATTTTTTAGGCTTTAATAGTTATGATTTTAAAATAGAATATGAGAATCAAAATACTGATCTTAATACTGATATATTAATTACTGAAGAAGCTGGTTTCAATGTTGGTTTAATTGGAGATATGCGTATTAATAAACACCTCAATCTTCGTTTAGAACCAGGTTTATATTACACCAAAAGAAACTTATATTTCCCTAATTTTACTGAAGAAAAAGATTTTTTACGAGAAATAAAATCTACATACATTCATGTTCCGCTTTTACTTAAAATTTCAACAAAAAGATTAAATAACATAAAGCCTTTTTTAGTTGGTGGAGTTTCTGCTTCCTTTAACCTATCTAGTAATGAAGATAACCCAGAAGATAATTTTGAGGGTCAGTTTAGAACTACAACCAATACCACCTATTATGAAATAGGTTTTGGTATAGATATATACCTATACTACTTTAAATTTACACCATCTATAAGAGGTGTATTTGCAATGAGTGACGAGCTAGTTGCAGACGATGAACCTAATAGTCCTTGGACAGGGAATATATCTAGTTTAAAATCTAGAGGAATTTTTATAAACTTTACGTTCCAGTAGATCGCATAAACTCACTAAGTAAAACTGCAGTTGCAGTAGCTACATTCAAGCTTTCTGTTTCTTTGCTTATACCAAATTGCGGTATGGATATTTTATTAGAAATTATTTGTTGTAAAGAATCTGAAATTCCATTTGCTTCATTACCCATAACAAGTATAGCATCCTTAGGTAGTTTTGTATCATAAACCGAAGCTCCATCCATTACTGCAGCGTATAAAGGCAAATTTGTATTTTTAAGAGTTTCAGACAGATTAACATAAGAAATTGAAACCCTAGCAATAGACCCCATTGATGCTTGAACTACTTTTGTGTTATAACTATCTACTGTATCTTTTGAACAAAGCAAATGTGTTACTCCAAACCAATCACAGAGTCTAATAATAGTACCTAAGTTTCCTGGATCTCTTACTGAATCTAATGCGACAATTAATCCTTTAAACTTCACTTTTGGTTGCTTAGGAATAAAAAATAAACCAACACCGGTGTGTGGAGTTTTTAAGGAACTTATCTTTTTTA
>CAYGMB010000103.1:6765-7233 GCA_964350765.1 uncultured Flavobacteriaceae bacterium
TAAGTCAGAATTTGAAACAGATACATACTTTTCGGTATTTAAAAAATTTTCGGTAGCAAATAAAGTGTGTAGCTTCGCTCCGGAAGCCAACAAATCCTGTATAATTTTAGGACCTTCAGCAAAAAACAAACCTTCTTTTTCTCGGTACTTTTTTTGTTGTAAACTCGTTATTAATTTTATTTGACTTTTACTTATCAAATTTATCCTATTTTTGAAATGCAAATTGGCACTCTTTGATTAAAATCCTCACAAAAATATCATTATTATTTATCCTAGCGATATATATATCCTCTTGTAATGCAGTTAAGAGGGTACCGGATGATAAATTTTTACTTACCGAAAACACTATTACTGTAGATGGCGAAGAGATTAAAGATGCAGGAGTATATAGCCAATTATACCAGAGACCTAATCCTAAAATTCCAGTTTTGGGGATTCCTTTTGGCTTACATATATACAACTTCGCAG
>CAYGMB010000104.1:0-3515 GCA_964350765.1 uncultured Flavobacteriaceae bacterium
AAACAGAAAAAAATAATCAAGCCATTGTAAAAAACGTTTTTACTGGCTTTTTAGAAGAAAAAGGGCATCGCAAAACACCAGAGCGATATGCTATTTTACAAGAAATTTACGATCACAATGATCATTTTGATATAGAATCTCTCTACATTAACATGAAAAATAAAAACTATCGTGTTAGTAGAGCAACACTATACAATACCATAGAGTTATTACTAGAGTGTGGCTTGGTACGTAAACATCAATTTGGTCAAAACCAAGCGCATTACGAAAAGTCATATTTTGACAAACAACACGATCACGTAATACTATCTAACGGAGAGGTAATCGAATTTTGTGATCCTAGAATACAATCTATAAAAAAGACAATAGAAGAAGTCTTTGATATTGAAATTACAAATCATTCACTTTACTTCTACGGAAATAAAAAACAACCTACCAACTAAACAATTATGGCAGTAGACTTACTACTTGGATTACAATGGGGCGATGAAGGAAAAGGAAAAATCGTCGATGTACTTACACAAAATTATGATATAATAGCACGTTTTCAAGGAGGACCTAATGCAGGTCATACACTTGAATTTGATGGAATAAAGCATGTTTTAAGAACTATTCCTTCAGGAATATTTCATAAAAAATCTATCAATGTTATTGGTAATGGTGTAGTCATAGATCCAGTAGTTTTTGTTAAAGAGTTAGATGGTTTAGATCAATTTGATATTGACTATAAAAAAAAGCTAATTATCTCTAGGAAAGCGCATTTAATTTTACCTACCCATAGATTACTAGATGCTGCAAGCGAAGCGTCAAAAGGAAAAGCTAAAATTGGTTCTACACTAAAAGGGATTGGTCCTACTTACATGGATAAAACAGGTAGAAATGGAATTCGTGTAGGTGATTTAGAACTTGATAACTGGAAGAAAAAATATAGAGCACTTGCTAATAAGCATGAAGCTATGATTGCTTTTTATGATGTAGATATCCAGTATGATTTAAAAGAAATGGAGGTTGAGTTTTTTGAGTCTGTCAAAAGGTTGAAAGAGCTTACATTTATAGATAGTGAAGAATATTTAAATCAAGCCATTAAAAACGGTAAAACAATTTTAGCAGAAGGAGCACAAGGTTCTTTATTAGATATTGATTTTGGTACATACCCATTTGTAACTTCGTCAAACACTACAGCAGCAGGTGCTTGTACAGGACTAGGTATCGCACCTAATAAAGTAAAAGAGGTATATGGAATTTTTAAAGCTTATACCACTAGAGTGGGTTCAGGCCCCTTCCCTACTGAACTCTTTGATGAAGTTGGTGAAGAAATGGCAAAGATTGGAAACGAATTTGGTGCTGTAACAGGAAGACCTAGACGTTGCGGCTGGTTAGATCTTGTAGCACTTAAATATACATGTGAAGTTAATGGAGTAACACAATTAATGATGATGAAAGGAGATGTACTTTCTGGATTCGATGAGCTAAAAGTGTGTACTGCATACAAGTATAAAGGAGAAACAATAAAACACCTTCCCTATAATATAGAAGCAGAAAACGTCACACCTATCGCCGCTACCTTTACTCGTTGGAAAAAGGATTTAACAAAAATGAGAGATGCAAGTGAATTTCCACCAGCACTTAACGAGTATATCTCATTTTTAGAAAAAGAATTAGAAATTCCTATTAAAATTGTTTCGGTAGGACCTGATAGAACTCAAACTATTCATAGATAAGAGACATTAATTTGTAGTAGTTTGCGTTATTTTATAAAATGCCATAATTGAAAATAAATTTCTTCATACTACTTTTTACTTCTCTGTTTGTTACCCTTTCTTGGTCGCAAGTAGACACTACCCAAACAAGAAAGGTAGATATCCAATCTGGGTATTTAGAAATTAAACCAGAATTTCCAGATGCAGTTATCTATACTAAAGAACAAAACAATCAGGTATATATCGTTCACGAAGGAGTAGAAATGTGGTGTGACCAAGCCTATGTTTATATTGATGATAACTTTGTAAAGGCTTATGGAAATGTTCGTTTGACTCAAGGAGATACTGTAACAATGAATAGTAAATACGCAGAGTATAATGGGGATACTTCATTTGCATTTGCAAGTGGTGATGTAGTACTTACAGAACCAAAGACTACATTAAGAACAGACACTCTTTATTTTGACAGAACCAAACAGCAAGCGTATTACAGAAGCGGTGGTACTGTAATAGACACCTCAAGCACACTCACCAGCAGAATTGGTAGATATTATGCTGAAACAAAAAAATATCAGTTTCTATCAAATGTAAAAATCGTAAACCCAAAATACACAGTAAATAGTGAGCAACTAGATTTTTATTCAGAATCTGGAGGTGCCTATTTATATGGAGAATCTACTATTGTAAGTGAAACAAGCACCGTTTATTGTGAACGTGGCTATTATGACACTCGTGGAGATACAGGATATTTTGTAAAAAACTCTAGAGTAGATTACGAAAACAGAACCCTATACGGGGACAGCATATATTTTGATAGAAATAAAAGTTTTGCCTCAGCAACTAACAACATTAAAGTTTTAGATACTATAAACAAAAGTACTGTTACAGGACATTATGCAGAGGTCTTCAGGGAAAAAGACTCAGTTTTTATTACTAAAAGAGCTGTGGCTGCGACCCTTCGTGATAATGACTCTATTTTTGTGCATGCAGATACATTAAGGATTACTGGAAAACCTGAAAATAGAATTCTTAAAGGATATTACAGAGCACGAATGTTTAAAAGAGGGCTGCCTGGAGAACAGCCAACGAGTGGAAAATGTGATTCAATTTACGTAGATGAAAAAACAGGTATAACAAAATTGCTTAGAAATCCTGTACTTTGGAATGGAGATAGCCAGATGACGGGAGACACCATTCATATTTTATCTAATACAGTTACTGAAAAATTAGATACTTTAAAAGTATTTAACAATGCATTTTTAATTCAAAAAGATACCTTAGGCACAGGATATAATCAGGTTAAAGGTGAGCGTTTAATAGGCCTCTTTACCGAAAATCAACTAGATACTGTTAATATTGATAAAAACGTAGAGGTTATCTTTTTTATGAGAGATGAAAAAGACAAATTAATTGGTATAGATAATACCACGGCAAGTAATCTCGAAATGTACTTAGCTAACCAACAGATATATGGGATACGTTTCATTAAACAAGTACCTGGTAAGATTTATCCACCTTCACAATTTCCTGAAAACGCTAGAATCCTTCCAGATTTTAATTGGCGTGGAGAAGAACGGCTTTTTGTGAAAGAAGATTTATTTAAAGGAAAACCTGCTCCTATACTCCCAAAAATTAAAGGTATTCCTTTACCAGAAGATGAAGGAACCTTTTTTGAAGATATTCCTATAGACGATATAGAATTACCCGAAAACTCTAAGCTAAAGCCAGAAGATTTACAAAATAGAAAGGACGATCCAAAACCAAGAACAAGAGAAGAAGATGATGAAGCAGAAAATAAAAAATGATTTCTTTACC
>CAYGMB010000104.1:3525-7174 GCA_964350765.1 uncultured Flavobacteriaceae bacterium
CCTACCAAGCACAAACTACTCCTCACCCTCTAGCAATGGAGATATCTCACGCAGAGGGATGTTATATATATGATACGCAAGGCAAAAAGCACTTAGATTTTGTAGCAGGAGTTTCTGCTTGTAGTTTAGGTCATAGACATCCTAGCGTTGTTACGGCAATAAAAAAACAACTAGACAAGTACTTACATGTTATGGTGTATGGTGAGTACATTCAAGAGCCTGCAGTAACGTTATCAAAATTATTAGCAGCACAAACCCCACCTTCACTTGAATCTCTTTACCTAGTAAATAGCGGTACAGAAGCGATAGATGGTGCTATAAAATTGGCAAGAAGAGCTACTCACAGAAGTGAAATAATATATGCACACCATGCGTATCATGGTAATAGTTATGGAGCATTGAGTATTATGGGTTTCGAAGAACGCAAAACACCTTTTGGTCCGCTACTTCCAGATTGCCATCCTATTTTATTTAACAATGAAAAAGATCTTGAGAAAATTACACATTCTACAGCTGCAGTAGTGTTAGAAACCATACAAGGAGGAGCAGGTTTTATAGAACCAACTAATAATTATCTAAAAAAAGTAAAAGATAAATGTAAAGCCGTTGGTGCATTATTAGTTTTAGATGAAATTCAACCAGGATTTGGACGAACAGGAAAGCTTTTTGGTTTTGAGCACTATAATGTAGTTCCAGATATTCTTGTTGTGGGTAAAGGAATGGGTGGAGGTTTACCTATTGGTGCTTTTATGGCTTCAAAAAAACATATGGACTTACTTAAGGACAATCCTAAGTTAGGTCATATTACAACCTTTGGTGGTAATCCAGTAATAGCTTCGGCAGCATTAGAGACATTAAAAATAATTACCGAAGGTACTTTAATTTCTCAAACTATAACAAAGGAGAAAATAATTAGAGAAAACTAGCAACACCCACTCATTAAAGAAATAAGAGGTCGTGGTTTAATGCTAGCAGCAATAGTCGAATCTGTTGAAATTGCTTCAGAAGTAATTCTTCGTTGTAAAGACCGTGGTTTAATTCTTTTTTGGTTGCTATTTGAAGGAAAAGCCATACGTTTAACTCCCCCACTTACCATTTCAATTACCGAAATAAAAGAAGGCTGCGACATCTTGACACAGGTACTTACTGAAATTAAAAACGAAAAAATACTTACTAACTAACTGTTTTTCAGAAATATAAAAGTTTACAATTTGTTAATAATCTTGTTAACAATAAAGACGGCACAACTCTTGAAACCCTCTTTACATTAGTATCTTTAAAATAGTTGAACAGTAAACAGCTTTGTATGCAATTACCTTCGAACGAGCACAACAACTTTCCACTATCCCGTTTTGAATCTATGCTAAAGACTAATAATGTCCTCTTCTTTGACTCTGAAGAATTTGAGGAGATTATTCAGCATTATTTAGAAAATGGGAAGATTGCCCTTGCAAAAAAGGCAACAAAACTAGGACTAGAACAACATCCTACTTCTACCAATTTAAAATTATTTCAGGTAGAGATGTACATCTTTGAAGATAAACTAGATGTTGCAGACCAATTATTAGATGAGCTATATTTATTAGAACCATCTAATGAAGAAATATATATTCAGAAAGCAAACATATTCTCTAGAAGAGATTTACATAATGATGCTATTAAACTACTTGAAGCAGCACTTGAAATTACTGAGGACTCATCAGATGTATTATCTCTAATTGGGATGGAATATCTATTCTTGGAAGATTTTGAAAATGCGAAGTATTTTTTCATGAAATGTGTTGAAGAAGACGAACAAGACTATTCTGCACTTTATAACATTATTTATTGCTTTGAATATCTAGAACAATACGAAGCAGCTATAGATTACTTAAATGACTTTTTAAATAAAAACCCATATTGCGAAGTTGCTTGGCATCAAGTGGGAAAGCAATATTATACATTGAAAGACTATAAGAAAGCGCTCGCTGCTTTTGACTTTGCAATTATTAGTGATGATAGGTTTATTGGCGCTTACCTTGAAAAAGGTAAAGTACTTGAAAAGCTTCGTAAATATAGTGAAGCTATAGAAAGCTATACAGTTACACTAGGGTTAGATGATCCTACTTCGTTTGCTCTATTACGAATTGGAAAATGCTATGAAAAACTGGGAGAAGCAGAACTTGCCTTACAGTTTTACTCAAAGTGTGTAGAAGAAGATGCATTGCTAGATAAAGGCTGGATTGCCATTACAGATTATTATTTAAAAAATAAAAATTATAAAAAAGCCCTTTACTACATTGAAAAAGCCCTCAATATTGATAGCGAAAATGTACTGTATTGGAAACGCTATGCAAAAATAAATTATCGCCTTAATCTTTTTGAAGAGGCAGAACATGGATATAGAAGAACTCTTGAATTGGGGAATTATGAGTTAGAATCTTGGTTACAAAGAGCAGATATTTTAATTCATTTAGGAGAGTATGAAGCTTGTGTGAAAAATCTATTTCAGGCAACGGAATTTTATCCGGAAAATGCAGAAATAGAATTCAGGTTAGCTGGTTTATATTATTACTTGGCAGAAGATAGAAAAGCGGAATATCACCTCAAAAATGCACTATCATTTAATGATGAATTTGTAATGATTATTGAAGAGTTGTTTCCAACAGTATTCGTTAGAAGTTCAGTTAAAGAAATAATTAAAAAACACAAAAAGCCATCCATTTAAAATACGTATTTTTGGTTCATACTCTTTAATAACTATGCAACCAAGATCTATTATTCAATATTTACTTATTACTGCAAAAGGATTGGCTATGGGAGCTGCAGATGTTGTTCCTGGAGTATCTGGAGGAACCATTGCTTTTATTTCTGGTATTTATGAAGAGCTTATTGAAATCATTCATAAGTTAGATTTTAAAATTTTTAAAGTATGGAAAAAAGATGGACTAAAAACTGCTTGGAACCAGTATAATCTATCTTTTTTGACTGCTCTTTTTCTAGGAATAGCCATTAGTGTTTTATCATTAGCAAAAGTAATTACTTGGCTACTAGAAAATAAACCTATTCTTGTATGGTCTTTCTTTTTTGGACTAGTTGTAGCTAGTATCCTCTATGTGGGAAAACAAATTACAAAATGGGATATTAAAACAATAATAGCAATTATTATTGCTGCTGGCATTGCATATTATATTACTCTTGCCAAACCCATAGGGTCTCCAGAGAGTGTTTGGTTTTTATTTTTTGCAGGTTTTATAGCTATAATTGCTATGATTTTGCCTGGTATTTCTGGAGCATTTATCTTGTTACTTTTAGGAGCATATAAACCAGTCATAGGAGCATTAGATGAGCTTAGTACAGGACTTTCAACCATGGACTGGAGTATATTATCTCAAGCTTTACTAAAAATTGGAGTATTTATGCTTGGAGCAATTGTTGGATTAAAAGCATTTTCTAGTGTACTTAATTGGCTATTTAAAAATCATAAAAATCTTATTCTTGCTACACTTACTGGTTTTATGATTGGTGCACTCAATAAAATTTGGCCTTGGAAAGAAGTTTTAGAATATAGAATTTCTCATGACGGAGACAAAGTTCCATTTTTAGAGAAAAGTATTCTTCCTAATTCCTACGAAGGTGAACCAATGGTATTAATAGCGGTACTATTTAT
>CAYGMB010000105.1:0-7143 GCA_964350765.1 uncultured Flavobacteriaceae bacterium
TAAGTAAGATAAAGGGAAATCTTCCCAATATTTTTTCTTGTAGACTACTATGTTAGAGCTTATAGTAAAGTCTATAAAAATCTCTTGAAAATACTGAGGAAAAAAAGACTCAACAATTGCTATCCTAACGTTTTTTTCTTGACTTTTACTTGAAGGTTCAGAAAGGTCTAAAACATCTTTTAAATGACACTTACCATTACATTGTAGCTCAGGTTTCTTTTTGTTTACACAATACTTTTCAACAATATAATCTATATTTAGGTTGTAATATAATACATAACCAACATTAAATAATGGTCTAGCAGCAAATGCTAAAAAGAGTGATATGACTATAAAACGTTTCAGGAAAGGTTACTCTATCTTGGCGTCAATACGACCACAACGATACATTTTATCTCCAAAGTAAGGGTTAGCAATTTTATCGCTTTCGCTCAACCAATACCCTCCATTGTTGTTAAAAGCCATAGGGCAGTATTGCTTAAAGTAGTTTCCAGAGGTTATTGTCCCATTATTTAGCATTTTTTCAACCTCAGCAGTTACTACCACAAAAGAAGCTCTTTGTTCTTCAATATTATCACTTTCTACAATATTTTGTGCTGCTTTAAGTGCAACATCTTCAACTCCAATATTAGCAAACGCTGTCATCAAGGTAGATGCATTTGCAGAAGTTTTTGCAGCATCTGTATTTATTAAAGCATTCTTAACAGCAATATATTCTTTAAAAACGGTGTTTAGTTTTTCATCTTCAAAGGTAACAGCGATGTCCTCGCCTTCATGATTAAAGTTATCCTTACTTGTTTCAACTGTTACAATTTCGGCTTCTTTTTTTTCGTTTTTACAACCAATAAATACAAAGAATAAAGCTGAGAGAATTACTAAGTGATTTGCTTTCATTTTTCTGAAATTTTAAAGTACAAAGATACCAATTTTTCTATCTATTTTTCTTTCTGAAAATAAAATGCAGGTAATAAAATGAGTAAGAATATTGGCTGAATTAAAAAACGCCTTATATAAAAAAGTAACATAGTATTCCCTGCTTCTGAAACCCCCAACAAATACCAAAAAAATAACAGTAAAACAAAAAATGATATTGCGTACAAAAGTGCCGACATTTTAATTACACCTATTTTTTTAAATACTATCCAGAGAATTAACAGCGATATTACAGTATTTAACAAAAATCGAAACGCTACATTGGCTAACAGTCTAAAGGTGTCTAATTCTGGTAGTCCCTGTATGTTATGGTCTGTTTTAAAAAAAGCTAATAATGGATCATAAAACAAGGTGTTCTCAAACATACGGATGCAAACCAACCCACCAAAAAGAAAAAAAACAAGAAGTATTTTTAATGCTTTACTCATCTTAGGTTCCTTTTTTAAGTGTTCTAACCCATACCATCCAAAGCAAAAAGACCATCCCATAAATTAATGCAGGAAAAACAACGCCATGTAAAATTTCTTTATACTCCGGATATTTATATAACGAAACCGCTAAGATTACTATACGTAAAACATTAATACTGTAAATAAGTGTCACTCCTGCAAGCAGAAAGAAAAATGTTTTTTTAAAACCCTCTGCAAAAGCAATTATAAAAGCTATAAATAAAATTATAATACTTATTGCATTACAGCCTTCTACAATCTTAGCTAAGTACTTACCATTAACTGTTAAGCGCATGGTAGGCTCAATTTTGTTGGGACTTACCTGAGCGTCATATCCAAGGTTAGAAATTAAAGTACTACTCTGCTTGGCAACTAGATTGGTAATAAAGTCTGGTTTGTATACTCCATCTTTAGATAGATCTAAATACAAGCCATACAATAAGCTTAGTAAAATGTAGACCCCTATAAAGAGCAATACAAAGCGAATAACAGATTTATATTTTTTAAGTAAAGAATTCAAAAATAGAGAGACATAGTTTTAACAAAAATAAAGGATTTTAAATCCATCGCATATTCTCATTTTGAAATACTTTTGTAAAAAAAATTAATTTATGTCTCTACAGAGTCTAAAACCAAAAATTACAAGCATCCTTTCTTTGAATACTCTTACTGCAGAAGATAAAATGACACAGGTTTGTGAAGTTTTACAAGGTAGCATTTCTTACTATGATTGGGTGGGCTTTTATTTTGCAAATGAAACGGAAAAAACATTGCACTTAAAAGCTTTTGCTGGAGAACCTACTGACCATACTGTCATTCCCTTCGGAAAAGGTATTTGCGGACAAGTTGCAGTAAGCAATCAAAATTTTGTAGTAGAGGACGTAAAAGCTCAAGATAATTATATAGCATGTAGTATTCATGTAAAGGCAGAAATTGTAATTCCGCTTTTTAAAAATGGTAAAAACATAGGGCAAATAGATATCGACTCACATACAATAGATCCTTTTACAAACGAAGATGAAGTGTTTCTAGAGTGGGTAAACGAGCAAGTAGCAGAGATTTTATAGTCTTCTCTTTTACATCCCTGTTCTTATTGCTTCTACAGGATCTAGTTTTGATGCAGAAATAGCTGGTAGAATTCCTGAAATAAGTCCAATAAAAGCAGAAATTGCAGTACCAATAAACATGTTTTTAAGAGATAGTACAAATTCAAAATCTCCAGTAAATTGAGATGCCAAAAGAGAAACAAAGAAAACCAAAACAAGTCCTATCAATCCTCCAATTATTGCAAGAATTACAGCTTCAAATAAAAATTGAAGTAAGATAAACTTATTTTTTGCTCCCAGAGATTTCTGAATACCAATTAGGTTAGTACGTTCTTTTACACTTACAAACATAATATTGGCGATACCAAATCCTCCAACTAATAAAGAAAACCCACTAATAACTAAACCAATAATATTCATCTGTCCTGTAATATCATCTATAAAATCTGCAAAACCCTGTAACTGATTTACAAAAAAGGTGTCAACTTCATCAGGTTTAAGTCCTCTAGCTAGACGTAACTTTTGTTTAAGTAATGCTATAAACTCTGCATTATCAACTTCTTTTTCTGGTTTTACTATAATTTGAGGAAAAGTAGAGCGATTATTATCTCCATAAATTTTTCTAACAACATTAACAGGCAAAAGCATCGCTTCATCTTTAGAGTTACCAAACAAACCAGACCCTTCTTTTTTAAGGACACCAATTACAGTAAATTTTTGTCCATAAATTCTCGCTTTTTTTCCAATTGCTGCTTCGGCAGAACCAAAAAGTGTTTGTGCAATTTGATCTCCAACTACTAGCACATTAGAACCACTAATAGATTCAGATTCATTAAAGAAACGACCTTCAGCAATTTGTAAAGACTCTATGTCATAATACTCATGCGTGATAGCTCCAATCTCTGCATTAGAGATTGTTTTGTCTTCGTGTTTTATTGTTTCTGAAGGAACATTAAGCGCAAAAGATGCAGCCTCAACATTAGGAACATTTTTTTTAATGTATTGGTACTCGTCATAAGTTACATCTGGGAACTGTTGCCATTTCCAACGAGGGATATCAGTAGGACCAAAAGAAAAACGCATTACTATAATTGTACTATTATCTAATGAGCTAATACTTCCTTCTATCTCTTTTTTAAGTGAGTCTACAGCTGCCAAAACAGCAATTATAGAGAAGATACCAATAGTTACGCCTACAAGGGACAAAAAAGTTCGTAACTTGTTGTTTTTTAAAGCATTAATAGCGAAATTAAAGCTTTCTTTTAATACTCTTAGGTAGATTAGCATGCCTTAGGTTTACCTTTTACAGAATGGTTTATTACTAGTTTATAACTGTATTGTTCATAAAGTTATAAAAAGTAAGACGCTTTCTTATATATTCTGTTACAAATTTCTAGCACAAATCCTTATTTTTGCGCCTTACAAAACTACTATGAGCGGCACTAAAAAAATAACCTCTGCATTAATTTCGGTATTTCATAAGGAAGGATTAGTTCCTATTGTTCAAAAACTAGATGAACTAGGAGTAACTATTTATTCTACAGGCGGTACTCAAAAATTTATAAACGACCTTGGAGTTAAGGTAATACCAGTCGAAGATGTAACAGACTACCCTTCAATTTTAGGAGGACGTGTAAAAACACTACACCCAAAAGTTTTTGGTGGTATTTTAAACCGTCAAGATAACGATAGTGACAAAAAGGAAATGGGACAGTTTAATATTCCACAACTAGATCTAGTAATTGTAGATTTATATCCTTTTGAAAAAACTGTTGCATCAGGAGCTCCAGAACAAGATATTATCGAAAAAATTGACATTGGAGGTATCTCATTAATTAGAGCTGCAGCTAAGAATTTTAAGGATACAGTATGTGTCTCTTCTGTAGATGACTATGGAGATTTACTTACATTACTTTCAGACAAAGCTGGTGAGACCTCATTAGCAGAGAGAAAACAATTTGCCGCTAAATCTTTTAATGTTTCATCTCATTATGATACTGCTATCTTTAACTATTTTAATGCGGACCATGAAATTGCTTCCTTAAAGATTAGCGAAACCAATGGCAAGGTGTTACGATATGGTGAAAACCCACACCAAAGAGGTTTTTTCTTTGGAAATTTTGATGCAATGTTTACAAAATTTCATGGAAAAGAATTAAGCTACAATAATTTGTTGGATGTAGATGCTGCCGTAAATCTAATGAATGAATTTACTGGCGAGGCTCCAACTTTTGCCATTTTAAAGCACAACAACGCTTGTGGAATTGCACAGCGTGATACAATACTTAATGCTTATAAAGGTGCTCTAGCTGGCGATCCTGTTTCAGCTTTTGGAGGAATCTTAATAAGCAATACTGAAATTGATGAAGCTACTGCGAATGAAATTCACTCTCTATTTTGTGAAGTAGTAATTGCACCATCTTTTTCAGAAAAAGCAATTGAAGTTTTAAAAGGAAAGAAAAACAGAATCTTACTTATACAGAAAGAAATAAAACTTCCTGAAACAACCGTAAGAACCTGTTTAAATGGAACTTTGGTACAAGACAAAGACCACAAAACAGATACAAAACAAGATTTAAAGCATGCTACTCACAATAAACCTACTGCAAAAGAGTTAGAAGATTTATTGTTTGCCTCAAAAATATGTAAACACACCAAGTCCAATACCATTGTATTAACAAAAGACAAGCAATTGTGTGCTAGTGGTACAGGGCAAACATCAAGAGTTGATGCATTAAGACAAGCAATAAACAAGGCAAAAAGCTTTAATTTTAATCTTGACGGAGCTGTAATGGCAAGTGATGCTTTTTTCCCTTTTCCAGACTGTGTAGAAATTGCAAACAAGGCAGGGGTAAAAGCTGTAATACAACCAGGAGGTTCTATAAAAGACCAGTTAAGCATAGATTATTGTAATGCAAACGAAATGGCTATGGTATTTACTGGTACTCGTCATTTTAAGCATTAAAATTTAGTACATTTGCGAAAGTGCTTGATGCACAACATGTTTAATCATAATACCACCAAGATACTGTATGGGATTTTTTGACTTCTTAACCGAAGAAATAGCCATAGACTTAGGGACTGCAAATACACTTATTATACATAATGATAAAGTGGTTGTAGATGCACCTTCCATTGTTGCAAGAGATAGAACTACTGGAAAAATTATTGCTGTAGGCCGTGAAGCTGCAATGATGCAGGGAAAAACACATGAAAACATTAAAACAATTAGACCTCTTAAAGATGGTGTAATTGCAGATTTTGCTGCTAGTGAAAACATGATCAACATGTTTATTAAAGATATTCCTGCTCTAAAAAAGAAATGGATTGCACCCTCATTACGAATGGTAATTTGTATTCCTAGTGGTATTACAGAAGTTGAGATGCGTGCAGTTAAAGAGAGTGCAGAACGAGTAAATGGAAAAGAGGTGTACCTTATCCACGAACCAATGGCTGCCGCTATAGGTATTGGAGTAGACATTACGCAACCCAAAGGAAACATGGTGGTAGATATAGGTGGTGGTACTACAGAGATTGCTGTAATAGCTTTAGGTGGTATTGTATGTGACAAATCTGTTAAAATTGCCGGAGATGTCTTTACCAACGATATTATTTACTACATGCGAACTCAACATAATCTTTATGTAGGTGAACGTACTGCAGAAAAAATAAAAATACAAATTGGAGCTGCTACCGAAGATTTAGAGCTTCCACCAGAAGAAATGGCTGTACAGGGTAGAGATTTATTAACTGGAAAACCAAAGCAAGTTCAAACTTCCTATAGAGAAATTGCGAAAGCCTTAGACAAATCTATTTTAAGAATAGAAGATGCTGTTATGGAAACCCTATCACAAACACCTCCAGAACTTGCGGCAGATATCTACAATACTGGTATTTACTTAGCAGGTGGGGGATCTATGCTTAGGGGATTAGACAAACGCTTATCACAAAAAACAGATCTTCCTGTATATATAGCAGAAGACCCACTACGTGCTGTAGTACGTGGTACTGGAATTACACTAAAGAATATTAACAAATACAAAAGTGTATTGATTAAATAGAGGAGTTTAAAACGTGCGACAGATTATATTTTTCTTCATAAAAAACAAGAACTTTCTGTTGTTTGCGCTTCTGTTTACAATTTCAATTGCACTTACAATTCAATCACATTCATACCACAAAGGTAAATTTGTAAGTTCTTCAAACTTTATAAGTGGAGGTTTATACAATTTTAAAACTTCTATTACAGACTATTTTAACTTGAAAAAAGAAAATGTTGTTCTACTTGAAGAAAACACTCGCTTAAGGAAAGAAATAGATCAACTTAGAGAAGTTTTCCAAGTTTCAAGAAAGGATAGTAGTGAAAATAATTTTCAGTTTGAGTATGTAAACGCATCTGTAATAAACAACAATTACAGTAAAACTAAAAACGAAATCACCATAAAAAAACAACCCAAAAGCCTAGTTAAAATAGACCAAGGCGTTATAACCTCAAAAGGTGTAATTGGTATAATTAACGATGTTTCAAAAAACTATGCTACTGTACAATCTATTTTAAATACTAAGAGTGAGATAAATGCAAAACTTAAAAAATCTGGACATTTTGGCTCTTTAAAATGGAATACTAAAAACCCTAATTTAGTTCAGTTAGAGGAGATACCACGCATTGCCAAAATTGCAATTGGAGACACTATTGTAACTAGTGGTAAGTCTAC
>CAYGMB010000106.1:0-7120 GCA_964350765.1 uncultured Flavobacteriaceae bacterium
AGTAATCTTTCTTTTGATTTTGACCAACGTATTAGTCTAAGCTTGTTAGGTAAAGTGGGAGAGCGACTCCAAATTAATGCAAATTACGATACTCAATCTACATTCGATTTTCAGAATCAAATAAAATTAGAATACACTCCAACCGAAGATGATATTATTCAAAAAATAGAGGTTGGTAATGTAAACATGCCATTAAATAGCACTCTTATTCAAGGAGCGCAAAGTCTTTTTGGTGTTAAAACACAACTTCAGTTTGGAAAAACAACAATTACAGGTGTGTTTTCCGAGCAACAGTCAGAAACTCGATCGGTTACCGCAGAAGGTGGTGCTACTATAACAGATTTCCAGTTGTTCGCATCAGAGTATGATGAAAACCGTCACTTTTTCCTATCACATTATTTTAGAGATAACTACGATAGATTTTTGGCTCAATATCCATTTAATCGTTCTAACATTCAAATCACAAGAACTGAGGTATGGATTACCAATCGTACAAACCAAACAAACAATGTTAGAAATTTAGTTGCTTTACAAGATATTGGAGAATCTGATCCAGAAAATATTGGATTAAATATTACACCTGGAGGATTTATTAATGCACCAAGAAACGCTTTTCCAGACAATGGTAATAACGACTTTAACCCTTTTGGTATTGAAGGTTCAGAACAGTCACTTTTAACTCCTGCAATAAGAGATGTAGCAACAGTTGGACAAGGATTTAGCGGGACTCCTGTTAATGAAGGTCTAGATTATGTGACGTTAGAGAATGCAAGGAGATTAAATGCGAGTGAGTATCAATTAGATTCTCAGTTAGGTTATATTTCACTAAATCAGCGTTTAAATAATGATGAAGTTTTAGCAGTAGCTTTCCAATTTACTGTTAATGGAGAAGTATATCAAGTGGGTGAGTTTTCTAACGATGGTGTAAATGCATCTGGTGGTGAATTACCTAATCAAGAAAACCCAGAAGAACCTATAGAAGGGATTTCTCAAAGTCTTGTTGTAAAGCTCTTGAAAAGTAATATTACTACAGTCCAAGAACCAGTTTGGGATTTAATGATGAAAAACATTTATGCATTAGGTGCTTTTCAATTAGAACAAGAAGATTTTAGATTAGATATTCAATATACTAACCCCTCTCCAATTAATTATATTGAACCAGCAGTAGGGTCGGTAGAGTTTCCTGCAGTACCATTACCAGAAGATGTAGAGAATACTATTTTATTGAATGTATTTAACTTAGATAGGTTGAATTTTAATGGGGATCCTCAATTTGGCGGGGATGGTTTCTTTGATTTCTTACCTGGTCTTACGGTTGATACTCAAAACGGACAAATTATTTTTACTAGTGTAGAACCTTTTGGTGAATATTTATTTGAAAAACTCTCTAATAATCCTGGTAGTGAAAATTATGAAATCCCTTCTACCTATAATGCTAACCAGAATAAATATGTATATAGAACACTATATACCACAACAAAGATACAAGCAGAGCAAGAGGATAGTGATAAAAACCTTTTCCAGTTAAAAGGTAGTTATAAATCTACTGGCGCAGATGGGATTCCTATTGGAGCCTTTAATATTCCTCAAGGATCTGTAACTGTAACTGCTGGGGGAAGAGTGCTTGTAGAGGGTGTAGATTATACTGTTAACTACCAATTAGGTAGAGTGCAAATTTTAGACCCTGCACTATTAAACTCAAATACACCAATTAATATAACAACAGAGAACAATACTCTATTTGGTCAACAAACTAAACGTTTTACTGGTTTAAATATTGAGCATAAGTTTAGTGACAAATTTCAAATTGGAGCAACATACCTCAATTTAAACGAGAGGCCCTTAACACAAAAGTCTAACTTTAACGCTGAGCCAATTAACAATACTATCTTTGGAGTAAATGCAAACTTCTCTACTGAGGTGCCATTTTTAACTAGGTTAGTAAATAAACTTCCTAATATAGATACGGACGTAGAATCTAATATTTCTTTAAGAGGGGAATTTGCTTATTTGCAACCAGGGGCTCCAAAGGTTTCCGATTTTGGAGGTAAAACAACATCGTATGTTGACGACTTTGAAGCATCACAAACAGAGATAGATGTAAAAGCTCCTTTAGGTTGGTTTTTAGGTGCAACTCCAGTAGGACTTGGCTCTCAAACAAATAATGATTTAGCATATAATTATAACCGTGCAAAATTAGCTTGGTACACCATTGACCCCATTTTTTATAGTACTCAGAGACCGGATGGAATAGATGATGAGGACTTGTCTTCTCCATTTACCCGTAGAGTATTTATTGATGAAATTTTTCCTGATAGAGATATTATTCAAGGGCAAACGCAAGCATTGTTTACCTTAGACTTAGCATTCTATCCAGGAATTCGTGGGGAATATAATTACAACCCTCAAGCCCTAGGTGATGGAGATCCCAATACACTTCCTAACCCAGAAAATAGGTTTGGCGCAATTACAAGACAATTAACTACCACAGATTTTGAAAGAGCCAATGTTGAATTTATTCAATTTTGGGTTATGGACCCATTTATCTATGATGAAAACGCAAACAACCCAGGAGGTACTTTAACTTTCAACTTGGGTAATATTTCTGAAGATATTCTAAGAGATGGTAGAAAACAATACGAAAATGGACTTCCTGCAGATGGGTCTACTACCAATACACTTCCAACTGTTTGGGGTAAAGTCCCTACTAACCAATCATTAGTGTATACTTTTGATACTGAAGGACAAGAGCGTATTAATCAAGATATTGGACTTGATGGTTTGAGTGATGTAGACGAGCAGTCTAAACAAGAGTATCCTCAACAATTTAGAAACCTTCCAGATCCTGCAAATGATAACTATCAATATTTCTTACAGTCTGAAGGTAATATCTTAGAGCGCTATTTAACTTATAATGGTACACAAGGAAACTCACCTGTTGAGGTTACCGATACTAATAGAGGTTCAACTCCACAACCAGATGTAGAGGATATTAACCGTGACAATACAATGAATACGGTAGATAGCTACTTTGAGTACAATATTGATATTGCTCCAAATATGCACCTTAATAATGAGTATGTAACAGACTTTAGAGAGCTTGATGTTACATTACAGAATAATGAAACAATACCAGTTAGATGGGTGCAATTTAAGGTTCCTATTAGTCAACCAGACGAAGCTGTTGGAGGTATAGGAGATTTACGTTCTGTTCGTTTTATGCGTATGTATATGTCTGGTTTTTCACAAAACACTAATCTTCGTTTTGGAACATTAGATCTTGTACGTGGTGATTACAGAAGATTTACTCAGACATTAGAACCTAATGATGATCCAGATGATGACATCACAACTTTTGAGTCTGAGTCTGTAAATATTATTGAAAATGAAAATAGAGAGCCAATACCTTATGTATTGCCTCCAGGTGTAATTAGAGAAGAACTTAACAACAACAATAACGTAATCCGCCAAAATGAACAATCATTAGCATTACGAGTGACTAATCTTGAGTCTGGTGATGGTCGTTCGGTATATAAAAATTTCAACGTAGATATGCGCCAGTATAAAAACATTGAAATGTTTCTACATGCTGAGTCTCTACAAAACCAAACAGCACTTTCTGATGGAGAACTTATTGCATTTATGCGATTAGGTAATGACTTGGATCAAAATTATTATGAAATACAAATACCCTTAAACCCTACTGCTTTTTCTGAAACTTCTCCAGAAGCTATTTGGCCTATTGAGAATAGAATAAACCTACCTTTAAGTTTATTGCAAGAAGTAAAAACCAGAGTTTTAGGAGGAGAATCAGGAGATATTTCAACCGTAGATGGGGTAGAATTTTTTCAACAAGCTAGTGTAGGTGATGCCTCAGGTCCAGAAAATGACATGCTACTTGGAATAAAAGGAAACCCAAGTTTTGGTAACGTACGTATTATTATGTTAGGTCTTAAAAATAGAGAAGGCAACACAAATGATATTTCTGGAGAAGTATGGTTTAACGAGCTCCGCCTTTCAGAATTGAAAAACCAAGGTGGTTATGCTGCAATCGCAAGTATGGATGCAAACGTAGCAGACTTTATGAATGTAAGTGCATCTGGAGGAATTAGTACTATTGGCTTTGGTAGTATTGAGCAGGGGCCAAATGAGAGAAGTAGAGAAGATTCTCAAATTTATGATGTACTTACTAATGTAAATCTAGGACAATTATTGCCTAAAAAGTGGGGAGTACAATTACCATTTAGCTATGGTATAGGGGAGGAGTTAATTACACCACAATTTGACCCAGAATTTCAAGATATTGAGCTTGATACCAGATTAGATAATGAAACAGATGAGGCTGAGAAAGATAGAATACGAGAGCAAGCAGAAGATTACACAAAAAGGCAAAGTGTTAATTTTATTGGAGTTAGAAAAGAGCGTACAGGTGATAAAAAACCTATGCCTTGGGACATAGAAAACCTTACTTTTTCTTGCTCTTACAATCAAGTAGACCATAGAGATTTTGAGATAGAAGAGTCCTTAGATCAAAGCGTTAATGTTGGAGCTACTTACAATTATAATTTTGTACAAAAACCTTATGAACCTTTTAAGAAAAACGATTCTATTTTTAGAAGTAAGTATTGGCAATTCTTAAAGGATTTTAATATTAATTATTTGCCAACCAATATTTCGGTTACTTCAAACATTGTAAGACAGTATAATGAGCAAAAGTTTAGAGAGGTTAACTTTGAGGAGGGTAATATACCAGCACCTTTATTATTTCAAAGGAACTTCTTATTCGATTGGCAATATACTTTAAATTATAATTTAACAAAATCGTTACGTTTCAATTTTAACTCTTCTAATAATAGAATTGTTACAAATTACCTCACAGAGCGATTTAATGATGACGGAAGTGTAGATTTTATCTCAGATGATTCTGTAGGTATTTGGGATGGTTTCTTTGATATTGGAGATCCTAACCAACATTTCCAATCATTACAATTAAATTACGATTTACCTTTTAGCAAATTTCCATTCTTTAAATTTATAAGAGCAACCTATTCTTACACGGGAGATTTCCAATGGCAAGATGGTAGTGATCAGTTTAACAATCTGCCTATCACTCTTAGTGATGGAACTACCGAAGTATTTGACTTAGGTAATTCAGTTCAAAATGCTAATACCCATAGAATTAATGGTAATCTTGATATGAATGCTTTTTACAAGTACGTTGGTCTTACCAAAATTAAAAAGAGTAATAGAAATAATGCTGGAGGAAGAAATGGGGGAGGAAATAATGAAAATAGTAGAGGAGGAAACAACACAAAGGGAGAACGTGAAGGTAGACTAGGCGGAGGCATTGGAAGCAAAGGAAATGAGACAGAACAAGAATCTGGCGGAAAAGCAGGAGCCTTAACAGCAGGAGCAAGAGGAGGTGGAAGAAACGGAGATACAAATAATAACAACACTCGAGGTGGTAACGGAAGTGGTTTAAGTGGAGGTGCTAAAGCTGCAAACTTTGGTATTGGGTTGTTAACTTCTATAAAGAAAATTCAATTTAACTATCAGGAAAACAATGGTATATATCTGCCAGGATATACTCCGGAAGTTGGTTTTGCTGGAACACTAGAGCCTACTTTTGGATTTACATTAGGAAGTCAACGTGAAATACGCGAACTGGCTGCACGTAAAGGATGGTTAACCCTGTATCCAGAATTTAATGAACAATATACTGAGACAGAAAATAGACAACTTGATGTGCAGGTTAATATGGAGCCTATTTCAGATTTAAAAATTGATTTGAATGCAAGTAGAATTTATGCTGAAAACTATGCTGAAAATTATATTGTAGAAGATGGTCTTTATAGGTCACTTGCACCAAACACATTTGGTAATTTTAATATATCTACTGTTTTAATTAGAACCGCTTTTAGTACAAGTGATGAACAAAGTTCTGCTGCATTTGATGACTTTAGAAATAATCGTCTTGAAGTTGCAAACAGACTAGCACAAGATTTTTATGGTAATTCTAATTTTGAAAGAGATGAAAATGGATTCCCAGTAGGCTTTGGAAGAACAAGTCAAGATGTATTATTACCAGCCTTTTTAGCTGCTTATAAGGGAAGCAATGTTTCTAATGAGAAAAACGGATTTTTACGAGATATACCACTACCTAACTGGGATATTAAATATACAGGTTTAATGAAACTGCCATGGTTTAAAAAGACTTTTAAAAGGTTCTCTTTACAACATGGATATAGAGCAAACTATTCTGTAAATCAGTTTCAAAACAACTTAGATTTCGACCCTAATAATCCAGAAGAGGTTAATCAAGAAGGGAACTTTAAGCCAGAAACTTTATTGACTAATGTAAACCTAACAGAACAGTTCTCTCCATTAATTCGTATTGATTTTGAGATGCAAAACTCGTTAAAAATCTTAGCAGAGTTACGTAAGGATAGAGCACTTTCTTTAAGTTTTGCAAATAACCTTCTTACTGAGATTAAAGGTGATGAAATTATAATTGGTCTAGGATACAGAATTAAAGACTTAAAAATAGGTACAAATTTTGGTGGGAAAAAGAAGATACTTACAAGTGACCTAAACTTTAAGTTAGATCTATCCAGAAGAGATAATAGAACAATAATTAGATATCTTGATATTGAAAATAATCAAACAACAGCAGGTCAAACCATTTATGGAATTAACTTTGTAATGGACTATGCATTAAGTAAAAACCTAACCGCATTATTCTATTATGATCATACATTCTCAGATTATGCGATATCAACAGCATTCCCACAAACAACTATAAGAAGTGGATTTACCTTACGTTATAACTTCGGAAATTAAAAAAACTATAACACTTAAATTATCATGAATATTCCATCAAACTTAAAATATACAAAAGACCATGAATGGGTTGTAATCGAAGGAGATATAGCAACAGTTGGTATCACAGACTTTGCCCAAGGAGAACTTGGCGATATTGTATATGTAGAAGTTGAAACTCTAGACGAAACTTTAGACAAAGATGAAGTCTTTGGTACAGTTGAAGCTGTAAAAACAGTTTCGGATTTATTTTTACCACTGAGTGGTGAAATTATAGAATTTAATGACAGTCTTGAGTCTG
>CAYGMB010000107.1:0-4495 GCA_964350765.1 uncultured Flavobacteriaceae bacterium
CAATATCATCATCCATATCTTTTATAAGGAGGTCTATAGGTTGGTTGGAGAGTCTCTGTGTAAACTCACTATTAGCATCATGCTCAATGGCTTCATGCATACGTATGCCTTGTCCAATAGTAAAAGAACGTTCACAATCTGTATCAGAATAGGCGACCATATTATTAATGTCACTTTGCGAAATAGTATAAGGAGTACCAACACAATCTTTAAAAAAAGGGGAGCTAGGATCGTTTATTCGATTATCAGGTAAATAAGTACAATTTTCATCATCCGAATAGGCGTAGTTTGTAGATATATTAAACTTTAAAAATTGTACTTCAGTAGTTGTAAAACCATAGTCAATTAGTGCTTGTTCTATAGCTGGAGTCTGTAATTCATCATTAAAGCCGTTTTCTGTTAAAAAAACATCTCTTCTTTGTAACCAATTAGTAAACCCTGGAACATTAGCAGCCTCTATGGCGTAAGCACCATGATTAGCTTGTTCTCTAAAAAAGTTAGGGACAGCGTTAGTATCTACCACACGGTCACCAGCTGTAGTGGCATTAAAATCTGGATCATTAGCGTTACGAGTTACACGTTCACAATTGGTGGGGGATGGTCTATGGTTTCCTCTATCAAAGGTATGTCCTAAATTGAACATGTGACCTATTTCGTGCTCAAGTGTAGTATTATCAGGATTTCCAAGAAACCAAGTAATAATAGCAACTCTTGCATTGTTATAAGAGCCAATGCCACTTCCTTGTGAAAAATTTGCCGCTACATATACATTAATCGCATCTTGTTTTGCTAATGCTTCATTAACTGCATAATTGTGTATTGAGCTAAGCGAAGATCCTGTATGGTGTGCCGTAGAGTTTATATTGCCCATCCCAACAAGATTAAAACAAATGTTAAAGGGATTAAAGTAATAATTAAGTAATCGCACGCTTTCCTTAACTCTAATTAAATTAGGTCTTGGCATTCCAGATGTAAAACTTCCATCATCTTTATTGACACTCCAATAAAAAATATTAAAGGTTTTGCTGTCAAAAGCTTGTAAATCCAGAGGGTCAATAGAATAACTGTAAACCCCTGTTGGATCTCCAGCACTCATTGCCTCTGTAGCGCATAAGTCTTCTTCTACAGTTTGAGAAGATTGTTGATGGTTTTGCGAATACCCTTTAAGCATGCACGCAAAGGTAAATATAAGTAGTATTAGATTGAGGGGGGGGGTAAATAATTTTCTCATAACTCAATGGTTTTAAAAGGTTTACTATAATAACTTATTGGGGAGTTATAAGTTTGTTAATGCTTTAATATACGATTTTTTTACACAAGTGTATTGTTATACTATTATCATATTTAAAAAATAACATTTCTTTTAATTTTTAGTATTTTTATAGTTCTTCTAAACAAACAAAAAATTCATGATAAATAAAACAGTTACAGATGTTAAAACTGCTTGTGAAGGTATACAAGATGGCATGACATTTATGCTTGGTGGGTTTGGTTTAAGTGGTATTCCAGAAAATGCTATTGCCGAGCTTGTGCGTAGAAATGTTAAAAATGTTACCTGTATATCTAATAATGCTGGGGTTGATGATTTTGGCCTAGGGTTATTGCTTCAGAAACGTCAAATAAAAAAAATGATTTCGTCCTATGTTGGAGAAAATGCAGAATTTGAAAGACAGATGCTTAGTGGTGAGCTAGAGGTAGAGTTAATACCTCAAGGGACCTTGGCGCAACGTTGTCGCGCAGCTCAAAGTGGGATACCAGCCTTTTACACACCTGCTGGATATGGTACTGAAGTAGCAGAAGGAAAAGAAGCAAGAAATTTTAATGGAAAAATGCATATTCTAGAACATGCCTTTAAAGCAGATTTTGCTTTTGTAAAAGCATGGAAGGGTGACGAAGCAGGTAATTTAATTTTTAAAGGTACAGCTCGTAACTTTAATCCTAATATGTGTGGGGCTGCAACTATTACGGTTGCTGAGGTAGAAGAATTACTGCCTGTTGGTTCACTAGACCCTAACGACATTCATATCCCAGGAATATTTGTACAGCGAATTTTTAAAGGAGCTAATTACGAAAAAAGAATAGAACAACTTACAGTAAGATAGAGATAGTATGAGCTTAGGAAAAGAACAAATAGCACAGCGAATTGCTAGAGAAGTAAAGGATGGGTATTATGTTAATTTAGGTATAGGTATCCCAACTTTAGTGGCAAATTTTGTGAGAGATGATATAGAAGTAGAATTTCAGAGTGAAAATGGAATTTTAGGCATGGGTCCTTTCCCTTTTGAGGGTGAGGAAGATCCAGATCTAATTAACGCTGGTAAGCAAACAATTACAGCATTACCAGGTGCTTCCTTTTTTGATAGCGCAACAAGTTTCTCAATGATACGAGGACAGCATGTAGACTTAACTATATTGGGTGCTATGGAAGTAGCCCAAAATGGAGATATAGCTAATTGGAAAATACCTGGAAAAATGGTTAAAGGTATGGGAGGTGCTATGGACCTTGTGGCTTCTGCCGAAAATATTATCGTTGCAATGATGCATACCAACAGAGCAGGTGCCTCAAAATTATTGAAACAATGCTCTTTACCACTCACAGGGGTAAGCTGCGTAAAAAAAATAGTAACAAACCTAGCAGTATTAGAAATCGAAAATAATACGTTTAAATTGTTAGAAAGAGCGCCAGGAGTTTCTATAGAAACTATCAAGGAATCTACGGAAGGAGATTTAATTGTAGAGGGTGAAATCCCAGAAATGAAATTTTAATTAAATTATAAATACTTAAAAACCCGATGTTTACGCATCGGGTTTTTTGTTGATTAAAAGTAAGAAATTTCTTTAATGATTTTTGTTTTTGTTAAATTTAATAGCTTTTTAACGAAAATATATGTTTTTTATCGATTTATATTTAAAAGTATTCTCATATTAGCAGTCCCAAATAACCATGAAATTAACCTACTCATGAAAAATATTACAAATCATTTAAGAAGTGTTTTAGAATTAGTTAATACTATTTTGTTTTTGTTTAAAAAAGTGTTTTTGTTACTGTAATTTTTTTCAGAGTATTACCCCCGAATCTTACAAAAAGATTCATACAAAAGTCCCGTTCTTTGTGAGGTTAGAACGGGACTGTTTTTTATAACCCTTTAGGTATAGCATCTATTAACTTTTTTGTATAAGCTGTTTTTGGATTGGCGTAAATTTCGTCGGCATCACCCAGCTCTTCTATTTTTCCTTGGTTCATGACCAATAACTGGTCAGACATATATTTCACTACAGCCAAATCGTGAGAAATAAATATATAGGTAAAGCCGTAATCTTCTTTTAATTCATTTAATAAATTTAATACCTGTGCTTGTACTGAGATATCCAATGCAGAAACAGACTCATCACAAATAACAAGCTTGGGTTCCATTATAATAGTACGAGCAATACCTACACGTTGTCTTTGTCCACCAGAAAGCTCATGCGGATATCTATAAAAGTAGCTTTCGTCAAGTCCAACTCTATCAAGAAGTTTGAGTACTTTTTGTTTTCTTGCTTTTTTACTGCCGCCAATGTTATGAACTTGCATAGGCTCCAGCAACGCTTGACCCAACAACATTCTAGGATGAAGTGAAGAATACGGATCTTGAAAAATTATTTGTATCTCCTTTCGCAACTGTCTTGTAGCTTCTTTAGATAAATGGGCAAGATTTTTCCCTCTATATTTAATTATTCCTTTTGTTGCAGGGTCTAACTGTAAAATTGCTTTGCCAAGGGTAGATTTACCGCAACCAGATTCTCCAACTAAGCCAACTGTCTCCCCTTCATACACTTTAAAACTAACACCATCTACAGCCTTAAAAGTGCTTTTTGCTTTAAAAAGACCAGCATTAGTATAATATTCTTTCTCTAGATTATTTACTTCCAAAAGTGGGGATTTGATGTAAATGGATTTGTGTTTTAAGGCTCTTTGTTGTTGAGTTACTTCTTGTATTTTAAAACTTTTAGATACAATTGATGCAATAGTGGGAAGTTTTCTTAGTCGTTTGTCCAACGATGGTCTAGAAGACAATAATGCTTTTGTATATTCATGCTTAGGAAGTTTAAAAATCTGATAAACACTTCCTTGTTCTACAATTTCACCTTGATACATTACCACTACATTATCTGCAATTTCAGATACCAAGCTTAGATCATGAGAGATAAAAATAAGACTCATTTTAGTCTCTTTTTGTATTTCTTTGAGCAATTGAAGTATTTCTTTTTGAACCGTTACATCAAGTGCTGTAGTAGGCTCGTCTGCAATTAGTAGTTTGGGTTTGCAAGAAATAGCCATTGCAATCATAACTCTTTGCATTTGTCCACCACTTATTTGATGCGGATACTTAGAATATAATTCTTTTGGTCTGGGGAGTTTTACTTTTTTAAAAAGAGCGAGTGTCTCTTTTTTAGCCTCAGATTTTGAAAGAGTAGTGTGTTGTAAAAGCATTTCTGTAACCTGAAAACCACA
>CAYGMB010000107.1:4521-7056 GCA_964350765.1 uncultured Flavobacteriaceae bacterium
GCCGCGATATTTTCTAAGTTCTTTTTCAGGTTTTAAAAGGAGATTATTATCATTAAAAAAAATTTCTCCTTCAATTTTTGTTGTTTTTTGTGGTAATAACCCCATAATTGCCATTGAGGTTACAGATTTACCTGAACCAGATTCTCCAACAATACCTAAAATTTCATTTTCATTAATTGTAAAACTTATACCCTTAACTACATGTGTTTTGCTTTTCTTTTTTCCGAAAGAAACACAGAGGTTAGAAACTTTAATAATTGGTTTTTGCGTCATTACTACCAAAGATATAATTTAAATTATTGAAATAATAGCTCTATTTTATCAAGTAGGAAAAGTAATGTTAATAATTTGTTAGTGTAGTTCGTCGAATAAAATTTGTATTTTACATTATTTCTATTACATTCCCAAAAATTTTATTAATACAACAAAAAAATAGTATTATTTATAAATATTTACTATTAAAATGTGATTTTAATTGACATATTTAAAAACTACTAATTTTTATTATAACAACCTCAATTTTAATTTTTTACAAACAAACCTAACTATGATTCATTTACAATTCTTCTAAACTTACCCCTTAATTACATGACCTCTTACCTTGTTTCTAAGTTGTAGAAACATTGATGCTATTAAAAACACTAATCAAAATTATTAACAATGAAAAAATTTTATTTTTTTGGACTTATCATTTGTTTGATAGGGCAATTAGGATACTCTCAGAATGTTGAGGGAGCCTTGCAAGAATATTTTAATGTTCTTAAAGGAGAATCTCACTTTAAACAGGTAGATTTAGCACAATGGGAAATTACAGATATTGTCCCTTCTTTAAATCCAGATGTACAGCACGTTTATGTACAGCAACTTCATAATAATATACCAATTCAGTTTGCTACTTATAAATTTACTTTAAATAGTGGTAAAATAACGTATAAAGTAGACCAGTTTGTTGCAGATATTCCATCACGTTCTCCGGTTACAGGAGGCTCGTTATCTCCACAAGACGCTGTTTACAAAGTAGCGCAAAACCATAACTTACAAAGACCATCACTATCAAATGGGGCTCGATCTTCAGATGGATTTTACAATTACGAGGATACTTCTTTTTCTTCAGAGCCAATTAAAGTAAAACAATATTATCAACTTCATGAAGGACAATTAAAACTTGTTTGGAACGTGAGTTTATATCAAAAAGATGGACAACATTGGTGGAGTGAGAATATTGACGCTACAACAGGTACAGTATTACGTACTGAAGATTGGGTACTAACTTGTAACTGGGGAGATGATCATGAAGGCCATGAGCATGGTGCTAACAAAACAACTCTTTTTTATACCGTAGAAGAAGCACCTGCAACTTTTCTTGCTGGAGAAAGCTATAATGTGTATCCAATGCCTTTAGAAAGTCCTTTAGACGGAGGTCGTTCTATTGTAAATGATCCACAAGATTTAAATGCATCACCTTTTGGTTGGCACGATACAAATGGTGCTAACGGAGCAGAATATACTATTACCCGTGGAAATAACGTGTGGGCAATGGAAGATGCAAATGGTAATAACGGAATAGGATACTCTCCAAATGGTGGTTCTGGTTTAGATTTTAACTATCCTATAAACTTTAACAATCAACCAAGTACCTATAGAGACGCTGCTATCACAAACTTATTTTACTGGAACAATATCATGCATGATGTTTGGTACCAATATGGTTTTGACGAGGCATCTGGAAATTTTCAAGAAAACAATTATGGAAATGGTGGTGCAGGAAGCGATAGTGTAAATGCTGATGCACAAGATGGTAGTGGAGTTAATAATGCAAACTTTGGTACTCCTCCAGATGGTTCTAATCCAAGAATGCAGATGTTCTTGTGGAGTACAACAAATCCACAAACAGATGGTGATCTTGATAACGGAATTATTGCTCATGAGTATGGGCATGGTATTTCTACACGTCTAGTAGGAGGCCCAAGTACCAATGCACTTGGAGGTTCTGAACAAATGGGAGAAGGATGGAGTGACTGGTTTGGATTAATGCTTACTATGAAACCGGGTGATGCCCCTACAGATGCTAGAGGTATAGGAAATTTTGCCCTTGGAGAAAACTCTAATGGTGGTGGAATTAGGCCAACACCATACTCTACAGATACATCTATTAATGGAACAACTTATGGAGATATTAATGGTCTTGCTGTTCCACATGGTGTTGGATACGCTTGGGCAACTATTCTCTGGGATATGACTTGGGCTTTAGTAGCACAAGAAGGCTTTGATAACGACTTCTATAATGGAACAGGAGGAAATAACATTGCAATGGCACTTGTTATAGAAGGACTTAAAAATACCGCAAACAATCCAGGTTTTGTATCTGGACGTGATGGTATTTTACAAGCAGATCAAGATTTATATGGGGGACAATACAATTGTTTAATTTGGGATGTTTTTGCTGCTCGTGGAGTAGGGCTAAACGCAAATGAGAACACCAATGGAGGAACAAATACAAATAGTGACCAGACTACCTCTTTTGTAAGTGGATGT
>CAYGMB010000108.1:0-206 GCA_964350765.1 uncultured Flavobacteriaceae bacterium
GCTGTACATACTTTGTAACTGTATTGCATTAGTAAAATTTTGTTTATGAACTTTAATTCCTTCATTTACTGTTAAAAAACCAAAGACATCATCACCAGATATTGGATTACAACAGTTTGCCATTTTATAATCCAATTTTTGTTGTTCTTTTCCAAAGACTAATTGGTCATACTTTTCAGTAATTTTATCTTTATGTATGTCCTCAG
>CAYGMB010000108.1:225-3355 GCA_964350765.1 uncultured Flavobacteriaceae bacterium
TAGAAGCTGCAAAATCTTTTAGCTTCTTATTATCAATAATACCAGCACCTACTCTGTAAAACAAATCTTGGCTGGTTTTTACTTTAAAATATATTACAAGTTGATTAATGGTTTTTTCATCAAGTGTAATTTTTAAAGATTTAAGTTTTCTAGTTAAGACTACTTTTCCTTCTTCGGCTATTTGTTTTTTCTCTTCTTTTAATGATGATTTTATCTTAGAACGTGCTCTTCCTGTAGTGGCATAGTCTAACCAACTAGCTGATGGTTTTGATTTTTCTGAAGTAATAATTTCTACTTGATCACCACTTTTAAGTATATGGCTTAAGGGAGTTAATTTACCATTAACCTTAGTACCACGTGTATGTAAACCAACCTCTGTATGCACATGAAATGCAAAGTCTAATGCTGTTGCTCCCTTAGGTAAAGAATATAAATCTCCTTTTGGAGAGAACACAAAAATTTCTTTAGCATATAAATTGAGCTTAAACTCTTCTACAAAATCCACAGCACTTATGTCCTGATTTTCTAGAGTGTCTTGTAACTTATTTAACCAGTTCTCTAAACCTCCATCATCTTTTTCTTTATTTTTATACTTGTAGTGGGCAGCATAACCTTTTTCGGCTATTTCGTTCATGCGTTCACTACGTATTTGCACTTCTACCCAGCGCCCTTTTGGCCCCATAACTGTTATATGTAATGCTTCATATCCTGTTGATTTTGGGGAAGATATCCAATCTCGTAATCGAATAGGGTTTGGCCTAAAGTGATCTGTAACTATAGAATATATTTTCCAAGCAATAAATTTTTCGCTTTCGGCATCATTACTTTTGTAAATAATTCTAACTGCAAACTTGTCGTAAACTTCATCAAAAGAAACATTTTGAGCCAACATTTTTCTTCTAATAGAAAAAATAGACTTAGGTCGACCTTTTATATCATATTCTAATTTTTCAGCATCAAGTGAGTCTTTAATTACTTTAGAAAAATCTCTAATGTAAGCGTCCTGTTCTTCTTTACTCTCCTTTATTTTGCTTAATATATCGTTGTAAACATCAGGCTCTGTATATTTTAAGCCTAGATCTTCTAATTCGGTTTTAATATTATAGAGTCCAATTCTATGTGCCATGGGAGCATAGATGTATAGCGTTTCTGAGGCTATTTTTACTTGCTTATGTTCTGGCATAGAATCCATTGTTTGCATATTGTGTAATCGGTCTGCAATTTTGATAATTATGACTCGAATATCTTCATTAAGAGTAAGTAGCATTTTTCTAAAATTCTCTGCTTGCAAGGATATATCTCCATCATATGGCATTTTAGAAATTTTGGTAAGTCCATCTACAATACGTGCAACTGTCTCCCCAAAAAGCTGTTCTAAATCGACAAGAGTGTACTCTGTATCTTCTACAACATCGTGAAGCAGAGCAGCAGCTATAGAAGTAGCATCTAATCCTATTTCTGAAGCAACAATCTTTGCAACAGCAATTGGATGAAAAATATAGGCCTCACCACTTTTGCGACGTTGTTCTTTATGAGCATCTACCGCAACATCAAAAGCGCTTCTAATTAGTTTTTTATCTTTCGCTGAAAGTGTTCGATAACTAATCTTTAAAAGCTCTTTATACTCTTTTGTGAGTTGTTTTTTTTCTTCTTCTAAAAATGCTTCAGTCATAAATTAAAAATACGTTTTACTTATATAAGAAACAAGAAAAATGCCATTTGGTGTTAGTCTAAAAATCATAATGTTAAATTATTGTTAACAAAACATTTTGAAATCTTTAATTAATTGCTTTAAATTTGTCCAGCTTTTAATTTAATGGCTATTGAGAATTCATTGGAATCATACTAATTTAACAAAGCTTGTAGTTGACGAACTATTAGAGATAGAATATAACTTTCGTTCAAATTTTATAAGGTATTTTTTAACGATACCGTCTATAAGTGACGATGAGTTAGAGCTTCTTGATATGTTAGAATTTTGTTTCGATTTTTCTTCTAAATCATTTAGTATATGTAATCAAAAGTCCGAAGGTGCTATAGTATTGTATAAATACCTTCCTAGTGAAATATGTCTAAAAACACTTAACATAGCCCAAGCATGTAAAGTTAAAGACATTACTTCTTCAAATTCTGATAACGTTCCAAGAGAGTGGGGTGCGAATAGTGCATAAACACGTATACGGGGTGTGGTGTTAGATTACTTAAGCTGTTTTTTGATAGTTTTTTTAAAGCTGAAATAAGAGGTGATCCTTTATAAGTTTCCTTGGCGTAATTATCTGCTTGATACTCAAATGTACGTGAGATATAATTCATTGCCATTCCAATAATTTCTGAAAAAGGACTATATAAAACCCCAAATGCAATTAGTCCAATGTGGAAAGATGGTTGGCTAACATCAAGTGCTTTAGATAGTAGAGGATTGCCAATAAATAAAGATAATAACCACAGCATAATTCCAGTTGTGATAACCGAAGTTATAAGATTAACTATAATATGTTTCTTTTTGTAGTGACCAACTTCATGTGCTAGTACTGCAACAATTTCTTCATCTTCTAAATCATGAATTAAAGTATCATACAAAGTGATACGTTTTTCTGTACCAAAACCAGAAAAATATGCATTTGCCTTGGTGCTTCTTTTTGAGCCGTCTATTACAAAAATGTTTTTTAAAGTAAAGCCAACTTTATTAGCATAGGCTTCAATTTTATCTCTTAACGAACCTTCTTCTAGCGGAGTCTGTTTATTAAATATAGGGACAATTAAACGAGCATAAAACATATTCATAAAGATGGAGAAAATGGTAATTAGACCCCATGCATAAAGCCAAAAGTTACTACTAGTTTCTTGATAAAACCAAATTAATAATGCAAGGATGCCACCACCAAGTAACCCCATTAGTAGCCATCCTTTCAATTTATCTAAGAAAAATGTAGCTGTATTTGTTTTATTAAAACCGTATTTTTCTTCAATGACAAAGGTTTTATAATAACCAAAAGGTGTACTTACCAAATCACTAATAAACAATATACAACCAAAGAAAATAAGACCAACAATAACTTCATTTTCTGAAAAACTTCTTGCAAATTCATCCAAAACAGCAAATCCGTCAAAAAAGAAAAATAGGAGAGTG
>CAYGMB010000108.1:3365-3964 GCA_964350765.1 uncultured Flavobacteriaceae bacterium
TTCTTTTTTGTAGCGTTGTGATTTTTTATAATCTTCATCATTATAAACATCGTTTATTGGTAGTGGAACTTGGTCATTAAAATGCTTAGCATTTAATCCATCTACTATTTTATCTAGAATAAAGTTGAAAACTAAAATTCCAATAATGATATAGAAAATAAGCTGTGGGTTCATTTGTATTAATTACTTAAAAGAGCGCTGCCTTTTAGCTTCAAAGATAAGTATTCCTGCAGCTACTGAAACATTCATAGAATCAATTACACCTTGCATTGGTATAATTATATTTTGTGTGCTATTTTCAAGCCAATCCTTAGAGAGTCCATCTGCCTCTGTACCAACGACAATAGCAGTTGAAGACTTAAAATCACAAGTGGTATATGGCTTTGAAGCCTGTAAAGCCGCGCAATAAACAGGGATTGAATTATCTTTTAAAAATGAAATAATTTCTTCGCTACTTCCAGTTGCAATAGTATTTGTAAAAATACAGCCAACACTACTACGAATTATGTTAGGATTATATAGGTCTGTTTTTGGGTTTGCTATAAGTACTGCATCTATATTTGCAGCATCTGCTGTTCGTAATAAAGCACCAATATTTC
>CAYGMB010000108.1:3974-7043 GCA_964350765.1 uncultured Flavobacteriaceae bacterium
CTGGTTTTTCTGGTGCCTCGGCTACCAAAAGCAAAGGATTTTTTGATGTAAACTTGAGGGAATTTAGTTTTCGTTCTTTTACTTTGGCAATAACTATAACCCCTTCAGTAGAAGTTCTATATGCAATTTTTTTATACACATCACTAGATATGCTTATTACTTCATCTGCATTAGAAATAAAGTTGATATCATTTTCAGCAATTATTTCTGGACAAAATAAAAGAGTCTCTATACTAAAACCGCCTTCCAAAGCTAACTTTATTTCTCTTATACCTTCAATAATAAAAAGGCCATTTCTTTTCCGCTCTTTTGAACTAGATTGTAATTGAACAATTTTTTTAACGAAGGGGTTTTTAACGCAAAAATATTACAAATATTTGGAGGCTTGATTTACGTATCTTTGAAAAATAACTTAAATGAAAACATTTTATTTGTATCACTTTTATTAAGTATATTTTCAGTAATAAGCAAAGTAAAGGCTTGACAACCTGATCCACTATTTTGTGTGATGTAAAATAACTCTAGGGATGAGAGGTAAGTTTATGATATGATAAATAGAGAAGCCCAAATTATTAATAGAAAAATTTTGTTTCTTTTTCTATTTATCCCAATCCAACAGAAAACTTGCTCTCTGTTAAAAATTATAGATGTATCTGATTTTACTAATGGGGTTTATTTTCTGAATAATAAGTAATTCGAAACTAAAAGTACTTCATTTCTTAAAAAAATGAATTCATCAGTTAAGTTTTGTAAAAGTATACGACAGAGTAAACACCCTATAAAATTTAATCAACCTAATAATCTAAACTATGAAAAAAATTGCAGCATTTTTATTTTTTGCACTTTTACTCTCAGCTTGTAAAGAGCAAAATAAAGAGGTAGTAAATAATAATTTACAAGTTAATAATGAAGAAATAGAAAAACCAGCATATCCAGAGGATATTGCAAATGTTTTTAATGCTCATGGAGGAATGGAAACTTGGAACAAAATGAATAACCTTTGCTATGAGATGAATGGGAGAGGAGGAAAAGAAATCCATACCATCTCTTTAAAAGATAGGAAAGTTAAAATTGAAAACAAAAAGTGGTCTATTGGATATGATGGAAACGACGTATGGTTATTACAAAATGAAGAAGATGCTTATAAAGGAAATGCTAGATTTTATCACAACCTTATGTTTTACTTTTATGCGATGCCTTTTGTAGTAGGTGATGAAGGAATTACTTATACAACAATAGAAGAGACAGAACTTGATGGTAGTATGTATAATGGCGTTAAGATATCTTACGACTCTGGGGTAGGAGATTCTCCAGAAGATGAATATATTATCTATTACAATCAACAAACCAATGAAATGGAATGGCTAGGTTATACTGTTACTTATAGAAGTGGTGAAAAGAGTAACGATTGGCACTTTATTAAGTATGATGAATGGACAACTAAGAATGGTTTAAAGTTACCAAAGAAGTTAACTTGGTATAATGTTGAAAATGGTAAACCCACGGATGAGCGAAATGATTTAGTTTTTGATAATATAATTGTTTCTGATACAGAATTACAAGATAGCATGTTTAAAAAACCTCTTGATGCTGAGGTCGTAAAAAAGTAAACTAAATATTTAAAAAAAGAAAAGCGGCAATTTGCCGCTTTTTCTATTTATAAAAGTTCTTTTAAAATTACTGAATAATTCCTCCACAACTTACGCGAGCACCTGCTGCTCCAGATGGTTGTGATGTAAAATCATCTACTCCTTGATGTACTATAATAGCTTTACCTAAAATGTCTTTCTTTTCATCTCCACAACCAATACACCATTCATCAGTTGTTATTGAAACCATCCCAGTACCATTGTCATTAGCTTCAAAATTACCTATATCACCTTTGTGATAACCATTCTCATCACCCCATTTACCATGTGGCTCCATAGTAGGATTCCAATGTCCGCCTGTAGATTTGCCATCAGCCGAAGAGCAATCTGCTTTTTCATGAATATGTATTGCATGTGTACCTGGCGATAACCCTGCAATTTTTGCGGTCATTGTTACTTTTCCATCGGTTTCAGTAAACTCAACTTTTCCTCTTGCTTTACTATCACTCTTAGGTTCAAGTTCAAAATTTATTTCTTTTGATGTTTCCGTTTTTACTTCTTCAACGACTTCTGTAACTTCTTCTTCAATTTCTTTTTCGGCTTCTTTTGTTTTTTCTTTACAACTAGTAAAAATCGCTAGAAGCATTACTGTTGTTACTATTGTTAATTTTCTCATTATGTAGTTTTGTTTGATTATTATCCTAAAGGTACTATGATTACTATTCAATCACAAAACTTTAAAAAAATCTTAAGTTTTTTATTTTAAAATAGCCATCAAACCAATTTGGTTAAAATTTGAGTTTCACTATGCAAAGTTTTATGTACCGGACACTTATCTGCTATTTGCAAAAGTCTTTTTATTTGTTTTTCATCAAGTTGCCCAGAAAATTTTATTTCTCTATTAAATGTATCAATCTTTGCAGATTCATCTTCACAGTTTTCACAATCTAGTGCATGTTTCTTGCTATAGCTAGTATGTACTTCTACGTTAGCAATATCCCATCCTTTTCTTCTTGCATACATTTGTATGGTCATAGCCGTACAGGCAGATAATCCAGCTGAAACCAGCTCGTAAGGTGTAGGTCCAAAGTTGTTTCCACCCACACTCTCTGGTTCATCTGCTATTGCATAATGGTCACCTAATTTTAGATGCGTTAAAAATTGATCTTCTTGGTCTAAACTTGCTACGACATCGTGTTTAGTATTTATTTTGATGGACTCTTTTATTTCAATATACCTTTTTGACCATTCCGCAATTACTTTTCCTGCGTACTCAGAATCTTTTTTATTGGTTAATAGATGATCTGCTCCGTCTAAAGAAACAAAACTTTTTGGATGATGAGCAGCTACATAAATTTCTTCTGCATTGTTAATTCCAACTAGATGGTCTTGAGGTGAATGCATTATTAATAGTGCTTTTCTAGAACTCTTATCTGTTTCAGGTAGTGAAACAGATTCTAAATCGTCCAAAAACTGCTTT
>CAYGMB010000109.1:0-1408 GCA_964350765.1 uncultured Flavobacteriaceae bacterium
AGATAATATTATTGGAGCATCATCTAATAACCGAAATATGCTTCAAGTTATCTTTTTTGCAATCTTTTTTGGAATAGGAATGATTTTAATTCCTGAAAAAACTGCTGCTCCTGTTAAAGGTTTTATTGATGGCTTTAATGAAGTTATACTTAAAATGATAGATTTAATAATGCTTGCTGCACCCTATGGTGTTTTTGCATTATTAGCTGCATTAGTTGTTGAAGCACCAAGTGCCGACTTGTTTGCTGCACTAGGTATGTATGCGCTTTGTGTTTTAATTGGATTAGCACTTATGGTTGGTGTGTATATTTTACTAGTATGGGTATTTACTAAAAAAACTCCAGGGTTTTTCTTAAATGGAATGGGGCCTGCACAATTGTTAGCTTTTTCTACGAGTAGTAGTGCAGCTACACTACCTGTGACTATGGAACGTGTTGAAGAACATATTGGAGTAAAAAAAGAAGTTACGAGCTTTGTATTGCCAATAGGTGCTACTATTAATATGGATGGGACTAGCTTGTACCAGGCTGTAGCAGCTGTATTTATTGCACAAGCATTTGGTATGGATTTATCATTCGGAACCCAGTTGGGTATTATAGCAACAGCAACATTAGCATCAATTGGATCAGCAGCAGTACCTGGCGCAGGTATGGTAATGTTAGTAATTGTGCTTGCACAAGCAGGTATTCCTGAAGCAGGTTTAGCATTAATTTTTGCAGTAGATAGACCTCTCGATATGTGTAGAACAGTTGTAAATGTGACTGGCGATGGAGCAGTTTCTATGATGGTTGCAAAATCTCAAGGTAAATTAGGGGAACCCACAGTTAAAGATTGGGATGATAACTATAAAAAATAACCTCTTGTCGAAAAAACCATATTATTAATATTTACATAACTTGTAGATAATCCTTACTCATTATTTTTGATTTGAAGTATACATTTATCCCCAAATGTTACTGAAACTTAACCTATTTTGTTTTAAATAACGAATAGTGAAATAATGAAAAAACTACTTCTAACAGTAATTATTATCATGCTTTCTATCCAACTTTTTGCACAAGTTGGTATAAATACTACAAATCCAAGCCCTGCTGCTGTTTTGGATGTTGAAAGTTCTAATGATGGAACTAATTTTGGAGGGTTTTTACCTCCAAGAGTAGATGCAACTGGAAGAGCAAATATTACTTCTAAAGCTACAGCTACAGATGATGGCTTACTAATATTTTTTATAGATACTCGATGTTTACAAATGTGGAATGGTGTAGATAGTGTTTGGGAAGATGTATATTGTATGCCAGTAAATAATGCTCCAGTAGCTAGCAATGTAACAATCTCTGCTACCTCTTTTGATGTAGGACAGATTCTATCGGGAAATTACACCTATTCTGATATAGAAGGAGACCCAGAA
>CAYGMB010000109.1:1418-2516 GCA_964350765.1 uncultured Flavobacteriaceae bacterium
AACATCTACATTTCAATGGTATCGAGCAGACAATAGTGCCGGAACTCTTAATATGGCTTCTATAGGAGGAGCAACAACTCAAAATTACACTCTAACAGCAGCCGATATTGGCAAATATATTTCTTTTTCTGTTACTCCAATTGCAACAACAGGAACGACTACAGGAACTGAAACTTTTAGTGTATATGAAGGCCCAATAGATGCCAATGATGCTCCAGTAGCTTCAACAGTTTCAATAGCTGGTTGTACTGCAGTAGCCGAAGTGTTAAATGCTACATATACCTATAGTGACGATGAAAATGATCCAGAAGGTGTATCCACTTATCAATGGTATACTACTACAGATGCATCAGGAACAGGTAGTAGTCCAATTTTAGGAGCGACAGCTTCCTCTTACACAATACAGGCCACAGATCTTAATCAATTTATTAGTGTTGCAGTAACACCTGTTGCAACAGTAGGAACTTCTCCAGGTGTAGCAGCCTTTTCAACATATGAAGGACCTGTCTTAGCATTTGGTGGTTGTAGCCCAGTATTACTTGGAATACAAGATTTTGAAGTTACACCAGCAACGCCAACTTTAGCGTTAACTGAAAATACACCTGGAACTTACCAAACTGGCACAGGAGGATTTCCTAATTCAAATAAATTTATTAGTCCTTCTAGAGGATATGGTGTGTCAAATGGCCTAGTAGATATCGATTTAGGACCTGTGGATGCTTCTACATATAGCTCCGTAACTGCTTATATTAATATAGCTTCTTTTTCAGGCACTTCTGGTAATGGTGCGGATGGTGGTGATTATGTGGATATTTATGTAAGTACTGATGGTGGAGCAACTTTTTCGTACGAAGTTGAAATTACAGGAGTAGGTAACGCTCGTTGGGACTTTGATGCAAATGGGGATATCTCTATTGCCTATGATGGCGATAATACTGCCACTAGCTTTTCACCACCAGGAGGTGGTACAAGACTGGATGGTCCAAGTTATATAGAAATTACAGGACTACCTAATAGTGCAAATTTGGTTATAGGCTTTGTGATGTTAAACAATAATAATGATGAAACATGCTGTCTATGTAGGTAGCTTTGATCCCC
>CAYGMB010000109.1:2526-4007 GCA_964350765.1 uncultured Flavobacteriaceae bacterium
ATTGAACTTTATGTAATTAATTAAAAGATTTTTCTTGTTGTGCTTTTGTGTTTTTCCTTTTATTACAATCGCTCAAGTAACTATAAACCGTTTAAGTGAAAATAGTGCCGCAGCATTACACTTAGAGGCTATGCAGCCAGTTACAATGGAATACGGAGGATTTTTAATGCCTATTGTTACAGAAGCGCAACAAGCTGCAATTCCTGTTTCTACTGTAGATAATAGAGATGACGGAATGATGGTTTTTGTAAGTGACCCAGTTACCGGTAAACGTTGTTGGGATATCTATGATGCAACTGTTCAAGTATGGCGAAGTATCACATGCATTAATTTAGATTGTCCTAGTACTCCAACAATTCTTTATGAAGAAAATTTTGATTCTTATTCAAGTGGGACTGGAATTACTGGTGCAAGTGCAACCAATGGAGATTATCCTAGCGGTGTTACCAAATGGACGTTAACTAGTTACACTACTGCAAGAGATGGTACTCCTGGTTATCCAGGAACATTAAGCAATGCAGATGATTTTGCACTTGTAAATAGTGGAGTTCTAGAGGTGCAAGATGCCAATGGCCCCTTACTTTTTGAAACTTCAACAATAGATATTAGTGGTTATAGCAACATTCTAATTTCAATGGATATAAGTGAAGATGGTAACTTAGAATATACAGATAGTGCACATACAGATGACTTTAATTGTGGGCAAGAATCTATTGGGAATGACTATGTAGATATAGAGTATTCTACAGATGGAGGAACTACATTTGTTGAAGTTCCTAACTTTTCTGGTTTAGGTACTGCAAATCATACTTTACACGATGATTTAGCTGGTACAGTTAACTTTTCAGTATCTGGAATCTCTGGTAATTTATTAGTAATTAGAGTGCGTATACAAAATTGGGCCGCATCAGAGCAGTATTTTTTAGATAATATATTAGTCAAATGTAATTAGTGATACTATAACTTAATAAATTATATCTTCAAAAAATATACTTTTATGATTTTGCTTACTCAGCATTATTAGTATATTTAATTTACAAAAATAAGTTTATGAACGTATGTTTTATAATGTATCCATGGGATGAAATGGATCCAGAAAATGACTCAACGCTTGCCATGATTCAAGAATTTGCAAAACGTGGTCATGGTTTAGCTATTACTACACCAGCAAATTTAACTATAAGAGATAGTGTCGCCTATGCTTTTTCGCGATGTCTAAAAAGACAGGATAAAGTATCAAAATCCTTAAAATCTTTTCATGCAAAAGCAGAGTTTTATGATGAAATGTTACCACTAGTTGGTTTTGATGTTATTATACTTCGTAGTAATCCACCGCTAGATATGATTATGCTTAACTTCTTAGATAGTGTAAAGGATGATGTATTTATTATGAATGATCTTGATGGCATTAGGCGAGCAAATAACAAACTATATACAGCTGTTTTTGAAGATGAGAAAAATGAGTTTATTCCAAGAACACA
>CAYGMB010000109.1:4017-5255 GCA_964350765.1 uncultured Flavobacteriaceae bacterium
TTTGAAGATCTAAATAATGAAATAATTCCTGTTACGCATGTATCTAAAAATAAAGATTATTTAATCAAAATGATTGAAGAATCTACTTCAGATAAAATGATATTAAAACCACTTAATGGTTTTGGGGGTTCTGGTGTTATTTTAATTGAGAAAAGAGCAATGAAAAGTATAAACTCTTTATTAGATTTTTATATTGATAATAAAGATGGCTCATCGAATTATGTAATTCTGCAAGATTATATAGAGGGCGCAGATCAAGGAGATGTGAGGATACTACTCCTTAATGGTCAACCCATAGGAGCTATGCGAAGAGTTCCAGGAGAAGAAGACCATAGAAGTAATGTTAGTGCAGGAGGCTCTGTACAAAAACACTCACTTACAAAACAAGAAAAAGAATTATGCCGTCGTATAGGGCCAAAACTAGTTAAAGACGGACTTTATTTTTGTGGCATTGATGTAATAGGAGGAATGCTAGTAGAAGTAAATGTAATGTCTCCGGGAGGTATCACTTATATAAATAAAGTATATAAATCACGTGTTCAGGAAAAAATAATTGACTTCGTTGAAGATAAAGTTCAAGAACGGGTTACTGCTTTTGAAAGAAGGACTAAACACAGACAACATGTAAAAGAGGCTTAGTATAACATATAGTCAAATTACTCTGTTTAATTTTTTTAATGAATAACTACTATTTTAATTACTTTTTAGAATTATTTATTAGTCGAGTAAACTACTTAATAAAAAAGCTCTAATGCAAAGATTATCCCTTTCAGAAATTATATCAAAAATTGCTAACGAAGAGACTTTTGAAGCTGTTTCACAAGATTATTCGTTTACAATAAAAATTGATGAGTATGTTCCCTATGTTTGTGCTGCGGTGCACGATGGACATCAATTTAGAAAAGACCTATGGAATAATTGTCTACATACAGAGTATGAAAGATGGTTTGAAGAAGATCCATGCACAAAAGAGTTTATAAAATCTCATCCCATCGTAATTGCAGGTTGTGATAGTCGTTTTGAATATGATTTAAATAGAGATCCAGAAAATGCAGTTTTTGAAACCGCTTGGGGGAAACAACTATGGGAAACTCCATTACCAGAAAAACAAAAAGAAAAAAGTTTAGCAAAACACGCTAACTTCTATAAAGTAGTGCATGCTCTCATTAAAAAATTAGAAGAAAAATTTACAGCTGCAATTGTTTATGATATTCATAGTTATAATTGGGTTAGATGGG
>CAYGMB010000109.1:5265-7016 GCA_964350765.1 uncultured Flavobacteriaceae bacterium
CTAATATTGATAACAATCGTTTTGAAACATTTGTAGAAAACTGGCGAAGCAGCCTTGCTCAATTAGAACTTCCTAGAATTGAGGAAACTACTTCAAAAGTGAATGACACCTTTTACGGTAATGGCTATTTTTTAAAATACATCACTCAAAATTTTAAAAACACCCTTGTACTGGCTACAGAGTTTAAAAAAATATACTGTGATGAGTTAACAGGAGTTATTTATCCTGAGGTAGTCTCTGCCATAGAAAAACAACTTCGTGATAAAGTAAAAGAACATGCAGAAAAAACGTACCTAAGAATTAAACTAGACTAATGCCACAAACAAATCAAGTAGATACATACAAAAACTTAAAACATATAGACAATTCTTTACATAGGCTAGTTCAAAGAATTGAATTACTCAATTATATTAATCCAATAAATATAGAGCAAGAAAAACGAAACTTCTTTGCCTCAAAGTACAATGTAAATCCAAACTTTAAGTATAGAAAGATTGATTTTGATCCGCATAAATTACAACAACAACTCTTCTCACAGGATATAGAAACTATTGAAGATGAAGCAACTCGATCTTTTTACAGAGAAGTTATTTATGATTATTCTGGTTTAATACAATGCATTGAAACCATTGGGCAAGGCAAAAAATTTTATTTTAATGCTCTAAAGTCTTTTGGTACTCCAACTGAAAAGGATGTAGAAAACGCTCGGTTTATTCTTCATTTTGAAGATGATAAATACGATTCTGAAATGTTTCCTGTTTTTACAGCAACAGAAGCAGCAAATTATTTTATGGAGTTTACAAAGAGGTACGATTTCAATTTTGATATCAAGTATTCCACCAAAATTTCAGCAGCTGCAATGGTGCAGAATAATACAAAGACTTTAGTCTTAAAAAAGAACCATCGTTATAGTCCTAATCAACTTAAAGTTCTAGCGTATCATGAAATAGGAGTGCATCTTGTTACCACTTTTAATGGACTTAATCAGCCTTTAAAGATATTTTATAATGGATTCCCCAACAATGTAGAAACACAAGAAGGGCTTGCTGTATTTAGTGAATACATGAGTGGATGCTTAACTTTATACCGTTTAAAAGAATTATCCTACCGCGTTATGGCAGCAGATAGTTTATTAAAGGGATTTACTTTTTGTGATACTTTTGATATGTTGCATAATCAATACAAACTAAACCGAGAAGAATCTTATAACATTAGCCTTAGAGCTCACAGAGGTGGAGGGTTTACTAAAGATTATATGTATTTAACAGGTTTAAAAAAGGTGTACGAACGTTATAAACAAAACGAAGATTTATCACCATTATTAGCAGGTAAAGTTTCATTAGAGCATTCTCATATCATTAAAAATTGGCAGGAGCAAGGTATTGCTAATGAAAACAAATACAAAAATTTTGCTTTTGCTAAAAATGAAAACTCTAACACAAAGCTGGAGTTTATTCTAGATAATTTGAAGTAAAGCTACAAGAACTTGGCTTTTAACTCTGGAGTAGGAATCATACAACTTTCTTTTTTGCCATACCATTTATAGCGGTTTTTAGCAACGTAATCATATACCCAATTTCTAATAAAAACCGGAATAATAATAAAGCCATATAGCAAAGGGTATGCTCCTCCTAAATATCTAGCAATGCGTAATGCTGCTGTAGATTTTTTGTACGCTTTATTATTTTCAATAAATATGATAGAGTCTGTTTTGTTAGTATCAATTCCATATTGTTTAATTAATTTTTGAC
>CAYGMB010000110.1:0-7003 GCA_964350765.1 uncultured Flavobacteriaceae bacterium
GAAACCAATGTAATATAGAGATCCGACCTAATGGGATTATTGTTGGTTTTAGATCCCTATTAGAAAGTTACGCACTAGTTATACCCTATTATAAGCTTAATCTTTATAAAGGTAAGGCAGAGGAATATTCTATCTATAAAGACAACTACTTTATTAAAATAGAAGCAAAAACTAATGATAAAGCTACCCATAAGTTTATCCAAAAGGTTTTAGACGCAAAAGCAAATAACACTCCTACTCGTATTGAAGATTTATAAGTAAGTCTATTAACTCACATTTAACGAGTTGTTTAAATATTTCTTAGTAGATTTAAACAAATTAATAATTTTGAAAATACTTCTTACTGGAGCCAATGGATACATTGGTATGCGTCTGCTACCATTACTGCTAGAACAAGGACATGAAATTGTTTGTGCTGTACGAAACGCAAATAGGTTATCTGTAGATGAGGATACAAAGAAAAAACTTTCTATTGTAGAGATAGATTTTTTGGATAGCCCTAAACCTAATTTACTTCCAAGCGATATTGATGCCGCATATTATTTAATCCACTCTATGTCTGCATCTACTTCAGACTTTGATGAAAAAGAAGAGATTTCAGCTAAAAATTTTAATACCTATTTATCCAAAACCAAGTGTAAGCAAGTAATCTATTTAGGAGGCATTGTAAATGAAGATAATTTATCAAAACATTTATGGTCTCGTAAAAATGTAGAGGATATTCTTTACCAAGGCACTTATAAGCTTACTGTTTTAAGGGCTGCTATTATTGTAGGTTCTGGGAGTGCTTCCTTTGAGATTATAAGAGATTTATGTGAAAAACTTCCTGTTATGATTACACCAAAATGGGTTAAAACAAGATGTCAACCCATTGCAATACGAGATGTACTTACTTATCTTACTGGTGTTTTAGGAAATAAAAAGTGTTACAACGAATCTTTTGATATAGGTGGGCCAGACATACTTACCTATAAAAAAATGATGCAGGAATATGCTAAAATTAGAGGCTTAAAAATACTCATACTTGATGTTCCAGTAATGTCTCCTAAATTGTCTTCCTACTGGCTATATTTTGTGACATCAACCTCTTATAAATTAGCACTTAATCTGGTAGACAGTATGCGTATTGAAGTAATTACAAAAGATACAAGATTACAAGAAATACTTTCAATTAAACCAATCTCGTATAAAGAAGCTATAAACCTAGCTTTTAAAAAAATAAAGCAAAATCAAGTAGTCTCTAGCTGGAAAGACTCTATGGTAAGTGGCAGATTTAGAAAAGATTTAAAAAAATATGTAGAGGTTCCGGATCAAGGCTGCTTAAAAGATATTCAAAAAATAAAATTAAAAGACCCAAAAAAAGCTCTCGATAATATATGGTCTATTGGTGGTACAAAAGGTTGGTATTATGGAAGCTGGCTTTGGAAAATAAGAGGCTATATAGATAAACTATTTGGAGGTGTAGGATTACGACGAGGAAGAACACATCCCACCAAAATTTATGAAGGAGATTCTCTTGACTTTTGGCGTGTTATTTTAGCCGATAAAAAACAAAAAAGATTATTATTATTTGCAGAAATGCGAGTACCAGGCGAGGCTTGGCTAGAATTTGAAATTGACAAAAACAATGTGCTTCATCAAACTGCAACTTTTAGACCCAGAGGACTTTGGGGCAGATTATATTGGTATGCCATGTTACCATTTCATTACTTTATATTTAATGGAATGATTAATAAAATTGCAACTTCTTAAATCTAAAATATTTTAATCTTTTTTAGGAAGAAATACCTCAGCCATCATACATCTAGCGCTACCACCACCACAAGTTTCTATGGTTTCTAAGTCACTACTTAAAATTTGACAATGTTTTTCTATAGCTGAAATTTGATCGGGGCGTAAACTTTTATGCGCCGCCAAACTCATTACCATATACTTTTTTTCATTAGCGCCTTTAACCTGAAGCATATTTCCTGCAAATTGATGCATTTGAGCTTCGGTGATAGTTATGATTTCCTTATTTGTTTCTTTAAGATGCCTAAGCACGTTTTTCTTTTCATGCTTATCATCAATAGTATCGAGACAAATTATTGCAAAGTTTTCTGCAAGAGCCATCATTACATTAGTATGGTAAATAGGTAATCTTTCATTATTTACTGATTGATTTGCAACAAAAACAACAGGGTCATACTCAAAATCTTCACAAAACTCAATAAGTAATCCCTCATCGGCTCTGGGAGATAAGGCGCAGTAAGCTTTTTTGTTAACTCTATCTAATAATAAGCTTCCTGTTCCTTCTAGAAAATAACCTTCTTCTTCAGCAGAAGTATAATCCATGAAAGCTTCAACCAAAAAACCTTCGGATTCTAACCGATTAATAATTTCTTCTCTACGTTCTCTACGCCTATTTTCTGCAAACATTGGATACAAGGCAACTACTCCATCATGGTGAAAACTCACCCAATTATTTGGAAAAATAGAATCTGGTGTATCCATTTTTACATCATCATTCTCAACAACTACATTCACACCAACTTCCCGAAGCTTAGTCACAAAATCATCAAACTCCTTTTGTGCTTTGGTGTTAATCTCTGCATTTTTTAACTCCAAATCTTCTTGAAAATAATTATTTATAGCTGTTTCTTCGTTCATCCTAAAAGCTACAGGACGAATCATAAGTATTGTGTTTGTAATTTGTTGCATTAAGTAGAAAGTTTGAGGTACAAATTTAGGCTTTTTACTATTTAAAAAACGAAAAAACTGTTTGTATTGGTAGGATTAATCTCTTCCAAAATTATAACTTAATCCTACACCATAAATAGGACCTAGAAATATATTTCTCCCTCCTACTATATATGAAAATGTACCATAAGCACCAAAATTACCAAGTATAGGAGCAAAAATTGTAGTTCCCACCTTATGATATGTAACTCCTAATTCTCTAAAATTTTGAGGGCGAGGTGTGCCTAAATAATCTATTCCGCCCATTGCAAATTGAGCATCGTAATAAATATCATAATAAATATTCTTTTTAGCTCTACCTGCTTTTAATGTTAAAGGAACACTATTGGGAACTTCTTCCAATTTATAAGAAAAACCCGATTGAAGTGTAGCAAACCATCCGCTATTTACTTTATAATGACTCATTATCCTACTTTCCAAAATGGTAGCTTGTTGACCAATGTCAAAAAGACCTCCAATCTTATAATTGGATACTGGGGTAGAAAAACCAGCACTACCACTTAATTCTAATACGCCATTAGCATATAATTTTTTAAAAAATCTATGTTTAAGAGCAATAGAAATATCTTGAAAGTTTTTATTCTTCCCACTTTCTATATAAGGCAAGGATACATTGATATCTAGATTATCTGTAATTCCATAACTGGTAAAGAGTGAAATATAATAGGTATCTCTTTCAAAACCTGTTTTATCTTTTCCAGCTAAATACTCATTAGAGTCCTCAAAGCCTCCTCCAACAACAATAGTTGTATTTCCTTGACCTTGATAAAACCCATCAATCTTACCTTGAGAAAAAACAAGACAACTAGTTAACAGTAAAAAGAAGGATAGTAAAACTTTCATATGTAAATCTACGAAAGTAACGCTATAAGAGATTTTTTATTCTCTAATTAGCGGCATTGTGCTACAACGCAATAAGCCCTCCTGTTTAGAAATTTCAAAATAGGGTACCTCCTCTACAGTAAACCCTTCGGAACGAAGCCAAGTATTTAACCTAGTAAAGCTTTTTTCAGAAATAATAACATTTTCAGAAATAGAGAAAATATTACTATTCATGTGGTACATTTCTTTTTTATCTATATGAAAGCAATTTTGTTTTCCGAAAAAATCAATCAACCAATTGTATTCTTCTTCTTCAAGAAATCCTTCTCTGTGAATAATACATTTTCCTTTACCTATTGGTTGAAAGCAACAATCCAAATGCAATGCATTGTCTTCTGCCACAGTATTGGATTTTCTAAGGTTAAAAGATTTTACTTTTTTATGTGGAAATAAATCTTGTAAGTAAGCAACAGCTTTCATGTTAGTACGTGCGGTAATGTAGTTTGAATAATCTTCACCTCTATACGTACCCACAAAAATGTATTCTCCATGAGGCATCACATCTCCACCTTCTATATGGGTTCCCTCAGGAAACACTATACGATTTTCCTTAGGAATTTGAGACCAAACATGCTCTATAGCTTCATACTCACGCTCTCTGTCTGGAAGTATATTAGCCTTGATAAATTTATCCTCTATTACAAAAGCAATATCTCTAGAAAAAATTTGGTTGTAATCCTTTATGGTTTCTGGTCGATAAACAGTAACTCCATACTTTTTAAAAACTGCAGCAACAGCTTCCATTTCTTTTACCATATCCTCAATAGTAGGATAAGTACCTGCTTTAATGTGCGCGGCAGATTTTGGGTCATATGCATCTTCCAGCTCTGGAGTAGGACCGTTACTATCTGCACAACCTAAGACGACTGCTTTTAATGGAGAAAATTCGTTAGTTACATTGGGTCGTATCATAAAAGCAAATATAAAAAAAGCACCTTAGTTAATTAAGGTGCTTTACTAAATAGTGATACTAATTATTTAATCTCCTAGAATAATAGGAAACTCTTCTCCGTTAAATATAAATGTAGCTTGATTATCACAATCTCCGTCTCCAAAGTCTAATTGAGCCGTAAAATTGTTTTGTTGTAGATCTAGCACACCGCTTACCAAATACTGGCATGATAACTCTCTCACTAAAGTTTCTAAGACAACACCACTTCTAGTAAATCCATTAGTAAGTTCAGTATTCCAGTTGCCAGTTATGTTATAAACATTATCTGTCCAAGTTCCAGAGCCAACTCCTTCAACCCACTCTGCAATTCTAAGTCCTGATCTTGTTGCTGTAACAGTAGTATTTGGAAAAGAAACTGTAATAGCAGCATTTATAGTAGATTGTGGGTTCCCGTTTTCGTTAGATAGTTCTCTAAAAATTTCTCCACCACCAGTTACACCATTATTATTATAGGTAAAATTAGTGTAGGTGTAATTAATAGTTCTTGTGGCAGATTCTATAGGGCCATACTCAAGGAATACACTTCCAGTAACAAACGCGCCATTGTTAAGTTGACATCCATCTCCAAAATCAAGTACAATACTTCCCCCTCCATTTCCATCTGGAGATATTGTTATTGTTGTACATTCTGGAGGGAAAAAAGAATTATTACTTGACCTCCCCTCCTCGGTTTCGGCATATCCATTTTCTAAAACTGTTACCGCCCCCTCGGCTGCATTATCGGCCTGAGCAGCTCGTGTGGTATCTTCTGCAGAGAAATTTATTTCGGTAGGTGTGTCGTTATCCTCACTACAACTAACAATAAAAAGTGAAACAAGTAGTAGGAGTACATAATTTTTGGCAAAAAAGGTTTTCATAATGGTTTTATCTTTAAAGTTCACAATATTAGGACTATACTAACGCACAATAGTTTAATTTGGTATCAAATTTGTGTTTATTATTATATTTCTCTCCTTATTATGAAGTATCAAATAATTTTATTTCTTCTTTTTACGCTTCCTATGACTGGGCAGCAAAAAATAGATACGCTATCAATTTATTTTGAAAACGATATTTCAGAATTAAACTCAAATCAAGAAAGAAGAGTTGATAGCATATTAGAAGCTTCGTCAAAAATTAAAAGTATTATTATAGAAGGGTATGCAAACATGTTTGCAAGCAAAGAATACAATCAAAAACTTTCAGAAAATCGAGCTACAAACGTTAAAGCAATTATAGATAGTGGTATTTTAGTAAATAGCATAGGCAAAGGAGAGGTAAATAGCCCTCTACCTGAAGAAAGAAGAGTAGATATTATTATTACATACAAAGAAAAAACAATTAAAACACCTGAAATTGTACCCCCAAAGAGTGCCCTAGAGACCTCTTTAACTCAAGCAGATATTGGTGACACTATTGTACTAGAAGGAATTTTATTTATACCTGGCTTAGATATAATAAAAGAGGAAAGTTTACCCATTCTTTATAAAGTAAAAAACTATTTACTTGAAAACCCAACTGTACAAATCAAAATTTTAGGACATGTTTGCTGTGGAATCAATGGAAAACCTTCCCCAATAGATGGTAGAAATAATAGAACAGGAAATCTTAGTTTGTCTCATGATAGGGCAAAAGCAGTTTTCAGATATTTAATCAAAGAAGGAATAAGCGCATCTAGAATGAGCTACGAAGGTATGGCATTTAAATTTCCATTAGGTAAGGGAGACACTAAAGACCGAAGAGTGGAAATTGAAATTATTTCTAACTAAAAAGTTATTATCCCATAAAATTTACTATTTTTGCGCTCTGATTATGAAAAACATAGTCAATACATAACAATCATTTACAATAATATTAGCATGTATTTAGCACCAGAAGAAAAAGCAAAAATTTTTGCAAAGCACGGAAAAAGTGCAACAGACACAGGATCTGCCGAAGGACAGATCGCTTTATTCACTTACAGAATTGAGCATTTAACACAACACTTAAAGAAAAATCACAAAGATTTTAATACAGAGCGTTCACTAGTAAAACTAGTAGGTAAGCGTAGATCATTACTAGATTATCTTATGAAAAAAGATATTTTACGTTACCGTGCTATCGTAAAAGAATTAGGATTACGTAAGTAATATAAATAATGGGCTCTTAAAAAGAGCCCATTATTTTTTAGTAACTTTGTTACTAAGTTGAGAGCAATCTCACACTACAAATTTTCAAATACTGAAAAAGCTACCCTTAGGTTTTTCATTGGTCAACCACAACAACACAACAACACTACAATCGAAAACCGATTGTTGACCAATTTTTTAACTGCGCATTTTACTATGCGTAAAATTTAATTAAAATGATACCTAAAGTATTTAAAGAGGTTATTGACCTAGGTGACGGGCGTGAAATCACTCTCGAAACCGGAAAACTAGCTAAGCAAGCACACGGATCTGTCGTGGTACA
>CAYGMB010000111.1:0-3279 GCA_964350765.1 uncultured Flavobacteriaceae bacterium
CATCCAATTGTTCTCAATAGGAGTTCCGTTATGAAAACGTTCTCCGTAATAAGCAACACCAATACTGTAGGGACCTAGTAACCATTTGTAACCACCACATAATAAAGCATCTGGTTTAATTTTTGTTACCGAAAAAGGCATAGCGCCCACACTTTGAGTACCATCAATTATTAAATAACCTCCTACCGATGAAATTTTCTCTTTAATTGCCTCCAAGTGAAATAAAGTACCATCTGCCCAATGAACTTGTGGTAGAGCAACACATTTTGTTTTATTAGAAATTGTATTTAAGATATCTGCATTCCATCTGCTAGCTCTATCTTTTGAAATGGGAGGTGCTTTAATAGTTTTAACACACACACCTTTTTCTTTTTCTAATTGCTTCCAGGCGTAATAATTACTTGGAAATTGCTCTTCTAAAACTACAATTTCGTCTCCTTTTGAGAATGGAATATTAGCTACTGCATTAGCAATACCATAGGATACAGATGGGATTATAGCGATATGCTCTGGGTCGGGAGCTTCAATTAATTGTGCAAAACGTTTTTTTAGTACTTTCTTTTCTGAAAAGAAATCCTCCACAGAAATTGAAAACGGATTGCTTTTTCTTTTAAGGTTTTTAATACCAATTTCCTCAACACTTTTTAGTTGGGGAGACATATATGCTCCATTTAAGTATGTGCTGTTTTTATCTAATGAAAAAAGGTGGCTTTGGTTAGTCATTGATTTTACTGTTAAAATATTGAAGGCACTTAATCGCAGGATTAGTAGCTCTATTAATAAAAGCATGAATACTACTACTTAGTAGTAACATCCCTGCACTAATTAATGCAATGTATTTTATAGTTTCTTGAGTATCCCAATTTGCTACTGCAATAGCGACTAAGGCCCAAGCACCCACTAGTGCAAACTCTCGCATATTTCGCTTCCAAGTAACCATAAGGTTTATTGCGGTTGCCACAATAATTAAGAGACAAGTCCAAATCACTTCCGTGATGCCAAAACCATTCCATCCTATTTTCACGAGATAGGCAGCGACATTAGCAATACAAGCAACTGCCAGCCAACCGCTATATATAACAAACGGCCACCACAAAAAGACAATAACTGGAATAGGAGCATCCCATAATTCCATACTATTGTTTTTTACAATTTTGAGTAAACAAAAAAGTATAAAGAAAATTAGAAGAACCGAAAGACCTATATAATCCATCACAAAGAGATAGCACCATGCGCTGTTTGCAATACAACTTAAAATAAACCACCAACCTGTTTTAAGAACAAAAGCATCGTCGTTTACCTTAACAAATAAGCTTCTTGACTGATATATTATAAAGCCAAACAGTAACAAATAAATAATACCCCAAATAGCAAATGCATATCCTGCAGGAGTAAATAAATTTTGGTATTCTGCACTAATAGAAGCTTGAGTACTATTATTAAATACCCCAGCGCTCGAGGCATAATTAAAATAAAGAGTTATTATAAATGCAACAACATTAGAGACTTGTAGTATTTTTTTCATTTTAAAGTTTTACAACTTCCCCATCTACAATAACAAAAATTTCATCGTTTTTGGTTGGCTTGAGAATGTGCTTTCCAGTAAAAGTACCAAATGCAGGGAATATAAGTTGGTTTTCAGTTTTTAAAAAACAAGCTAATTTCATTATTTGTTTACCTAGTCCTATCATTTTTACTCCTGGATGGATGTGTCCACAAAAATTAAAAAGTGATGTCCGCTCTTCAGGATGGTGGGTTAATAAAAAATTATCTATAATCATTTCTTCTTCAACTTGTACTGTTATATCTTCAAATAGATAGTTGGGAATAATATCATGATTTCCAGAAATTAAGATTACTTTAGAGTTTGTATAATCAACCCATTTTACAAAATCTTCCCATTCTTTATTTATTTTACTATGGAATAAATCTCCTAGGAAACAAACTGTTTTAGGTGTAAAATTATTTACAACAGTTGTTAATTTTTCTAAGTTTTTATAAGCAAGATGAATGGGTATTGCTGCGCCATGTTTTCTAAAATGAGCTACTTTCCCCAGATGGACGTCTGCTAAAAGAAGCATATCTTTTTCTTTCCAATAGATAGCACCGTTTGGATCTAGTGTAAAATTTTGTTTATTTATTATAATATCCAAACTCATAATATTATTTCATCAACTTTAATGTCATACGTTTTATCCTATCTTTCAATTTTTCTGAAGAAAGTTTTTCACGTAATCTATCTGTAATGATTGGAAAACTAAAAGGCGTAGCTTTTTCACATTGTTTCCAAATAGTTTCTTGTGTAGCAATTCGTTCTAATGCTAATCTCAGTCTACCTTCTTCCATTTCATGCTCAAAGGTTTCTCTAAAAGCTTGCTGATATAAAAGATTGTCTGGCTCGTAGTCTTTAAACACATCAAACAATAATTGAGAACTGCTTTGTAAATGTTTCGTTTTAATTTGCTTGCTTGGATAACCCGTAAAAACCATTCCGCTAATAACTGCAATATCTCTAAATTTTCGACGTGCAAGTTCTGTGCTATTTAAACTTTTTTGAAGGTCGTCAAAAAGATATTCTGTAGAAAATAAATTGTTGTCAACTAACATTTGGATATCAAACGGTTGATCACTCAATAACTCAAAGCCATAATCATTATATGCTAAAGAGAATGTAATAGGAACCAATAAACTAATACGATAGGCGAGCAGTCCACCCATAGCCATATGTACAAACCTACCTTCAAAAGGATAAAAAATAGCGTGATATCCTTCCCTTGTTTTAAAGGTTTCTATTAAAAATTGGTTTTTTTTAGGGATAATACTTTCAAGCTCTTGGCGATCAAAAATATTCCGCATGGCTCTTAGCTCTGGTGTTCTTTTTTTATGCTGGGCTTCAGCCTGTAGTTCTTGTCTTAAAATTTCAGACATTTGAGAAGATAATGCCATTCTACCGCCCATAAAGCTTACTACATTTTTAGTTCTTTTATTACTTCTACGTACCTGTGCTTGCATATTTCTAACTCTAACTAACTCCAAAGTTCTGCCAGCAAAAACAAAAACGTCTCCTGGTTTCATTTTACCAATAAAGTATTCTTCAATTGTACCAATAAATCCTCCTGTAACATATTTTACCTGTACCATAGCATCACTTACAATTGTGCCAATAGACAATCTATGCATCATTGCTGTTTGTCTGCTTTCAACATAAAAACGGCCGTTATCATCAACTAGAACTCTTTTGTATTCATCATAGGCCTGTAAGCTTTGACTTCCCATTGT
>CAYGMB010000111.1:3289-6428 GCA_964350765.1 uncultured Flavobacteriaceae bacterium
AATTTCTGAAGGCCTAAAACCGTCACTAACTGCAAGGGTAACCAAATACTGAATCAAAACATCGAAGCTCAATAAATAAGGAATACGGTCTTCCATTACCTCTTCTTTAACAGCCTTTTTTAATGCCGAGGCTTCGATTAACTCCATAGCATGTGTGGGCAGAAAATGAATTATTGAAGCTTCCCCAGGTCTATGGTTGCTACGCCCAGCACGTTGTAGAAACTTAGCGATACCTTTTGGACCACCTATTTGAATTATAGTTTCAACTGGAGCAAAATCTACTCCAAGGTCTAAGCTTGATGTACAAACTACTGCTTTTAAGCTTTCATTTCTAATGGCTTGTTCTACCCAAATGCGAGTTTCTTTATTAATGCTTCCATGGTGCATTGCTATTTCACCTGCAAACTCTGGGTATTTTTCTAGTATTTTTTGAAACCATATTTCGCATTGGCTTCTGGTATTTGTAAATATGAGAGTTGTTTTACTAGCATTAATAATGGGAATTACTTGATCTAGTACATGCAACCCAATGTGCCCTCTCCAAGGGAAGGTTTCCATTTTTTTGGGGATAATAGATTTTACAATTATCTTTTTGTTGAGGTTGGCTTTTATTAAAATAGAATCTCTTACTTTTTTCTTAGCAGTCTGTGATTGGTTTAGTATTTCGTCAGCATCGCTTCCCAATAATACTTGACGCGCTTGTTCTAGATTGCCAATAGTTGCAGATATTCCCCAAATTCTAAGCTCTGGCGAAATAGTTTTTAACCTAGAAAGGCCTAATTCCATTTGTACACCACGTTTACTTCCTAATAGTTCGTGCCATTCGTCAACAACAACGGCTGTTAGTGTTTTAAAAATTTTATCGTAACCTTTACTTGCTAATAAAAGCATTAAACTTTCAGGAGTAGTAATAAGCAAATCTGGCATATTTCTTTTTTGCTTTGCTCGAATATTTTGAGGTGTATCTCCTGTTCGAATTCCAACCGTTAAGCCCGTTTCCAAGTCATCTGCAAACCTTTGCGCAGATTGTTGAATTTCTATTGACAAAGCTCGCAATGGAGTAATCCAAATAGCCTTAATTCCCTTGGTATGTTTTGTTTTATAATTTGGGTTGTTTTTAATGTACTGCAAAACAATTGGTACCCATAATGCATAGGTTTTTCCACTTCCTGTGGGCGCGTTCAACAAGCCATTTTTGCCACCTAAAAAAGCGTTCCAGGTTTTCTTCTGAAAAGGGAAAGGTTTCCAGTTTTTTTCTTGAAACCACAATTTTGCTATGTTTATGAGTTCAGATTGCTTCACTTAGGAATGAGAGCTTTTAAATCATCCAACGTATTTGCCTCTTCGATTGGTTTATCTTTTCTCCAGCGTAATATTCTTGGAAAACGAGTCGCAACTCCACTTTTATGACGGCTGCTTTCTGCAATCCCTTCAAAAGCAATTTCAAAAACATGATGAGGTGTTACACTTCGTACTGGTCCAAAACGCTCTAAAGTATTTTTTTTAATCCACGCATCCACTTGTCTAAATTCTGAATCTGTTAGACCAGAGTATGCCTTTGCAAAGGTCACCAATTCTCCATTATCCCAAAGACCAAAAGTGTAATCTGTGTAAAGGTTAGCCCGTCTTCCATGACCGCGCATTGCATAAGTTAAAACGCCATCTATAGTAAATGGGTCGGTTTTCCATTTCCACCAATCACCTTTTTTTCTTCCAACTAAATACGGAGAGTTTTTTCGTTTTATCATTAAACCTTCACTTTGCTTTTCTCTTGCCAGTTCGCGTTCTTTAGCTGCTTCGTCCCATGTGTTAAAAGCCATGGTGTCACTTAAATAAAGGCCAATAGTGCTACAGTCACAATTACTAATAAGTTCGTCTAGAATCTTTCTTCTTTCTGTAAATGGAAGTTGCCTAATGTCTTTTCCTTCCCATTCCAGTAAATCGTATGCATTGAGAATAACAGGTGTTTTCTCTAAAAGTTTTTTTGAAAGATTTTTTCTTCCTATTCTTGTTTGTAGGTCATTAAAGTTTCCAATTTTGTTATTCCCGAAAGGTAAAATCTCTCCGTCCAAGACTGTTCCATTTGGAATTTTTGAAAGAAAACGTTGAAATTCTGGATATTTATCTGTGACTAGTTCTTCACCTCGTGACCAAACAAAAACTTCATTATTTCTTATAATTACTTGGCTGCGAATACCATCCCATTTGTGCTCAAAACTCCAATCTTTACTATCTCCTAAATCTTCTTGAAAGTTATCTTCTACTGCATATGCTAAATAAAAAGGGTATGGTTTGCTAAGGTAATCTTCTGGATTCTGTTCGAGGATTAGTTTTTTAAATGTGGTATCAGTAGGTGTCCAATTACCCATCAATTTGTATGCAAGTATATCTTCATCTATTCCTGTTGCTTTAGACAAGGCACGTGTCATTAGTTTTTGACTTACTCCAATTCTAAAACCTCCCGTAATTATTTTATTAAAAACAAAACGTTCAAAATAAGACATTGTTAGCCAATTTTCTTGGAGGTATAATTTCTTTTCAGAATCTTCTAATGACTTGAGATTAATTATTTCTTCGATAATCTTTGAAAGCGATTTATCAATACTTTTTTGAGAATTAGCTGGAATAATGAGAGCAATAGTTTCTGCAAGATCGCCTACTATGTGATAACTTTCTTCAAAAAGCCATAATGGGATTCCGCTAATTTCTGTAGCCCATTCTCTTAAAAGTGTTGTGTTTACAGGTCTTTTAGGACGTCGATGTGAAAGAATTGCAATAGTCCAAAGTTTATCTTCATTATTAGCTATTTTAAAGTATGCTGTAAGCGCTGCTACTTTTTCGTTTGTCTTATTAGTACTATCCAATGTTTTAATTAAGGCAGCAAATTCTTTCATTCTTTAACCTCCTCTTCCTTTTTTGCAGCTTCGCTACTTTCCTCTTCATATTGTGCTTTTTCGGTACTAGCATCTAAGCCCATTTCTTCCCTTAAGTAGCGTGAAAATATTTCAGTATAGCCATGTGTAGCAATTACTTTTTCTGCTCCAGTTTCTTTTACTGTTTGTAATAACCCGTTCCAATCTGCGTGGTCACTTAATACAAAACCTCTATCAATAGCTCGTCTTCTTCTCGCTCCCCTAAA
>CAYGMB010000111.1:6483-6999 GCA_964350765.1 uncultured Flavobacteriaceae bacterium
TTGCACTTGCGGTTACATAAGGAACCATTTTTCTAATCCAAGTGCCTCCGTTTGCACTTTGCGGAGCCAGCACTATATTACCTAATAATTCTTTTTTTGAAGTATCTCTTGTTACTCTTATGGTGTTGTGAAAATTATAATTTTCTCTTAGAACAGCGGTCATATTTTCAATAGCACCATGTGTATAAATTGTACCAATGCTAGGGTCAAGATGTTTTAATAGCCGTTGTGCTTTTCCTAAAGAATAACCAAAAAGAACGGATGTTTTATTTTCTGCCCTATTTGCTGCCCACCAATTATTAATATCTGTAAACACTTCTGCTTGTGGGGTCCATTTAAAAGCAGGTAAGCCAAAGGTGCATTCGGTAATAAAGGTATTACAGGTAACAAGTTCAAATGGTTCGGCAATACCATCATTTTCAGTTTTAAAATCGCCAGTAAAAACCCAAACTTCTCCTTTATACTCAACTCTTACTTGACTAGAGGCTACAATATGTCCTGCGGGATGTAGCGAAA
>CAYGMB010000112.1:0-6949 GCA_964350765.1 uncultured Flavobacteriaceae bacterium
AACCCAATTACTGTAAGAAGTGTTACTATGGAGGCAAGTGTATTACTAAATTTAAGCTTATTTTTAAGAAAAAGTACTAGAGGTCTACAAATAAGAGATACGATCCCCGCAATTAGCAAAAAGACTATTAGAAGTTTTACTTTATATAAAATCCAGCACAATAGTAGGATACCCACCATAACAATTGTGGCTTTAAGTATACCTAGCGCAATCGCTTTGGAATTTGCTTTCATAAAATAAAGATATTACAATTTTATATATATGTGGTTATTGTATTAAGAGCAATGGCGCTAGCTACGCAAACATTCATACTACTATTTTTTCCATACATAGGAATGTGCAGATTATAATCACTAGTATTTAGTAATGATTTAGAAATTCCATGTCTCTCATTTCCAATAATTAAAACGACTTTTTTTGGCTTTATGATTTCTAAATCTTTTAATGGCCTACTGTTAGAGGTAATTTCAAGAGCACAAATATGATATCCGTTCTTTTTAAAATTACTAATTAATTGAGATGAATTTTCTATACATCTGTAGGGTGTATTCTCTATGGTACTTCTAGCTGTTCTTTTTAATCTAGTAGAATTTAAGTCAATTTTACTTCCACAAAAAATTAATTCTTCAACTCCAAATGCATCACATATTCTAAAGAGGCTACCTATATTAGCAGGACTTGTTACATTGTCGCAAATAAGAGTTATTGGGTGTTTTTTTTCTGAAAACGGATATTCTGAATGTGAGTATTGACGATTCATTATTTCCTTGGAATCATTGTCTTGTTAAAATCGCTTGCCTTTTTTTGAGCTTGAAATACAAGAGCGATTGGAATCGAGAATGTTAATGTAGCGATAAAGCCTAAAAAATATACAATTATTGATAAAATGAGTATTAATGGAATGCAAATAAGAAAGTAAATTTTGTTAGGTTCTGCATGTAACCTATTTATATGTCTTTTTTGTATTGTTCCACAGTTTCTACACCTTTTTGAAATTTCAGCAGCCCCTAGTTCACGCTGTAAGTCAAACCTATTAGTGGCATTTGTAGTTAGATAGTTTTTAACTGAGCAAGATTTGCAATAATAGCTTAATTTCATTTTATCAATTTTCAAAAGCGTAAGTGAGAATATTAGCTCCCATACGCAAAGCTTTTAAGCGAACCTCTTCTGGGTCATTATGTATTTCGGGATTTTCCCAGCCATCACCAAGATCACTTTCATAGGTGTACAATAAGACTAGTCTCCCTTGAAATGTAATACCAAAAGCTTGTGGTCTTTGGTTGTCATGCTCATGAATTTTAGGTAAACCATCTGGAAAGGGATATTTGTAACTAAATATAGGGTGATTACCTGGAAGTTCCTTTAGTTCTATATCAGGAAAAATTTTTAAGATCTCTTTTCTTATATATTGGTCCATTCCATAATTATCATCAATATGTAAAAAACCCCCACTAAGCATATAATCTCTAAGGTTTGAAACATCTTCTTCGCTAAGAAAAACATTTCCGTGACCAGTCATATGTAAAAAAGGGAAGTCAAAAATGTCAATGCTAGATGGTGATACAGTTTCTGGTGTACTGTTAATTTTGGTATCTACTTCCGCGTTACAAAAATTTATTAAGTTAGGAAGCGCAGTAGGATTGCTATACCAATCACCACCTCCACCATATTTTAAAATAGCAATGTCTTGTCCTGCTGCAGGATAGCTTATTAAGTTAATAAATAGAAAAAGAGTTAATCTAAGTAAACGCACAAGTCAAAAATACAAACAAATATATATTTGAGAGTAGTAATTAACTTATTTCATCAATTAGTCCTTGACAAATTTCATTGAAAAAATTTTGCCAGTCCTCAAGATGTGAATTGTTAGAAGTTCTACGAAAAACAACTTCTAACTTTGTAGACTCAGATGTAATTTCTTTTACTGAAGAATTATTAGCGTTATCTAGTAAGGAGTTGCTTGAAACAACTTTCCTCAAAGAGTTAGCTTTATTTATAGCAGTAGCCATAAAAAAAGTATTTTTGTTAGTTAATCGTAAAATTAGTTCTTTTAATCGATAAAACTATTACAAAAATGTTAAAAAATAAATTTTATTAATTACATTTTGATTAGCATTAAATATGAGACTGGTGTATTCTCTACATTATTGTAAGTAATAACTTGTTATTTGCGACTAGATAAAATAAAATATGAATAATAAATTTTTAGTTAGTGTTCTTTTAATACTTGTATGTTCACCTTTTCTTTCGTCTAATTCTTATTTGGATAATAATTCCAATACAAAATCTATTACGGTAATACAGCTTTTTACTTCTCAAGGATGTAGTAGCTGCTCTAGCGCAGACAAACTATTAAATACAATAAAACATGAGTATGAGGATAAGGGAGTATTTGTAGCGTCTTATCATGTGGATTACTGGAACAGATTAGGATGGAAAGACCCTTATAGTTCAGAAAAATTTACAAATCTTCAACGCCAGTACAGTTCTAAATTTAAAAGTAGGAATGTTTATACCCCACAAGCTGTAATAAATGGGAAGTTACATTTTGTTGGATCTAATGAGGCTAAGATGTATGGACAGATTAATAAGAATCTTAAATACGAAGCTGCAAATAATTTAGAATTATCAAATCTTACTATAAACAGCAAGACAATTTCTCTAAAATATGATGTCTCTGGAGATTTAACTGATAAAAGTTTAAAACTTGCGTTAGTCATTGAATCTAAAAGAACGCAAGTTAAAAGAGGTGAAAATGGAGGCAGAACATTAAAAAATAGTAATATAGTAGTTGAGCAAGTTTCTGTTAAGCTTTCTTCAAATAATGGAAAAGCAAGTATAACAATACCAAGTATAGTTTCTCAAAACGATTCATTAAGAATTATAGGATTTATTCAACAAAAAGATTTAGAGATAACTGGAGCTGCACAATTAAAAATTTAATCAAAATTTGTAAAAGCTACACTATGGCAAGCTACAATGGCTGCAGTTTCAGTTCTTAATCTTGTATTACCTAATGAAATAGGACGGTACCCTTTTTTTATTGCAAGTTCAATTTCAGAAGTAGAAAAATCACCCTCTGGACCTATAAGTATTGTTGTATTTTCAAGTTTTGCAGAAAGAGATTTTAAAGTTGTTTTTTTACTATCCTCACAATGTGCAATTAGCTTTGTGTCCAACTTTTCTTGGTTTATAAACTCATTAAATGTTATTGCTTGATTTAATTTTGGCAAATGCATTTTTAAAGATTGTTTCATAGCACTTACAACAATTTTTTGGTATCTATCATGCTTGATTACTTTCCGTTCACTATGGTCACATATAATAGGAGTCATTTCAGAAACTCCAATTTCAGTAGCTTTTTCTAGAAACCATTCATATCTATCATTTAGCTTAGTTGGTGCCACAGCGAGATGTAAATAGTAGGGAAGAGGGGATTCAAAAGTGACAGATTGAATTTTTGCAACACACATCTTAGGGTTGTTACTTTCTAGCTCCGCTTTAAAAAGAGATCCTTTACCGTTTGTAATAGTAAGCATATCGCCAATTTTGGTGCGAAGTACTTTAGATATGTGTCTGCTTTCATCTTTACTAAAAATGATTTCAGAAGTGCATTTATCTATATGTTCTTGGTAAAATAAATTCAAAATATTAAGTCGTTTGGCTTTTTTGTATTGCGTGTTCAATTCCTAACTCAACCCAATTTTGAAGTTTTTCTTCAGTATCAAAACCACTAGGCGATACAAAAACAAATTCCTTCATTGCCTTTCCAGTAAAATCCATTGGTTTAACATCTGGTATTTGAAGTATTGTCTCCATTTTATCTGAGACTACTCTTACCATTAACCTTTGCTTGGTTTCTCCAACACACATTTTTCCTTTATACAAAAAGCAAGTGCCACCAAACATTTTTTTCTGTGTTATGTTCTCTGCCCAAGGTTTAGTTGCAACAGCTAGTTTTTTAACTATTTCATGTGAAGTTACCATATTAAAACTTCATTCTTGCTTTTGCCACAACATTGGAAGCACTAAACACTTCTTCTTTATATTTTAACTCCCCTACGATAGCTATCATAGCAGCATTGTCTGTACAGTATTCAAAATTTGGAATATGTGTTTTCCATCCGTACTTTTTTTCTGCTTCTTTTAATGCATTTCTAATACCACTATTTGCAGAAACACCTCCACCAATGGCAATTTCTTTAATTCCAGTTTGTTTTACCGCGTTCTTTAACTTATCCATTAAATAGTCTACGATTGTATATTGTAAACTAGCACAAATGTCTTGTATGTTTTCCTCAATAAAGTTTGGGTTCTCTTTTGTTTCTTTTTCAATAAAATACAATACAGCAGTTTTAAGACCACTAAAACTAAAATCAAGAGGCTTTACTTTAGGTTTAGTAAATTTAAAGCGTTTAGGATCGCCTTTTTGTGCATATTTATCTATTAAAGGACCACCTGGATAGGGGAGCCCTAAAATTTTTGCCGATTTATCAAATGCTTCTCCAACCGCATCATCTATAGTTTCACCAATTATTTCCATTTCAAAATAATTGTTCACTTTTACAATTTGGGTATGACCTCCACTTATGGTTAATGCAATAAATGGAAAATTAGGAACTTGTTTGCCTTCAGTTTTAATAAAGTGTGCTAAAATATGCGCCTGCATATGATTCACATTAATAAGAGGAATACCTAATCCAAATGCTAAACTCTTTGAAAATGAAGTGCCTACAAGTAGAGATCCCATCAATCCTGGCCCTTGTGTAAAAGCTATGGCACTTAGTTGATTTTTATCGATATTTGCCTCTTGAAGTGCTTGGTGAACAACTGGGACTATATTTTGTTGATGCGCGCGTGATGCAAGTTCCGGAACAACACCTCCATATGCTTCATGGATGGCCTGTGTTGCAACAACATTAGAACAAATAATTCCGTTGTTAATTACAGCTGCAGCTGTATCATCACAAGACGATTCTATACCAAGAATATAGCAGTTTTTTGAATTCAAAATTTAAATAGGCATATTTATTGGTGGTAAAATTATAACTTTAAAAGCGTATCAAAAAATTAAGAAAAATATTAGTTAGAATTATAGCAACAATTATGTTGTTGTTTCTACTATTGGTTATTATTTTATCTATTCCTAGCGTACAAACCTACATCGCTAAAAAAGTTACAAATAACTTAAATGAAACCTACGGTACCGATATTAATATTAAAAGAATAGGACTTAATTGGAAGGGACAAGTAGATGTAAGAGAAGTATACATTGCAGACCATCACAAAGACACGCTTATATACGCTAATGAGTTGCGGACTAACGTGTTAAGTTTTAGAAATTTAATTAAGGGTGACTTAGGATTTGGACAAATAGAACTAGAGAGAGCTAAGTTATACGTAAAAACTTACAAAGATGAGGAAGATGATAACTTATATATTTTTTCTGAAAAGTTTAATACAGGTCAAAAAAGTGAAAATGTATTCTCCTTATTCAGTAATGACGTTGAACTAACAGATTCTAAAATAAAAATTACAGACGAAAACCTTGATACGCCAGAAATATTCAAATTGTCCAATTTAAACCTAGATGCAAATGATTTTAAAATTACTGGACCAGATGTTGAAGCGAAGATTAACTCATTATCATTAGACGCCGAGAGAGGTTTTGTTATTAAAAATTTACAATCAAATTTTTCTTATTCTCTAACACAATTAAAACTTGACAATTTAACTCTAGAAACCCAGTCTTCAATTATTAAAGGAGATATTGAGCTAAGCTATGATGAAGAAAATGGATTGGCAAATTTTGAAGACAAAGTAACTATTAATGCTAATTTGCAGAATACTATAATATCTACAAACGATTTAAATTCTTTTTACAACGAATTTGGCACTAACCAAGAAATAGCTATCGATGGTCTTATTCAAGGAACCTTAAATAATTTTGAGGCAAAAAATATAAACTTTAGAACTGGTGCAACTAGACTATTAGGTACGTATTATTTTGAAAATTTACTAGATGAGAAACCTTTTAAAATAAGCTCCCGAAATCACAATATTGCAACAAATTATTATGATTTAAATAGATTTATGCCTCGTGTTCTTAGTGATTTGCCTCAAGAACTCAAGTCGCTAGGCAATTTTAGTTTTAACGGCTCTACTACACTTACAGATACAAAGTTAATTACAACAAGTGCACTAGTAACAAAAAGTGGTAGCGCAGATGTTGATATATCCCTAGGTAATATTAACGATTTTGAAAACGCTACCTATAGCGGTAACCTTGTTTTTAATAAGTTTGATTTAGGCGCAATCGCAGGCACTAGCTCAGTAGGTAAAATTACTGCAGATATAGATATAGATGGACGTGGTTTCACACAACAATCTGTAAATACACAAATTATTGGTGCAATAAGTTCATTTACATTCGAGAATTACAACTATAAAAACATTACAGTTTCAGGTAATCTAAAAAATCCACTATTTAATGGTGATTTAACTATAGATGATCCAAACTTAAAAATGGAATTTAAAGGATTGGTTGATGTTTCAAAGAATTTTAATCAATATGATTTTGAAGCAAATGTTGAATTTGCAGAGCTAAATAAGCTTAATTTAATTAAGCGTGATAGTGTATCTGTATTCGCTGGTAATATAATTATGGATATGGATGGTACCACTATAGACAACGCAGTAGGTACTATTATTTTTAATGAAACTTTTTATCAAAATGAAAGAGACGACTTCTTCTTTGATGATTTTAAAATCACATCTTCTTTTACTGAAGACGTTCGTACCATATCAATAAATTCTGCAGATATTGTTGAAGGTCAAATTTCAGGAAAATTTCTCTTGGAAGATATTCCTAATTTATTTAGAAATGGAGTAGGTAGTATTTATTCAAATTATATCCCTAATGAGGTGACAAGTAATCAATATATTGATT
>CAYGMB010000113.1:0-673 GCA_964350765.1 uncultured Flavobacteriaceae bacterium
AGAGGTAATACCAAGACAAATTTTCCTGTATCAATTATTGTTTGTTCTAAGAATGAAGAAAAAAATTTACAAGAGAACATTCCTTTATGGCTAGCACAAAATCATTCTAATTTTGAACTCATTTTAATAAATGATTCATCATCAGACAACACATTAAGTGTAATTGAAGATTTTAGTAATCAAGATAATAGAATTAAAGTTGTTGATGTAAAAAATATTGAAGCATTCTGGGCAAATAAAAAATATGCTCTCACATTAGGCTTAAAAGAAATGGCAAGCCATTTTAATCAAGAAAAGCAAATTGTCTTAGGATATGGTCCATATATAAAAGAAAAAGGATTATTAAATGCCTTAATTCGCTTCGAAACCCTTATAACTGCTTTACAATATTTTAGTTATGCAAAAGCAAAGAATCCCTACATGGGTGTTGGAAGAAACCTAGCTTATACGAGTGAGTTATATTACAAAAACAATGGTTTTATGTCTCATATTAAAATAACTTCTGGAGATGACGATTTATTTGTAAACGAAGCAGCAACAAAAACCAATGTTGCAATATGTGACAGCCCAGAGGGTTTTACTTATTCTATCCCAAAAAAAACTTGGAAAGCTTGGATACAAGTTTTTTTATGTTTGATTGGGAGTTTGCATTAATAATACTAGCAACTAGAAT
>CAYGMB010000113.1:683-6906 GCA_964350765.1 uncultured Flavobacteriaceae bacterium
GCCCAGAGGGTTTTACTTATTCTATCCCAAAAAAAACTTGGAAAGCTTGGATACTTCAAAAAAGAAGGCATATCACTACAGTCACTCATTATAAACTAAAGCATAAATTAGCCCTTGGCTTGTATTATATTTCTACATTACTATTTTGGGCTGGAGTAGCACTAAGTTTTTTTATGTTTGATTGGGAGTTTGCATTAATAATACTAGCAACTAGAATCCTATTTCAATATATAGTTGTAGGTAAAGGAGCAAAAAAACTTCAAGAAAGCAACCTAATTTTTTGGATTCCTTTTTTAGAGTTATTTCTTATTTGCTTCCAAATGTTTATCTTTATTTCAAATAGTATTTCAAAACCATCTCCTTGGAAATAACCAAAGAATTTATTGCTCAAAATATTAAAGAAGCAAAAAAAGGAAAACAAAAAGCTTTTAAATTTTTACTAGATCATTACTGGAATCAAGTATATGGATTTCAGTTAAAAAGAGTTCAAAATGAATATGAAGCAGAAGACATAACTATTGAAGCTTTTTCAAAAGCATTTGATAAAATTCACACTTTTGATGAAAAATATACATTTAGCACTTGGCTTACAACCATATCAAAAAACATTCAAATAGATAAAAGCAGAAAAAAGAATGCTTCTATTTATGCGCAAACAACAAATACTAGTGACGATCAAGTAAAAAAAATTGCAGACCACACACCAACTGCAGAAGACACGTTAATTAAAGAGCAAAATTTAGTTGAATTACTTCGCTTTATAAAACAGCTAAAACCACATTATCAAGAAGTAATTAATCTTAGGTATTTTCAAGAAATGTCTTATAACGAAATTTCCGAAAGTTTAAAAGAGCCCCTTAATAATGTAAAAGTAAGACTTCTTAGGGCAAAAAAATTACTCGCAGAAATCATTACAGAAAACAATAATCGTTGAAGCAAGTAATTAAAAAATTAGGTCCAGGCTTTTTATTTGCTGGAGCAGCAATTGGTGTATCACATTTGGTTCAATCTACACGAGCAGGAGCAGATTTTGGATTTGGACTGCTTTGGGCACTTCTTCTTATTAATGCTGTAAAATATCCCTTTTTCGAGTTTGGCCCAAGGTATGCTTCAGCAACTGGGAAAAACTTAATAGATGGTTATAGGGATTTAGGCAAGCCAGTTTTGTATGGGTATTTTATAATCACATTTGCTACAATGTTTACTATACAAACAGCTGTTACAATTGTTACTGCTGGGATTGCAACTTCTTTATTTGGTGTAGGCTCTATCGTAGTCTGGACAGCAATTATTACTGGATTATGTTTCACTATTTTAATAGTAGGTCGTTATAGGTTTTTAGACAGTTTAATGAAGGTAGTTGTATTGTGTTTAACACTTAGCACTATTATAGCAGTAATGCTCGCCTTTTTCAAAATTGAAACCATTACTCTTACTCAAGAGTTTCCAATAAAATCTGCATCAATCTTATTCCTTATTACCTTTATGGGTTGGATGCCTGCTCCTTTAGACATATCTATCTGGCAATCTATATGGACACAAGAAAAAAATAAGCTTAATACTACGATTTCAATTAAGCAGTCTAAGTTTGACTTTAATACAGGGTATGTAATGACCGTGATTTTAGCAATTGGCTTCTTATCTTTAGGAGCATTAGTGCTGTATAATAGCGGAGAGGTATTTTCAAATAAAGGCGGAGAGTTTGCAAATCAACTTATTGGCATGTATACCTCAACTTTAGGAGAGAACACCAAAATTGTAATTGCGATTGCTGCTCTAACAACAATGTTTAGTACAACTCTCACAACGCTAGATGCTTCTCCAAGAGTAATGAACAAAACAACAGAGTTACTTACAGGTAAAAAAAGAAATAAAGGATATATTTTTTGGTTAATTATTTTAATTGCTGGAACTCTTGGAATTTTCTTTTTCTTATTAAGTGAAATGAAGTTACTCATAGATATTGCAACTATCCTGTCTTTTATTACGGCACCTTTTTATGCGATTGCCAATTATAAGGTTGTTACTAGTAAAATAATGCCCCAAGAAGCAAAACCTAATAAATTTTTGAAAATTTATAGTATTGTAAGTATTTGTATACTTATTGGATTTAGCATTTGGTATATCATTACAATTCTATAGTAAGAAAGCTATTTATTGTATCTTTGTACTAGCTATGAGTACAGAAACTTTAGAAATAAAAAAACCAACTCCTAAGCCAAAATGGCTTCGTGTAAAATTACCTACAGGTAAAAAATATACTGCTTTACGAGGATTGGTGGATAAATACGATCTACATACCATTTGCACCTCTGGAAGTTGTCCAAATATGGGAGAATGCTGGACTGAAGGCACAGCAACTTTTATGATTCTTGGAAACATATGTACAAGATCTTGTGGTTTTTGTGGCGTAAAAACGGGAAGACCAGAAACAGTAGATTGGGATGAGCCAGAAAAAGTAGCGCGTTCCATAAAGCTTATGGAAATTAAACATGCCGTAATTACATCTGTAGATAGAGATGATTTAAAAGACATGGGTTCTATTATCTGGGCAGAAACCGTTAAGGCAATACGCCGTATGAATCCTAACACTACACTAGAAACACTTATTCCAGACTTTCAAGGAGTTACTAGAAATATTGATAGAATAATTGAAGTAAAGCCCGAAGTTGTTTCCCACAACATGGAAACAGTTAAAAGACTAACAAGAGAAGTGCGTATTCAAGCTAAATACGAACGTAGTCTAGAAGTATTAAAATACTTAAAAGAAAACGGTATCAACAGAACAAAAAGTGGTATTATGTTAGGGCTTGGAGAACGTGAAGAGGAAGTAATAGAAGCTCTAGAAGATTTAAGAAATGTTGGGCTAGATATTGTAACAATTGGTCAATACTTACAACCATCAAAAAAACATTTACCAGTAAAGGAATTTATTACTCCAGAGCAATTTAAAAAGTATGAAACTATTGGTTTAGAAATGGGATTTCGTCATGTTGAGAGCGGTGCATTGGTTCGTTCTTCATACAAAGCTCAAAAGCATCTTACCTAATTTAAACACTACTGGCTATGGCAGCAATGATTAAAGTTGGCATTAATGGATTTGGTAGAATAGGTAGAACATTATTTAGAACCTTATACAATCACCCACAGATTAAAGTAGTTGCAATAAATGATATTGCGCCTATTGAAACTATGGCGCATCTTTTAAAGTACGATAGTATTCATGGGGTTTTACATGAAGATGTTTCTACAACAAAGAACTCACTACTAGTTGGGAATCAATCATTTTATTATAATTCAGAACGAGAAATAAGTAACATAGATTGGAAAGATGCATCTTTAGTAATTGAATGTACTGGGAAGTTTAAAACAAAGAACGACTTAAAAAAACACCTAACTAGTTCTGTAAAAAAAGTAATTCTTTCTGTTCCTCCCCTAGAAGATGAAATTAAAACCATTGTCTTAGGTGTGAATAATAAAGTTCTCACTAAAGAAGACTCCATAATTTCAAATGCCTCTTGTACGACCAATAATGCGGCACCTATGTTAAAAGTAGTGCATGAGTTGTGTAATATAGAACAGGCCTACATTACTACTGTACACTCATACACAACAGACCAAAGTTTACATGACCAACCGCACAGAGATTTACGAAGAGCAAGAGCGGCAGGTCAATCTATAGTTCCCACAACCACCGGAGCCGCTAAGGCTCGGACTAAAATTTTTCCAGACCTCGGAGCGGTAATTGTAGGCTGCGGAATTAGAGTTCCAGTTGCGAATGGTTCTCTAACAGATATAACACTTAATGTAAGTAAAACAGTAAGTATCGAAGAGGTAAATACTGCCTTTAAAAAAGCTTCAGAAACTAATCTTAAGGGTATTTTACAATACACCGAAGACCCCATTGTTTCTATTGATATTGTTGGAAATCCTCATTCCTGTATTTTTGATTCAGGGATGACCTCTGTAATAGGTAAAATGGTTAAAATTATAGGTTGGTATGATAATGAAGTGGGCTATTCTAATAGAATAAAAGATTTAATCTTACATATTCAGTAAAAAATAGCTAAATATTCGGGGAAATAACTATATTTAACGCTCAAGTACAATAGTTTGAACTATTTAAACTTACAAAAAACTAACCATTTACTCTTATTTTTTGCGCTCTTCTTAAGTCTACTAACACTTAATGCGCAAGAAACTAGGAACGACTCTATTATTGCTGTAAAGAATGCTTTAAATACAGCAAAAAAATCCATGCTTAGCATGGAAATTACTCCTATAATTAGTAATCTAGAACTTGCAAATAGATATAGTACTGCTCTTAACGACAATACTCTTAAAGCAAATGTATTACTCGAACTAGCTAGATTAAATTTTATTATTGAAAACTATCCTAGAGCTGCTACAGATGTTGAAAAGGGTATTTTACTGCTTGAAAACACTAGCGAAAAAACGTTGTTAGCTAAGTCATACCTTTTACAAGGTTTTATTAATACCGAACAAAAGAAATTTACCGAAGCAAGTAATAATTTTAAATCTGTTGATAACATCTTAAAATCTCAACCCAATGAGTTGTTAAACGCAAGAAACCTTTCAGGAAAAGGATTACTTGCGATGAAAACAGAAGAGTACGAAGTAGCTGTAAATTATTTTGATGCCTCTATTTCTATATTTAAGGATAATGAAGATTTTTACAACGAAGCGTTTTCACATCTTCACAAAGCAGAATCACTTTTAAATTTTCCAGAAGAAATTTCTCAAAATGCAATTTCTGAAGCCATAAAAGCAACACAGAAAGCAGGCATACTAATAGAAGCAAATTCTTTTACAAAACTGAAACAAATTTTATATAAGGTTTCTGCTATGCTTAATTTTAAAAAAGGTGAGTTAGAAAAAGCAGAAAATAACTTTAAAAATTATGAAGCAGTAACTACAGAACTTCATGAGTTTCATATTCTAGCAAACTCGCAAGGAGTAGATAGTGAATTGAACATTGTAGATCTTAACAATAAGATAAAAGAGCAAGAGCAAGACATTGCAGACCAACAAAAATCAATAAGTTTTACCAAAATGACAACAGCGCTTAGTGTAGCGCTCATAGTTATTTTATCACTCCTAACACTATCCTTGTACAAGAACAATAATTTAAGAGCAAAGGCTAATGATTTATTACAAGATAAAAATACAGAGTTGGAACTAGCTAAAGAAAAGGCAGAAAAAGCCTCTTTAGCAAAAGCACAGTTTTTGTCTACAATAACACACGAGCTTCGTACACCTATGTATGCAGTTACTGGTCTTACAGACTTGTTAATGGACGAAAACCCAACTCCAAATCAAAAAGAACACCTCAACTCGTTAAAGTTTTCTGGAGAATATTTACTGTCTTTAATTAATAATATACTAGACCTTAATAAACTAGATGCCAACAAGGTAGAAGTTGAAAAAACTACTTTTAGTCTAGAAAAAAGATTAAAAGATGTACTAATTGCGCTTAAAAAATCTGCTGATGACAGGAATAATGTAATTAAACTAGAGTTTGATGAGTCTATACCAAAAAAAATAATTGGAGATCCATTAAAAATATCTCAAATATTTATAAATCTGGTTGGTAATTCTGTGAAATTCACTCAAAATGGAGAGGTAATAATAAGGGTTAAAAACAAAGAGAAAAAGAACGTCAAGAAAAAGAGGCTAAAAAGAAAAAGTTAGATGCTTTAATGGGAGGTTTTGGTAAAGAGAATGGAACTGAGACCGGAGGTGAAGGTAATGATAAGCAGGCCGGAGATAAAGGTAAAGTAACTGGTGATCCTAATGCTAGTGGTTATTATGGTAACGGTGGTGGCGGAAGTGGTGGAAATTATCGTTTAGGTAATAGGCAAGCCTTGAGCAAACCAAAACCAGAGTATGATTGTAATGAAGAAGGTAGGGTTTATGTCAGTATTTCGGTTGATCAAAATGGAAACGTATTTGCGGCTCAACCTGGAGTAAAAGGAACAACAAACTCAGCCCCTTGTTTATTGCAGCGGGCTAAAGAGGCAGCCTTAAAAACTAAGTTTAATGCAGATGCTAAAGCACCTTCTAAGCAGGTAGGTACAATAATTTATAACTTTTCTTTATCTGAATAAATTGAATTATCAGGAAACATTACAATGGATGTTTAATCAGCTTCCAATGTATCAAAGACAGGGCGAATCAGCTTTTAAAAAGGATTTAACCAATA
>CAYGMB010000114.1:0-6898 GCA_964350765.1 uncultured Flavobacteriaceae bacterium
TAATACGTTACCGAATAACTTGATTGGTGTATTTCTGCAAGACTGAATGTTTCTTGGTACGTTAAGTATAAAGAAATGGTTCCAATAGGTGTACTGCCAGTTAAAGAAGCATTGTTTACTTCAAACCCAGTAATTTCGACGTCACCTGTATCATTAAGCTGTAGTAAGCTATTTGAAAGAATATAAGATTCGCTAGACTTAGCATCTGAATTATCTAATGAATTAGTGGTTGAAACATAATTAAATCCATTTGATTCTTGCCAGACTATTTCTTGTTGAGCATTTATAGTTTCCAAAATTAGAAGAAAAAAGAATAAAAAATTTATAGTTTTTGTCATTTTTATTGCCTTTTGTAGTTATAACGATACTCTTTTGCTCTTTTAAAACCTCCTTCAATTGTTGGCGTATTCGCAGTTTCTTGAAATACTTTGATTAACCTTCCTGCCGTATCATATTGATATTTTGTAGCCATATTATTTAATCCAAGGATAAAGGTCAACTCATCATACTCGTTATAAACATAGCTAGTTACACTAGACTCAATGGGATGTAACCTAAAATCATCAAAATAAATATCTCCGTTAATTGAAGTTAAATAGACTTCTTCAAACCCAGAAGTAAGGTCTAAATAGTGGTTTAGTTGTACCCAATTACCTGCCACAACCTTCTCCCCCTCAAATGGAATAGCTTGGTTTCCATTATGAACAATCCTTGCATTGGTATAATTATCAATATCTACCCATACAGATAATTTATACTTCCCAGGTCTGTGTTGGTTTGCTTGTAAGATTGTTGTAAAAGCGTGTCCTCCTGTATAAACCCTCTTGGAAAAATCTCCGGTATGGGATTTTTGATTATGATGGTGCTCGCCTGTTGCCTTTATTCCTTGGCCTATGTAATGAACGCCATTTTCAAGTTCTATATTTTCCGCACTACTGTAAAACACCTCGCCATACCCGGCATTTCCAGTTACAGATACTTTGCCGTCATTGTCCCACATTTTAGTTGATACTTTTATACTATCTATTCCCTCAACTTCTAGAGGCATAGAGTAGTGGTCGTAATAATTGGTTTCAGAGACTTCTTTCCATTGGGTAGGCTGCGGGATGTCACTTTCAGGGCTTGGATTTGTGTCTATACTCCAATTAAATCCGTCATCTGTTGCAACATCATACCCAATTAAAACTCCATTAGCATCTATATTTCCATCCCAAATAAATTGCTTGTGTTTACGCCAAACTTTGTGGTCAGAATTGGCTGGACTACTTATATTTCCTTCTCGGTCAATATAATTCCAATTATTGTTCCATGTGGTTATACCAACACCTATGGGCTTCCAAGTACTCCCTTCTTTAATAAAAGTATAACTCGCTGCTTCTTGAGTAAGCATATTTTTCTTTAAAAATGGAAAGTAAAGGGTGGGCCCCATATCTGGATAAACCTGGTATGCTGGTTTTGAGAGTGTTTTTAAAGAGTTCCCAAAACTATCTTCTGTTAAACTTTCTAAATGTGCTCCAGATGTAGTATCTATGTTAGAAAAGTTAGTTGTAAAAGTACCAATGTTGTTTGTTGTAAGAGTCTGCTTTAAAAGATTTGGATATCTTTTCTTTGTAATTGACGCTATAACCCACCTATCATTAGTAGTATTAGAATCATAATTTACTGATTTGTAGGTTTGATAGGATTCTTCAACAACACCTTCTAAATTTGGAGTTTCTTCTGGCGAATAATAAACATTTTTAACGCTAGAAATTAATTGATTCTCTTTATTGAATTGACTTACTTCAAGGAGCTGACCAATTGAAGCTAAATTATTTTTAACTATAAAATCTCTAATGAAAACATCTTTATTTCTATTAGAATTATAAAAGTTACTGCCTGAAGAAGTAATTTCAAAGAAATCACCAAACTTAATTTCATTTGCACTTTTTAACCCTAAAACATTGAATTTATATCTAGTTTTTCCTGTTGAGTTACCTAAAGCATCAGTAGAAACTACATTGACTTCTTCGAACATTACCCTTGGAGAAGGTAATTCATTTGAATAAGGTACTTCACTCAAAATATGTGGGGCATATGGTATGTAACTAACTAAACCAACATTATCATCATTTATGCCATAATTATATTCTGTTGAATAGGTAGTATTTAAATCTGAAACGCTAATTTTAGAAGTAACTACTCCTCCTGAAGTAACAGGATTCAAGACTTCATAATCTATAGCAAGAATTTCGTAACCTGTGTATTGACCATTACCACAATCACTAGGGTAAGTACTTGTTGTAACTTGAATATTATTACTTTGAACTAAGTATTTAAACTTACTATTGGAGGATAAATCCTGGATTATTGTACCAGTACCTGTATATTCTGATGTGGTTATCTGTTGTCCGTCACAATCTTCTTCAGTGTAAAGTATTTCTAACCAATTATCTCCTATGGCAAAACCATAATTCTCGTCACATTCAATTGTAAATAAACCACTTGCGCTATTGATTGACTGAATATCAGCTTTGAATTTGTGCATTTTTACAGAATTAATAACATCTCCTGTAACAAATTTGAGATTTGTTTGAATTGCAGATTTAAACTTTTTAGATTCATACTCAATTCCTATAGTGCTACCCTCAGGTGTTGTTATCTCATTTAATGACCACATACTATTACTATTTGTAAGATAACCATATTGATCTTGATCTTTTATGTTGAAAGTATAATTAGGATTATTTATATATTTAAAATCATAAGGTGGTAACACAGAAACTCCACTTTTACCACTAAATTTAACACTTTTTAATGTAGATCTACCTGAAATTGCATTTGGTGAACCATTTACTAAAGAGTAATCTTTCTCTAAATCTATTACTTTGATTGCATTATTTATTGAACCCAACCAATTATCACTAATATCATAAACATTATTTTTTAAATTAAACCAAGCTATTTCAAGAGGCTTCGTTGAATTATTATATTTAATGTTTTCTGATAAATGATTGCTATTTCCTGAATCTTTTGTAATCTCATGGTCTTCATTTTTCAGCAAAATAATCTTTGATAATCCTAATTGGTTTTGGGAGGGAATTACAAATCTTGAAATATAATCATTTTCTGATTGAGCTAAACCATCAACATGAGACACGGAACTATAATCCCAAGCTTCTGATCTTGCATCTTGACGCTCTTCTTTAATAAAAAGAGCAGTATGTGTTCTTGTTTTGACTGCATCTAGGTAATATAATTCTTTTCTACCTCGAACCCAAGTTTTTGATCTATCAAGAGTTGGAGTATCAGCATCATGCTCAATATACTCCTTTCCGTAAGGATTTTTCCAAACAAATCCGTCACTCCATTTACCATATTCAAATTCAACCCAATAACCATAATCACTTTCATCTGGTCTTCCGTTATTATTCATGTCAATAAAGTCTGGGCCTGTAATAGCAGTAAGAAGCCAATGCGTAGCGTAAGATTCTAATTGTCTCTTTTCAATATAAGCTTGATTTTCATTTTGGTTTGCTGGAATATGACCAAATTTCCTCGTGATAATTTCATGATTATATACTGGAAGTGAATAATGATAAATTTTTCCATCTTTTGAAATTACTCTAAATCCACCAACACCATTGCTAGGTTTGTTAGCTCTATCAAAACCTGTGGCATTAGGTTGCAAAAAATTATTAGGTGGGTTTGAAATCAATCCACCATTTGTAAAATATTGGATGTAATTACTAACTATCCTTCTTTGGGCATTTACATCATTTACACCTGTTTCATAATGTCCAACTATATAAAAGTTATTATTATTTGTATTAAATGTAGCCTTTGATACCTGAAGAAAAGTACCTATTTCATTTTCAAAATAAAATTCTGGCTTAAAATTAAACTCACTATGAGCTGGAATAGAATTATCATTAGGATTATTGTCAAATCCATAATATAAAGTTGAGTTGTTACTATTTTTTCGATCACTTAACCCAAATAGTGCTCCATTCTCTTGAATTCCTATTCTTATATTTCCTGATAAACCCTGTGCTTGTAATTGGTAATTATCAAAACTAGGAAATGTAATATTATTTAATTCTACACTAACATTTTCTGATAAAGAATTATTTTCAATTGAAACCTCATAAATATCCATGAATGCATCCGTGTTAAAATCATGAATTAAATGAAAATGTAGAGGACCAGAAACATTATTATTTATATATTTTGAGAGTGAGTATTCAAATTTTTGTTGACCAAAAGTTAAACTAAAAACACCTATTGGGGTTGGAGCAACGATTGGTATCATAAAACCACTAGATTTCGTTACATAATCATTCATCTGAACGGAACTATTGTGATTTGTCGAAATACCAATTCCAGCACCTCCATCAACTGAGTAGTTATTAGTACCATTCACACTTTTTGAAGAGAGGTTTGTGACTTTTCCATTAACTCCTACTCCAGAAGAGTTGAAGTCAATTCCTAATGAAAATAGATTATCATTTTTAGAATTCGTAGTTATTCCAGCAGAAAAACTACCACCACTACTGGCGCCAATTGAGAATCCGGTTCCATTACTAGCTCCAAATCCAATTGTACCTCCTATATTTCCATTAGAATTTACATTTGCGCCTAGAGAAAGTCCACTAGCAAGCTGTATACCCAATCCTCCAGAAAACCCATTGCTTCCACCATTTACATTTAGCCCTATTGGTCCTGCACCAATACCAATACTAACTGTACCACTTAAAGACTGGTTACTTCCCCAAGAAGAAGCATACCCCACGGACATTAAACCATTTGAATATCCAAGAGAAATAGAATTTACTGTTTCTTCTCCTCCTTTGTCATAAAAATATTCTTCAATTTTGGAAAAGCTATAATCATCAGGATAGCCATTAATATTGCGATTAATAGCCCCAGGGTTTAAATTCCAACCTAATCCAACCCACGAAGCTTCTTGATCCATAGCTATACCTGCGTGATAAGTGAGGGCTATAGGATATCCTCCCTCAGGGCTTGGAACATTTAATAATGGGAGTACATATGTCAAATCTCCAGTTAATAAATTCACCATATCTGTAGCATCAACAGGTTCAAAAGAACCTGCCTCTGGAGCATTTGCGCCTTGAGAATGACCAACAAAAAACACTAATAAAATAACAGTTGTTAAAAATACTTTTTTCATCATAGCTGTTCGCAATTATTATAATATTTAACTATCTCTAACAAATTTTCTCTTCCAAGCTCATTCGTATTGATTTTCTCGAGTAATTTAGGGCAACTTGCAAAAAAATATTTAGAGGCTTTTTTAAAATTCAAGGTAAACAATTGATTAGAGCCTATGTGGACTGCTTTTTCATTTTTTTTCTTTAGATAATAGTTTTTAATAGAATAAAAATAACCGCCATAAGAAATTCCATAATTCCCAGGACCATCAAAACCAGTACCAACAATACCAGGATTGTACATTGATTTAATATTTCTAAACAAGCTAACTTCTCCAATTGTAACTTGTTCAACAACTTTTGGTCTTTTTTTGTCTTTAACTTCAATCTGAACAAAAATGTGCGGTTTGTCGTCAAAGTAAACTTTGACTTTTTCTAAAACTTGAAAATTATATTTAACCATTTCATCCTTATCATTTTTCCAGAATTTCACTTTTCCATTATTCTTAACCTTGGCATATCCATTCAGTTCATTTCCCTTTTTAAAGAATAAGGTCGCTTTGGAATTCTGACTATGACATAGGATAATAAATAAGGAAGAAAATAGAAAAATAATTTTAATTTTTTTATTCATTATTAAAGATTCAGTAATGGTTTATTGCTTATGTTTTTATTATTAAATTTAAATGCAACTTCTCCAATTTGCATTCCTATATTTTTTAGGGAGAATGTAATACTTTCAGTATTGGATGATATTTCTTCTTTTGGATATACAAATAACATTGAAGTACTTCCACTCATTCCATATATTCTAGGGTATACATAATCTGCTAATGGGATGGTATCCCTTTTATTTGTATATAAATAGACTTTCTCTCCCATTCCAAATACTAATTGGTTGACCATAGCTCCAAACTCATTTCTATTGCTAGGAACCGTACTTAATAATTCCTGTCCACCTTTGGATAAACTAAGATTAAAATATAGATACTTACTATACTTTTCTCTTAGAGAGTCAATCAATTTTTTGTCAACAGTTTTATTACCCAATTCTTGGCTTACTAATAAATCCGTAGGACGGTACAACAAAGAAATATTTACACCGTTAATAGTCTTTTGCTGGAAGTATCCGTTCTCAGGGTTTTTGATATAGGAGAGTAGTTCTTCTTCGCTGTCAAAAGTTTTTTGAGAACAGCAAGAAAAAAGTAATGTAATCAGTAATAAAATTAAAAGTTCTCCCCTCATTTAACTTTAGTTTCCGTTGAATTCTTTATTGAGACCTTCCAAGACCTCTTGGGTTAAATCTGCGTCGTCGTCAGCATACATGATATTGCCACTTCCACTTGCCCCAAAGATTATCTTGTAGTTATTTATTTTACCAAACTCCTTGACATAATCGTTAATATCGTTGATAACAGTCTGTGTAGCTTTTTGGTCTTCTTCTTGAATTTGCTTTTGAATAGCCTGTTGGTAACTATTAATTTGCTGTTGTTTATTCCCCAAAAGTTCTTGTTTAAGTTCTAGTTCCTTTTTGGACATACTGGATCTTTCTTTCTCATAAAGTTTTAAATCATTTTGCCATTCAGCCATTAAAGTATCTACGTTAGCCTGTAATCCTTTTGCTTTTTCTTCGAACTTAGCTCGTTCTACTTCCGTTCTTTTATAACCGTCCAATAATTTATTTACATCTACATAAACAGGGTTATTTGATTGGTTAGTGAAGAAAATAAATATTGAGAATAGTA